>JBGQIO010000016.1:0-29565 GCA_041498515.1 Anaerolineae bacterium
ATCCACGTCGATTCCAACAAACACTCCAACATTAACGTTAAATCCAACAGCAACATTCCAGACCTCGGTGGTTTTCAGCGATGGCTTTGAGAGCGGTGATCTGTCGCAGTGGACGCTCGTCCAAGGGTTGGTGGTCCAACAGGGAGAGGTAGCGAGCGGAAATTATGCGGCGCGAGGGACAAGTTCAGGGGGCGCGGCAACCTACGCGCGCAAGCTGCTGGCTTCACCTCAAACTGATCTCTACTACCGCATCCGGTTCAAGGTCGTCAGTCAGGCCGCTAATACTGTCAACTTAATGAAATTCCGTACCGCCACGGATGCGTCAATTTTAAGTGTGAGCATCAATAACGTCGGCGCATTGAGCTATCGCAATGATATAGCCGGTACCTCTTTCAACAGTTTGGTGGTCGTCAGCAAGGGCAGCTGGCAGACCCTGCAAGTTCATGTGAAGATCGCTAATACAGCCAGTCAAGTTGAGGTCTGGTACAACGAATCCCCGGTAAGCACCTTGACCCGGACCGAGGCTCTCGGCACTACACCGATCCAGCGCTTGCAGTTGGGAGAAAATACAAGCGGAGCGACCTATGATATCGCCTTCGACGATGTGACTGCCGCTCTCGGCTCCATAGTGGCCCCCACTCCTACACCGACCTTCACACCAACATTCACCTCGTCGCCAACAGCCACTTCAATTCCAACGAATACCTCGACCTCCACAACTAGCCCAACTTTTACGCCGACCTCCACGTCGACCCCAACAGACATACCGACATTCACACCAACTTTAACTGTTACTCCAACCTCTACATCGACCCCTACTGCTACGCAAACCTCTACGTTGACCCCAACAGCCACCTTATCTATAACAAATACCCCTACATCCACGTCGATTCCAACAAACACTCCAACATTAACGTTAACTCCAACAGCAGCATCCCAGACCTCGGTCGTATTCAGCGATGGCTTTGAGAGCGGTGATCTGTCGCAGTGGACGCTCGTCCAAGGGTTGGTGGTCCAACAGGGAGAGGTAGCGAGCGGAAATTATGCGGCACGAGGGACAAGTTCAGGGGGCGCGGCGACCTATGCGCGCAAGCTTCTGGCTGCTCCTCAAACTGATCTCTACTACCGCATTCGCTTCAAGGTCGTCAGCCAGGCTGCGAATACCGTCAACTTGCTAAAGTTCCGTACTGCCACCGATGCATCCATCCTGAGTGTGAGCATTAATAATGTCGGTGGGTTAAGTTATCGCAACGATATAGCCGGTACCTCTGTCAACAGTTCCGTTATCGTCAGCAAGGGTAGCTGGCAGACCCTGCAAGTTCATGTGAAGATCGCTGGCACAGCCAGTCAAGTCGAGGTCTGGTACAACGAATCCCCGGTAAGTACATTGACCCGGACCGAGGCACTCGGCACTACACCGATCCAGCGCTTGCAGTTGGGAGAAAATACAAGCGGAGCGACCTATGATATTGCCTTCGACGATGTGACTGCGGCTCTTGGCTCCATAGTGGCCCCCACTCCTACACCGACTTTTATTCCATCGTTCACCCCTACATTCACATTGACACCAACAAACACGTTGCTGCCTCCACCGTCACCAACTGCTAGCTCGACTGCTACATCCACACTAGTACCTACGGCGACAACGGTAGTTAACCCAACGGCAACTCCCACCCCGCTGCCTTCGGCGACATCGACAGCAACGCCTCAAGATACAAGCACAAGCTCACCAACGTCCTTGCCGATGAGCACATCAACTCCTACAGAAGCGCCCTCTCCAACCATGAGCGCTACGCCAACTCCTACATAGCGAAGAATCAAACTAGATCTCGGGACGATCCGGTATAAACGGTTCACCTCAAAGATCTAATTTAAAACTTTATTAGCAAAGCCTTGATTGAATCTGGTTGCAGTAGTAAAAAGAGCCTCCAATGTCAGGAGGCTCTATTGAGGCGTTATATAAGGCATTTCATAAGGAATAACCCCATATCTAGGTGACCGACCAAGGACTTGTCGGAGCGCAGTGGAGATGCCGAGTGTTCGTCTCGGCGCGGAGCGCAGCGGAGATGCCGAGGGTTTCCTCTACGAGGATCTTCGCCCCACGCCGCGCGAGCTCGATCGCCGCTGAGCGCCCTATCCCGCGCGACGCCCCCGTGAACAGCACTGTCTTTCCCTTCATGCTCGTGTCCTTAACGACGTCCTGGGTTTGAATGTGTGTAATAGCCTTGGTCTCCTCGGTGCGCATGCGCAGCACCTCCGGCCTCTCTCAGCTTGCTAATGATTTGCTCCGTCTTGAACTGTTTTCTTGGCATTTTGACCTGTCTCCATCTACCAATCCGAACCCAAAAGTTGGATCAGTTTTTTCGGGCAGGTCATTTGCCCGCGACTTTCTTATGGCGTGGGTATACAGCCATTTTCGCTTCCCTGCTGGCTCCCGATGATTCCCCAATCTCAAAATTACAGATTAGGATTTTGCCGGAAGTCCTTTATTTTCTGTGAGTAATTTGATTAAACTTTTATGTAGTAGAAAATCCCATCCTTGTATGCATTTATCGTAGCACTCAAAGCTGGGAACCAGACCTATATGTGTCATATCAATTTGCGTACCATCTTTTTGTGCTGAAACTTCCCAGAGTATTTTAGTACCAGTCCATTCAGTTACATTTGCAACCCAGGATTGATGGCTATCTATGACTTGCCATACAATTCTTTTATCAGGAATAAATTCACTTACTTTAACTTTATACATATCTCCACTTGCAAAACGCACTGTAAAAATATCATTGAGCTTTTCAGAACTGCCTTCAAAATTTGTTGCCCACCACTCTGAAACATGAGAAATCTTATCGAAGGCTTCCTTTGGAGTGACATCGGCAACAATAGCGGTACGATAATCTTGCTTTTTCGTATCCAATGCATTGGCATTTGACATAGGTAAATCCTCCTGGGCTTCGCGCCCATAAAATTTATCCAACCAGTCAGAGATGAGGTTTATGTCGGTCCCTAACCGGTCCGATGATCATGCAACGCAGTGCAGCTTGTGATACACTATGTTGTTATGCGATAGATTATATGTTCTAATGACGAATAGTCAAGAATCAAATGAAACGGAGATGTTGCATATGCAACAGAAGAAGTAAAAATGACTCACCATGAATATTCCAGCGACGACCTGCGTGTGAAACGTACCCGTAAACTGGTATTGGACGCGCTGATTGAGCTTACGGTCCAGAAAGGCTTTTCGTCTCTTACTGTAAGCGATATAACGAAACACGCCGGGATCAATCGAGCTACCTTTTATAGACATTATCAAGATAAGTTTGATCTGCTGAACATGTACGCCCAAACTATCTATGAGCTGCTGGATACCCCGACTGAACCTAAACTCAGATGGTCAAGTAAAGAGAATGCGAAACACATGACCGCGGGTCTCGTCAGGATATTCGAGCACATCCGCACGAATGCCAGGTTCTATCGCGTAATGCTGGGTAAAAATGGCGATCCGGTTTTCACCGATAAAATTCGCCAATATATCCGGAAACGGATAAAGCGTTCCCTGCCGGCAGGACTGCAAAAAGACGAAACCTTTGTTGACCTATACTTGAGTTACAGCTCCAGCGCTACGGTAGGGGCCGTTTTGTGGTGGCTCGAACACGATATGCCATACTCTCCTGAAGAAATGGTGGCCAATTCGTTTCAACTTGAGAACGCAAATATAAGTGCGCTGCTGGAACAGGCTTCCTCCCAAAGGAGATCGAAAGGGACCAATCAACAATAAAGAATTTGGAACTGAGCCGGGGTTATATAGCCCCGTCACAAATAAAATCGCGAAATAAGAATTTAGCGGATAGAGCTCATATGGTGATCTGTAGCGTGATTCTTTTCGAACACTGGCAAGTGATCATCTTCCGGAGTCTAAGAACATAAGATTCCCTTGGGATGACCTACAGAGGCCTTTCTAAAACAGTCCTGGCAATCGTGGAAGTAGAATTTCTTATTGACAACATTTCCCAGCTCGGCGCGGGTCGGAGTTTGCCCCGCACAGTCGAAGATGCCAAGCGTTCTTCTTGGCGCGAAGATGCCAAACGTTCTTCTTGGCGCGGAGCTGCCGATTGTAATTCTCGGCGCGTAGACCCGCGCTTTTCGGGATCGGAGATGCCAAGTATTCTCGGAGACCCTCTGCTTTTCAGGGTCGAAGATGCCAAGTGCTCTTCTTGGCGCGGATATCGGCGCGAAGATCCCAAGTTAGCGAGACGTAGGGGACCATCCGCGTAAATCCGCGTCCCATCTTATAACTGTGTGGAGGTCGGGACTGGATTGTCATCCGGCAGTTGTCGAGGTACAGATCGAAGAGTAATCAGGTAGGGTATGTTAGAATTTCTTCGATTTTGACAATGCCTGGCATTTGGGCATTTGCTAGTTCTGATTCTGACAAAGGAGAAGGCGATCATCGAAGGAGATAACTATGGCCAGGAAAACGGAACGAGTGGTAATAACCGGGATGGGTGTCGCCAGCCCATTGGGTTGCAACCTGACCGAGTTCTGGCAGTGCTTGTTGGCGGGTCAACCCGGGGTGAGATCATTGGAGGGGAGTATTTTTTCCGGGATGCGCACGAAAATTGGCGCTCTTGTCTGGGGTTACGAAGAGAGTCAGTATTTCGAAGTTAAAGAAGCAAAACGCATGAGCCGTTCATCTCAATTGGGACTGGTCTCTGCGCAGCAGGCTGTCTCGGAGGCAAAACTGGATGATGACAAAGGTGAGATCCCGGATATAGGAGTCTTCGTTGGCAGTTCGATCGGTGGATACACTGCAGCGGAGCATTTCATTAAAAATTATTATGATCATGACCGCCTAAGTCCATTCACCATCCCGATTTCGATGAATATCGGTCCGGGGTCGAACATATCGATCAAATATGGATTTCAGGGACCATTGGTTAATGTGGATGCTGCCTGCTCCACGGCGGCGCACTCCATTGGGTATGCCTTTAATATGATCCGCAGCGGTAACTTGCAGGTCGCAGCAGCCGGTGCCACCGATTGCCCTTTTTCACCGGCTGTGGTGGCGGCCTGGTCGACCATGCACGCACTTTCAAGCCGGGAAGATTCTCCAGCTGAGGCTTGCCGGCCTTTTAGTGCTGACCGGGATGGACTCGTGCTGGGTGAAGGGGCAGGTGTATTGATCCTGGAAGCGGAAAGCCACGCGCTGCGTCGAGCGGCTCCCATCCTGGCAGAGATCAAAGGCTATGGCGCTTCCGCCGACAGTTACCATTTAACCCAACCCACACAACGTGGACAGGCAAGTGCCATGCGCCGCGCGCTGGCAGATGCTGAATTGGATCCAAATGATATCGATTACATCAATGCCCACGCCACCGGTACCGAGTGGAATGATGAGAATGAGACCAAAGCGATAAAGGAAGTTTTCGGTCAACGCGCTTATAAGATCCCGGTGGTAGGGAATAAGGCTGCTCTGGGACATTCGATCGCAGGGAGTGGGGCACTAGAATTAATCGGCTGTATTCTCTCTTTGCGCGACCAGGTGGTGCCACCCACGATCAATTACAAGGTACCCGACCCTGTATGTGACCTGGATTACGTTACAGAGGGCAAGCGGAGCCTGCGATTACGCAATGTCATGAGCAATTCATTTGCTTTTGGAGGTAGTAATGCTGTGTTGATCGTGGGGGAGTATTGAGGCGAGGTATGGAGCAATCCCTTCTGATTCCAGATGTAACTACAAAACCAACAATAAATAAGAGAGTGGCAACACTTTTGGTCTTCGTTTCGACGATCATTTTTTATATTTATACGCTTCTGCCTTCCCTCGCCTGGGGGGATGGAACAAAACTGCAAAGCGAAGCCATTTCGGGAGAATCGTTCGTCCTGGCGGAGATGAACGCCGGCCAATTTTCACCGGACCCTTTTATTTTTGCCAGGGTGGGTGTCGCTGCATGGGATCACCCTCTTTACATCATCCTGGGTCATAGCCTTGTTCAAGCGTTCCCGCATGTCGATCACCTCTGGCTGGTTAATCTTATCTCTGCAATATTTGGAGCCGCATCTGTAGCTTTGGTGTTCCTTCTCTGTTACCAGCTTACCGGGTCGCTTCTAGCTTCCGGCTATGCCGGTTTTTCCCTGGCTGTTTCTCACACCTTTTGGTGGCACTCCTCCACGCCTGAAGTTTATACCCTGTTCACCTTCCTTTTACTGATCAGTGTTTACTTATTCGACCGATTTGAAAGAACAGACAGACATGCTCTTTTGTTAGGCAGTGCTTTCTTTTTCGGATTGGCGGCTTCCGATCATATACTAGCCTTCTTGGCGCTACCGGCGCTTGTTCTTTACTACCTTTTCACTAAAGGTTTTAAACCGATCCGTCTCATCAAAGTACGTGATCTTGTTTATCTGTCCTTGGGGTTTCTAGCCGGCTTCTCCATCTACCTCATTCAATTCTTCCGAATGTTCAGGAATTTTAATCTCTATGGCCTCATGGGACCTGTGGTTGGATCGACTTTCATCAGCCGGCTTGGGACGTTATCTCCAATCCTGCTGGGGGAGAGCCTGTTGAGTTTCCTCTTTTTGCTTATTGTGCAATTCAATCCCATTGGAGTGGTTCTGGGGGGTTTGGGTATTCAACAATTAATTCCCGGCAATGATTTGTACTCGCGCAAGATAATCGCGTTATGTATTGCATACACATTATTTGGGATTTTTTATCGAGTGTCCGACCAATTTTCCTTTTTTTTGACATCCTATGTCTTTTGGGCAATCCTGATGGGCATTGGAGCAAACCGCATCTTATCCACGCTTGATGGAAAGGTACGCCCCATTCTTATCAGTATTTTGATACTGATGATTCTGGGAACTCCGTTCTTCTATGGTGCTCTACCTGGCCTGTTAGAAAAAAACGGTGTGAACGATGCTTCCATGGGCATTCCAAAAATTGGGACCGGTGTTCGTGACGGTCTGGCTTACTATATAAATCCAAATAAACGCGGGGATTTCAATTCTTATCAATTTGGCAGCCAGACCCTGGCACACCTGGAACCCAACTCGATCGTGATCGCGGAATGGTATACGGATACGGATGAATATTTTATCCTGCGTTATTTTACCGAGATAAAGGGCTATCGCTCAGATGTAACTGTTTTTGGCTGGCCGACTCAAGACCCGTTTTCTTTCGACCCCCAACTGGTATTAAAAGTGATCGATGACTCCTTTCCTCATCGTCCCATCTATTTGGCTTCTCTTAGCGATAAATTTTATGCTTCTTCAAAGTTAATCGAGACATATTGTATCGTCCCTGAAAACAACTTATATCGTCTCTATGAAAAAGGGAACATTAATCTTCAATGCCTGGGAAAAGATTCCATTAACGAATAACCCGCAAAACGAATCATTTCCAATTCATCTCCCAATCCCATAATCGAAATTCCAAACCTTGCCCTTCGACCGCTACTGCTGAAGCATAACCTGAATCGACTTCCAGAGATAACAAAGACCAGCGGGCGACCTCCTGCGGATCGGGGCGTGTGGCCCGAAGGATAGCTGGTTCGTTTGGATTTAGAGAGACATCGAAACTATCTAAAGGCAGGGATAAGCCCAGCCCGGTGGCTTTCATATAAGCCTCCTTGCGTGTCCAGCACTTGAAAAAGGCGGCTTCCCTTTGATCGGTTGGCAGTGCCATCAACTCGGAAACTTCGCCTTGCGAAAAATACCGTTCGGCAATATTTTCAGGTGATAAGCCCTGACGAATACATTCCAAATCCACTCCCACTTTGCGTTCCCAGGTGACCGCTACCAAGGCGTAGTTACCAGAGTGCGTGAGGTTAAATTCTATTCCTGCATCAAATGAATTTGCCGACAAACCGGGCTTTCCGTTGGACCCTGCGGAAAAACTCAACTGCCCAGGCTTACAGTGGAGATAACGCGCCAGAATATCGCGCAAGCAGCCATGTGCGGCGATGAAGCGATCCCTGTCCCCCTGGAAGTATAAGCGCGCCGCGCGTTGGTTTTCGTCATCAGAAAGGGTCCTCTCCAGCAATTCCAGGGAATTGTCTGATAAGTCCAGATGGGCGCGCCATATGTCCACATGCTGGGATTGCAAATCTAAATCGGCCGGAGGAATCAACCAATTAGATGGAGGTGGGGAATTATCTTTTTGCATGACAGGAGGAATTTATGAAGGGGATCACGCTTTTATCTCGGTAGCTATGGATGCTATGATGGATTCTCTTGCAGTGTTAATGAAAAAGTGATCGCCGGGAAAGTACCGCGTTTTAAAGCTGGAGTTCGTATGCAAAGCCCAGCTTTCCAATTGTCCGCGGCTGACGCGCGGGTCATCCAAACCCCCAAAAGCCATGATTGGGCTGTTAAGTGCAAACTTGCCCGGAGTATATTGATAACTTTCGATGGTTTCAAAGTCGGCGCGTAATGTCGGAAGGAACATCCCCATTTCATCGGTCAGTTGTGGAAATTCAGAGGGAATACCATTAAGCCGTTGCAACGCTTCAAGAAATGCCGTATCAGGCAATGTGTGAATGGGTGGATGCGGGTCGGGAAGGTGTGGCGCGCTACATGCGGAGACGAACAAGATCAGGGGTTGAGGAAAATCGTTTTTACGCAAGAGTCGAGTCAGTTCAAAAGCCACCAAGCCGCCCAAACTATGACCAAAGAAGGCAAAGGGTCGATCCAACAGCGGCTTAATAGCCCAGGCTAACTTTTCAACCAAAGGGAGCAGGCGGTTGAACGGAGGTTCGGCATGCCTGGAGCCTCTACCCGGATAGTGGGCAACCCATGCTTCTACATGGCTGGGAAGCTCCTTGATCCATTTGCTAAAAACTGCCGGACCACCGCCCGCGTATGGGAAGAAGAACAAACGAGCCCGGGCCTTTGGATTAGATTGCGGGCAGACAAACCAATTGTTTGAATTGGACGTGTCAGAAATCAAAGAGGCAGGGGGATCACCTTGTTTTGGTCTCAGGTTCCTCAAGGAAACCTCGCGGGATGAAATATTTCAAATAAGCAGAGAACAATTGGCCATCCACCGGATGACAATGGATGCCACTTCCCTTCAATCCGGCGAGTGTGTTGCTGAGATCGAACTTCGGCATGAACACCTGCTTCTCTTCCACCTCTTCGATCAAAGGCAGGTAAGGTTCCCAGCCATCGGACGGCATGTTAACAACTTGCCGGAAGAGCTCCGTCCGCCAGTCATCGAAGGAGACTTTACGGGCATTGAATCCTTGGGCCGCAAGCCAGTCCGCCAGTTTGCTAAAGTGAAGCGGTTCAGGATTATCCAGATGATAAACCTTGCTCAGGTTTTCAGGGTCTTTTGAAAGGTGGACAATCGCAGCACTGACGAAATCCACCGGCACGATGTTGACCATCACATCCAGATCGGGAACGCTACCCAATAGCACGCAAGCCCTCGTCATACTGGAGATCAGGTTACCTGTATTCCACGCACCGGTGGCACTATGACCCGAGACTAACCCTGGACGATAAATGGCATAAGGGATGCCTCGAGAACCTGCCTGCGCGACCAGCTTTTCTGCCACCCATTTGCTTTGGGCATAACCGCCAAAGGGCGCTCCTACCTGATCTAAATCCTCATTTTCCCGGAAGATTCGACCATCGTTGTGGCCCCCCGAGTACAAAATGGATAATGTGGAAACAAAATGAACCGGCTTTAACTTAATCCGACTGGCAAGGCGCAACACTTCCTGTGTGCCGAGTACGTTGGATGCCTTATGCGCCTGATATGGATAAACAAAGTTAACCATCGCACCATTGTGATAAATCACGTCCAATTGATTCGCCAGGTTTTCAAATTCCTGGTCGGTTAGACTGAATTGGGGTTCGCCCAGGTCGCCTAGGATAGGCTTAATGCGATCACTAAAAGATTCGTCCCAAAGGGAATAAACATCCAGGTTGTCTTTGAGTCGCAGGAAGCCTCGTTCCAAATCGTCTGCGCGTAGGAGACAATAAACCTGGGCCGATGTCGTCCTAAGCAAGTCATGCAGCAAAAAAGCACCAACGAAACCAGTGGCGCCTGTCAGCAAAATATGTTCAGGTTCTCTCATAGGTTTGTAAACAAGATCGCCAGCAGTGATGCTTGGGTCAAGCTGCGCTTCCTGATTTAATTCGTCCAAACTCAACTGACCACGCTGGATAAAATTACTGCGACCAATCTGGGTCGGGCTGCGCTCGCCTTTCATGGCCTTCTCGATTGTTTTCGCCAAATTGGCTACCGTTGGCTGTTCGAACAATGCTCTTAAAGGCAGAGCCGCCGCTTCGAGGCCATACTTCTCACGCAATAAGAAAACCAGCCGAGTTCCCAACAGGGAATGACCACCCAGGTCAAAGAAATTATCATACAAGCCGACAACCGGCTGTCCATTTTGATTTTCTAATCCCAGGACCTGCGCGCAAATTTCAGCCAGTTCCAATTCCAAAGGTGTGCGCGGTGCCATATAAGGTGCCTTGAGATCGGGTCGAACCTGCGATGGTTGCGGCAACGCTTTGCGATCCACTTTTCCATTCGGGGTCAACGGCAGCGATTCCAAATTGACAAAAATGGATGGCACCATATATTCAGGAAGTATTTTCCGCAAGAACTCCCGCAAGTGACCGGCATCTGCTTCCTTCTCACCCTCGGCGGGTACCAGGTAGGCGACCAGGCTTGCATTTGAAGATCTTTCCCTCCAAGCCGTTACGGCGACCTGACGAACAGCAGGATGCTGTGCCAGAGCAGCTTCCACTTCCGCAGTCTCGATGCGGAACCCACGCACTTTGACCTGCTGGTCACTACGGCCAAAGAATTCAATGTTCCCATCTGCAAGGTGGCGCGCAATGTCCCCGGTTTTATAGATAACGGAGGATGAGTTAAATGGATTGCGAAGGAAGCGCTCCGAAGTTAATTCCGGGTGATTAAGATAGCCGCGGCTTACACCCTCCCCGCCAATATACAGATCTCCGATCACGCCGATGGGAACAGGCTGCAGGTTCGCATCCAGAATATAGATCTGCGTGTTCGCAATTGGCCGTCCGATCGGAACCGTATTGGAAACTCCCGAATTAACATTTGAAGTGACTTGATAGACCGTAGACCAGATCGTGGTTTCCGTCGGCCCGTATAGATTCCATAATTGAGCACCCCGTTTTTGCAGATGCTCTGCCAAATCATTTGTAAGAGCTTCTCCGCCGCATAATATTTTGAGATCGTCTTTCCCCTGCCAGCCCGCCTCCAGCAGAGATCTCCAACCGGCTGGCGTAGCCTGCATGAATGTTGTCTGCGAATCGGTTAAAGCATCGGCTAACAAAGCGCCATCCGTGACGACCTTTGAACTGGCAATAACGACTCGGGCGCCAACGGTCAGGGGAAGCAGGAGTTCCAGAACGGCGATATCGAAAGACAAAGTTGTGACAGCTAAAAATGTGTCGTCAGAACTTATACCCAGGCTCTGACGCATGGAGCATAGAAAATTGACCACTGCCTGATGATGGATTTGAACGCCTTTGGGTTTTCCGGTTGATCCGGAAGTGTAGATGATGTATGCAAGGTCATCAGGTTTGGCAGTGTGTACGCGTAATTTCGTGGATCGTTTCTTCCTGGTTGAAGAGTTGGATGATTTTGCTCCATCGAGATCGTCAAGGTAGATTACCTGAGCCTTGGTCTCTGGCAATTCCGATAATTGGCTTGACAGCGTAAGAATAAAGGATGCTCCTGAATCAGCCATCATGAAAGCAAGGCGTCCTGGCGGGAAGGAGGGATCCAAAGGTAGATAACCACCGCCGGCTTTGAGCACGCCAAGCAACCCTATTAACATCTCGATTGAGCGATTCACAAAAATACCCACCAGGGTTCCTGGTCCTACTCCCTGCGTGACCAGGGTTTTAGCGAGTTGATCTGCCTGCCTATCCAACTCTTGATACGTCAACCTGTTATCCTCATATTGGACAGCCACCGCCTCTGGCGTGCGCTTCGCTTGTTCCTGGATCAACTCATGAATGCAAAGATCCCGCGGATAATCAACCTGCGTTTCATTCCAATGGATCAGTAATTGTTGACGTTCTGAATCGCTGAGCAAAGAGTACTCTGATACTGGCTTAAGCGGATCAGCGACAATATTTTGCAGCAGAGAATGAAAATGGTCCAACATACGCCGGATGGTGGCGGCTTTGAATAGATCGGCGTTGTATTGCAGTGCGGCAGCTAATCCCTGACCGGTTTCGGCCATCATCATGGTTAAATCAAACTGCGCTGGTTCGCCTTCCAGCGCGATCGATTCCAGAACCAGACTGCCCATCTCCATACGAGCCCCGTCGATTCCCAAAGCAAATGGACTGAGAGCTTGAACCTCAATCTCCTGGGCTTTTTGCAGGATGAACATCGTTTCGAAAAGCGGTGGGCGGCTTGATTCCCGCTGCAGACCTAATCGCTTGGCAAGCAGGGCAGGTGGGTAATCTTGATGTTCGAAAGCACCTAGGGCTGTTTGGCGTACGCGCTGGAGAACTTCATGGAAAGTAGGATTTCCGGAAAAATCAGCACGCAAGGCGACCGGATTAATAAAATAACCAACCAGGCCGGCCAATTCCGAGTGACCTCGGCCAGCAGTAACAGAACCGACCATGAATTGTTCCTGCCCGGAATAGTGATGCAGCAAAGTTTGGAAAGCGGCCAACAACGCCATGAACGGCGTCGCGCCCTGCTCCTGAGCAAAGGCCTTCAATTGTTGATACAGTTCGCCATCCATAATTAATCGCTGAGAGTCGCCCCGATAAGTTTGCATCGGCGTGCGAAGACGATCAGTGGGCATGTTCAAAGCAGGAATTTCTCCCTCAAGATGGTCGCGCCAGTAATCCCACAGCTTTTCGCCTTGTTGACCCGCCAGCATTTTTGCCTGCCAGGCGACATAGTCTGAATAATGAGCGCGGAGCGGCGGTAGCGCATTGGGCCTGCCTGCTTTATTCGCTTCATAGGAGGCAAGTAACTCGCCTGCCAACACTGTC
The DNA here is from genome assembly GCA_041498515.1 of Anaerolineae bacterium. Taxonomy (GTDB): domain Bacteria; phylum Chloroflexota; class Anaerolineae; order Anaerolineales; family Villigracilaceae; genus Fen-1038. The sequence goes on from JBGQIO010000016.1 coordinate 13,018, forward strand.
ATTGACCAGAAATCAGTGATGATGTGGTCCATGGACAACAACAGGATATGTTCCATCCCTAATGGCTGCCTATGACCATTCCCTTTGCCAGGCTGACCAGCACTTTTCATAAACAAAAGCGCTCGCCATATTGGCCCCTTCTCCAGATCGAAAGAGCGATGGGCTTCCGCGACGAGCCGCTCATGCAGCTGTGCCTCGCTCCAGTGAGAGCTGTCCTCCACATGGAAGTGAAACTCCATCGATGGGTGGAAGCGCTGAATAGGCTCTCCTGCCACAATATGGAAAGTAATTCGAAGCACTTCATGGCGCGTCACCAGCTGCTGGAACGCGCTCTCGAGCGCCCGGACGTCCAATTCACCAAGGATACGAACCGCACCGGCTACGTTGAAAGAAATTTCATTGGGCAGAAGTTGGTGCAGGAACCAGAGAGCCTGCTGACCGTAAGAAAGGGGGCTTTCATCAGACGGTTCTTGCGCCACGATCAGCGGCAGATCTTTCCCCAGCGCGGGTGAATCCAGATTCTCGAGCGCCTCGGTGATAAGCCCGGAGATAGTCGGTCCTTGCAGAAGGGTGGCAACAGTCAGCTTTATTCCCAGTTTGGATTCTAAAGAGTTCTTGAGTTCGATGGCCATTAGTGAATCAAGGCCCAGTGTGTCCAAAGGCTGATTAAGTCCCAAGCGGGTCGGATCCATTCCTAGAACGCGGGCGGCCTGTCGTTGGATGAAGTCTTCCAAAACTTTCTGACGTTTGGCCGGTTCGGTTGTTAACAGGTACGCATGATCCAGGTCATTTGCATGCAATGGCTCCGCTTTTGGTTTACGGTCATTTTCACTTTCAATTTTTCCCCGAATGACTTTCCCGTGGATCAATAAAACCCAATCGTTCTGATCGATGGTCTGGCAATATATTTTGATATTTAGCGTGCCGTCGGATTCTGTAGCAAGGAAAGTCTGGACGGTTAACTCGCCGCTTTCTATAGATAAGAGTTCATTAGCTTTGAATTCAACCAATCGATGGTCACCAGCACCAAAAGCTTCGGACGCTGCTGCCAAAGCCATTCCTCTAAAGGTTCCCTCAAGGATTGATGTGTCGGTTATATGGATCTGCGTTTCGTAAATTGTTAAGGGTGAACGCAAACGCCGACCAAGAAGCGGAAGACGTTTTCCAATGTAGTTCGAAGCAAGGGATGGGACAGGAAGATCGGTTCCACTTGATGAAAGTTTCCTGGTTGAAGGATCCAGCCAATGGCGTTGACGCTCGAATGGATAATTCGGCAGGGAAACTTTGTGACGAGCGTATCCTTGATCAAAGCCAGCCCAGTCTACATCGACCCCTTGAACGTAGAGTTTCCCTAAGCTATCCAGGGTAACCTGCCAGTCATCCTGCCCGGGTCGTAAAGAGGGTGACCAGCTGGCGTGGGAATCTGGCAGGCAACGTCGACCCATTCCTAATAAAACAGGGCTGGGACCGATCTCAATGAAGGCATCTATCCCCAGCTTGGCGAGAGACTGCATTCCCTCGGAGAATTTCACTTCTGAGCGGATATGCTGGCGCCAATAATCCGCAGCGGGGATTCGATCCGGTTCGAGGATATCACCGTTCAAGTTAGAGACTAGAGCGAGGCGGGGGGCTGTGAAACGCACCCGACGAGCAGCAGTTTCGAAGTCATCCAGGACGGGATCCATGAGAGGAGAATGGAAAGCATGGGAAACGGACAGGGACTTGGATGAAATCCCAAATTTGGCCAGCCCATCACACACAGCCTGCACAGCGGACTTTTCGCCAGAGATCACAGTGTTATCGGGACCATTCACGGCCGCGATGGAAACTTGTTCTTGATAAGGATTCAAAGCATTTGCCACGCGGGTCGCATCCGCGAACACGGCGACCATTGTGCCATTTTGAGGCAAAGCACCCATCAGTCGTCCGCGTTCGGCGATCAAACGCAATCCATCTTCGAGGCTGAAGACGCCCGCAATACAGGCTGCCACATATTCGCCTACGCTGTGTCCGAGGACAGCGTAGGGTTCAAAACCCCATGAGCGCCACATCTCTGCCATTGCATATTCGAAAGCGAATAATGTGGGTTGAGTGTATGTGGTTTGATGCAGGATTGAATCGTTTTCACCGGTTCTATCCGTTGGATAGATGACCTCCAACAAAGGACGATCCAGGATAGTTTCCAGGATCAGGGCACACTGATCGAGAGCGAGATGGAAGACCGGTTGAGTATCGTATAGGATGCGCCCCATACCGGGATATTGTGAGCCCTGCCCGGTGAACAAGAAAGCGACTTTGGGACGAACCCCGGGTAGCGCAAGACCTTTCGCGAGGGCAAATGCATTCGAGTCAGTAACCACAGACTTCAACCCAATTTTTAATTCCTCGATGGTACTGGCTTGAATTGTCAATCGATGCTCGAAGTGGGAACGACCTGTATTGGAAGAGAAACAAAAGTCTGGAAGAGGCTGCACATCCAGATCTTCGTTGGTCTGCCGGGCGAGTTCTCGCAGGGCGGACTCTGTCTTCGCCGATAAAGTAAGAATATGACGCGGGCGCTCTAATATTTCTGATGATGTGTTTGAAACAACCGGAGGAGCATCGGAAAGTATGATGTGTGCATTGGTTCCGCCGAAGCCAAAAGAACTTACGCCCGCATAGCGTGGCTGATCGCGGCGTTTCCATGGACGAAGATAAGTTCCAATCTCAAGCCGTGAACCATCCATTGAAAGATAAGGATTTATCTGTTTTAAATGTAGATGAGGCGGAATGGCCTCGTTTTGCAGAGCCAGCACCACTTTGACTAGCCCGGCGATTCCCGCAGCGGACTCCAGGTGGCCGATGTTCGTTTTGACGGAACCGACCAGCACCTGACCATTGGGTTGATCGCCATCCAGGACGGCGCGCAGTGCAGTCATCTCGATGGGGTCACCAAGTGGGGTGCCTGTCCCGTGCGCTTCCACATAACTGATTTGATGCGGGGCAACTTGGGCATTTGATAGTGCCTCTCGAATTACCGCTTGTTGAGCTAAACCATTCGGGGCAGTCAGCCCATTACTGCGTCCATCCTGATTGACTGCCGAGCCGCGCATCAGAGCGAGGATGTTGTCACCATCGCGCATGGCATCGGAAAGGCGCTTGAGCACAACGACTCCGCAGCCTTCCCCGCGCACATACCCGTCCGCACGGGCATCGAATGTTTTGCATCGTCCATCGGGTGCCAGCATACGCGCTTGGGAGAACGTTATGGTCAACTCGGGAGTCAGGATGAGGTTCACGCCTCCGGCCAGGGCCAAATCTGATTCGTTATTTCTCAGGCTCTGGCAGGCGAGATGCGCGGCCACCAGGGACGATGAGCAGGCAGTGTCCACAGCCATGCTCGGACCGCGCAAGTCGAAGAGATACGATATTCGATTGGCGGCGATGCTATGAGCATTGCCTGTTCCTGCATAAGCATCGATCCTGTCTGGATCATCGAACTGCAATCGTGAGTAATCGAAATTACTGATGCCGATGAATACGCCTGTACGGCTTCCGGCTAAAGATCGGGGGAGGACAAAGGCATTTTCCAGCGCTTCCCAACTCACTTCCAAAAGGAGGCGCTGTTGTGGATCCATACGCGCCGCTTCGCGCGGGGAAATTCCAAAGAAGTGGGGATCGAAAGAGTCCACTTCATCTAAGAAGCCGCCCCACCGTGATGTGGTTTTCCCTGGGACGGCCTGATCAGGTGAATAGAAGGCATCCACGTTCCAGCGGTCAGGCGGGACTTCGCTGATCGCATCCACCCCATTTCGCAGCATTTCCCAAAAAGCTTTTGGATTTGGCGCTTTTGGAAATCGGCAGCTAAGGCCTATGATTGCTATAGGCTCGTTCGTAAATTTAGAAGAAGACGGAGCCGGGGCGGGAGAAAAACTTGGTAGATGGACTGGCTGTGAATCGCCTGCCAGATAATTAGCTAATAATTCAATGGTTGGATAATCCCAAGCCAGAGTGGGCGAGAGAGTACGACTCAGAAAAACTTCCAAATCCCCGGTGAGACTAACAGCTTGGACAGACCCCAGGCCGTAATAAGTGAACGGTTGGCGAGGGTCAATCGAGGCAGGATCCAACTCTTGCATTGAGGCAATGCGAGTCACAAGCCAGGATTGGATTGCTTCAGCGGAATTTTTTTGCTTTCCATCGGTAGGTGAGTTAACGCGCAGGGTTTTCGAAGGAATGAGCGAATCTGTCTTGTCTGATCGTTGAACCTTCATCTGATTCAATGTACTCAACCCCGCTTGCCACTCACCCACTATTTCCAGGTTTCCTTCCAGGTAGGCTGTCTTGCAGGCGCGGCGCTGGATCTTTCCACTGGAGGTCTTGGGGATACTCAGCGGTTTCACCAAAACCACGGCGAATACTTGGAGTTCGTGCTTTTCGGCCACAGCCTGGCGAATGGCTGAAGCTACTTCATTAACATCCGGTTGGCGATGTTGGCGGGTGACTTCCTGAACAATCACCAGTTTTTCCATACCGCCATCACTCACTGAAAAGGCAGCTCCTGCTCCGGGTTGCAAAGCCGCGTGACTGGACTCTACAGTTAATTCGATATCTTGAGGGTAATGATTACTTCCATGGATAATGATCAAATCTTTCAGGCGACCCGTCACGTAAAGTTCCCCGTCTTGCAGAAAACCCAGATCGCCGGTGCGTAGGAATGGGCCGGCGCCGGTGTCCGTTAAATATGCCTGGAAGGTTGTGCGAGTTTCATCAGGCAATTCCCAATATCCCTGGGCGACGCTCGGCCCTGAAACCCAAACCTCGCCGACCTGGTTCGAATCGCAACTCTCAAGAGAAGTTGGATTGGCGATCACGATCTTCTGGTCGATGATCGGTTGACCGCAACTTACCATGGTTTGGGCGTTACTCTCTGTCGGGGAAGCTGGAACGACGCGGTCACGTTCCAGCGCTTTTCGGTCGATGGTGAGTGTGCGTGGTTCGGATGGACCCTCACCACCCGAGGCAAGCAGAGTGCATTCTGCCATACCGAAACAGGGGTAGAAAGCGGCTCGACGGAAACCGCAACCTTCAAATGCGCGTGCGAAGCGGTCCAAAGTCTCGGGGCGAACCGGTTCGGCTCCGCAAAAGGCTAGGCTCCAGGAACTCAAATCCAGGGTTTCTATCTGCTCGGGAGTGACTTTATCAACGCATAAATCGTAGGCAAAATTGGGAGCGCCGCTGGTGTTACCTCGGTAGCGGGTGATGGCCTCCAACCAGCGAACGGGGCGTTGCAGGAAGGATGCCGGTGACATCAATGTGGATGAACCGCCCAAGTACATTGGTTCGAGGATTCCGCCTATGAGACCCATGTCATGATAACTGGGCAACCAGAAAACTCCCGCAGCCGTGGAGTCGATTTGAAAGCCGTGACGGATGGCTTTCAGGTTGTGCATCAGGTTACCGTGGCTCAGCATCACCCCCTTAGGCTGGCTGGTTGAACCGGAAGTATATTGTAGGAATGCCAGCGTATCGGAAGTGATATCCGGGTCACGCCAGTCCGCTTCCAGCCCCTCCGGAACCTGCTCGGTGTTCAGCCAATGTAACGACTGGAGATCGGGAGCGTGCTCGAAACGCTGTTGGATATTTGAGAGGATCGCCGATGTGGTCAGCGCAAACGAGGCTTGTGAATCATCCACGATGGACTGGATGCGCGGCACCGGGCGGTTTAGCCGTGGGGGGTAGGCGGGTACTGCCGTAACACCGGCATACAAACAGCCGAAGAAGGAGGCAATATAATCTAGGCCCGGTGGATAGAGGAGCAGTGCGCGATCACCCCTTGCACCCAGCTTTTTCAACCAAGCACCGATCGCTCGCGCCCGGCGATCCAGTTCGGCATAGGTATAAGATATGATTTCAGACTCCTTATCCTGCAGGAATCTGTAAGCTATTTGATCGGATTGTTGATCAGCTCTCAACCGTAGAAGGTCGACCAGTGTGTTCGTTGTAAAGGGTGATTTGGACACATGGCTGGATGGTTGCTTCATAAGAATTTTCACCTGGCTTATCCGGAAATACTTATTTATTTATAACATAAAAGAGGCTTTTCCTCGGAATTCTTGCAGAGCCGGTCTGAGAATTGCAGAGGAATAGTCCGTAAGGTGCAGGTGGGGAGCGATATTTCCTGCACTTAACGCAGACTGGTGCGAAAGCGAAGATCTTCTTCGTCTGAGAAGAAGTGCTTTCTGCATCACACGGATGTCGGTGCAAATGTTACTATGGTCGGCTTGATACTTTTCTAGAAAACTAGATAACCGATCAACACACAGGCAAGCGTGACAGTGATGTTATCAACGTCTTTGAAGGGAAGCGATTCGATCAATGCTGCACCCAAGGCCATCCATGTAACGGGCTTCAGAAAAATGTCGACGGGGCCGCTAAAAGTTCCATTCCATACGTAGATCGTCAGAATGAGGATACTCAACAACCAGCCGCCTGCAAACACACTCAATAAACCGGCGACACTCTTTTCACGAGACCAGGGCAGGCTGGGTGAATTGATCCGGCGGCTGATGATATCTGCGATCCCGTCGCCGCCGCACAGCATCATCAACGCGGTGATACCTATCAGCGAATACTGCCAATAGATAAGCGTTAGGGCGATGAACATAAGGCCGTAATACAACGGACCGCGCAAAAGCTCGCGCCGATCCCCTGTACGAGTCATTGCTTTCACGGTCGCCTCGTCCTTGATGATGCCCGCCCCAACTAATACGATTTGTGCAGTGATGACAAGCGGGACCAGCGCGGCCAGCCATTTTCCTATTAGCGCATCGGGATACAACAGCCAGCATAGAACATAGATCGGTCCCATGCCTATTTGGATGATCTTGCGGCTCAATATGCTCTCGATCGTTCCGCGTTGGGCGAGATAATTTATGAGGCGGAGGAAGACCAGGGCGATGATAAAGGTGATTAGGGTAGCGAGATAAGGGCTCATTTTAGCTCCATATTACATTTCTAAACACCGAACGCTTCAAAAGGAAACACAAATGGTTAGCTGGAGTTTACCCTAGTTGATTTTAATAAGATCGCTTCGATATTATCCATCCATGAATCTGCTTGCCACCTTACAATATATTATTATCTGAGTTCTTAAATTCGAAGATGGAGTTCCTTCAAGGCAATCGGGTATCGAAAGGCCGGCAGCTTCTTGAGAAGGCGGATCGTAAATATTCAAGCCGTATTTGTTAGGACGATGGAATTACACCGATTATTCCACTAACAGATGTAAATCAGTGATTGATGTTATAGCGCCACCGAGAACAGGGGCTGGAGCAAAAACATCCAATCAATAATTCAATCGAAAACACTCTCATTCTTCGGGTTTCTTGACATGGATTCCGGCAAAAAGGTATAATCCTATCTAATTAGTCTAATAATGTGTAAACTCTCACGAAATGGTGGTAATAAGATATTGTTTTTTTGTGGAACCCGGCTGAAAATCCATAAAAAAGGAACAGACCTTTGATCCAATCTAGTAATTATAAACTCATTCTCAACGAAGAAACGACATCTCCCAAAGAATTTGAACTTACCCGGTCGGAAATCATCATTGGCCGCGATCCCGGTATCGATGTTACCATTCCTTCTGCCGCCGTATCCCGCCGTCACGCCAGGTTAACGCGTGAAGGGGATGCATATATGTTGGAGGACTTGGGCAGCAGTAACGGCACATACCTCAACGGCGAACGGTTGACCGCACGTCACCTTTTAATGTCTGGCGATAAAATCCGTTTCGGAAAAGCTGTGACCCTCACCTATTTCGCCCCCATTGAGGCTCAAGTCACCGCCGTCCGTTCCGCGCCCGCCATACCGGCCAGTGTGAAACAGACGATGATGGGCGAAGAACCCAAAGTTGGGTTGGAAGCTGTTGCTCCGCCTCAACTAAGTGTCGCCATTGCCGGGGGTAGTTCAATTACCCATACCTTGACGCGCCCGGTCTTGACGATTGGTCGGGTGGAAGAAAATGATATCGTCATCCCCTCGCAGATCGTCTCCCGGCAGCACGCCCGGCTGGAGCGGGCGAACGGTGGCTACAAGCTGGTGGTTTTGGCGGAAGCCAAGAACCCTGTGCTCTTCGAAGGACGGCCTCTGGATGGGTCCCGCATCCTGCATCACGGCGACACGTTACGGATAGGCAGCCTGGATCCTGGCATGATGGTCACGATGACCTATAATGCCCCCGCCGAAGCCACGCAGGAAATTGCACGCGATATTGTGTTCGGCGATAAAACCCTGATCCAGATCGGGCGTGATCCCAGCAACGATGTCGTGCTTCCATCTCCAAATGTGTCACGCTTTCACGCGCAAGTCGTTAAAGTGGGACAGCGTTATCGGGTGGAGGATTTACGCAGTTCGAACGGGGTATTCGTCAATGGGGAACGTGTGGATGGAGCTTTATGGCTTAAGCCCGAGGATTCGATCCGTGTTGGGCAATACCGATTTATCATGGGCAAGGATCAACTCGCCAAATATGACGATAGCAAGGGGATGAACGTCGATGTCATTGGGTTGAATAAATGGGTGCGCAAAGACCTGAATATCCTGCAAAATATCTCGGTAGCCCTTAAACCCAGAGAGTTTATCGTTGTAGTTGGGCAAAGTGGGGGTGGAAAATCGACATTTGTAGACGCCGTCGCAGGTTATCGCCCGGCTACACCTCCTTCACGGGTGCTGGTCAATGATATTGATATTTACACGCATTTCGATGCCATCCGCAACGATATTGGTTTTGTCCCTCAAAAAGATATCATTCATATGGAGTTGACTGTTTACCAGGGGTTGGATTATGCCGCCCAATTGCGTATGCCCGCGGATACAAGCTTAGAGGAACGGCACCGTCGGGTAATGGAAGTTCTTGAAGACCTCGACTTGGCACATCGCAGAGATGTCCAGATCAGTGGATTGAGCGGTGGACAGCAAAAGCGAGTTTCCATCGGTGTTGAACTGCTGACAAAACCGGGACTATTCTTCCTTGATGAACCCACCTCCGGCTTGGACCCCGGCACGGAAACCGCCCTCATGCAATTGATGCGACGCCTGGCCGACCAGGGACGCACCATCATATTGATCACTCACGCTACGAAAAATGTAATGCTGGCTGATAAGGTGATCTTTCTGGCGCGCGGTGGTTACTTGGCCTGGTTTGGACCGCCCGATGAAGCGCTGGAATACTTTGATCAGTATCGCTCGGAACGGGATCGCCGGACCGGCAAGATCGAGTTTGACGAGATTTATGCCATCCTCGACGATTCGAGCAAAGGGAAACCCGCGGATTGGGCTCAACGCTATCGCGAGAACAAGGCTTATCAAAAGTTTATCTGGGAGCCATTAAAAGGCAAAATGGCGGCAAGCTATTCGCCCACCGTCCCTGATCAAGGACAAGCTGCCCGGAAAATCAACCGCCTTCCGACTCGCAAGGTCTCTGCTTTAAAACAATTCATGATCCTCTCGGCCCGCAACGTACAGATATTAACGCGCGACCGGGCCGGTTTGATATTCCTGTTGGCAACCGCGCCGCTGGTGAGCCTGCTGGATGTGATCCTGGCCAGTCTCCTTGGACGGAATCCGTTTGCTTTTAGTAACGGTGATATGGCAAACGTAATGATCACCTTGTTCTTGCTGACCATATACGGAGTGATGGTCGGTGGCATTTCACAGATGCGAGAGATCGTCAAGGAACAGGATATATATAAGCGGGAACGTCTGGTCAATTTACAGATCCTGCCCTACGTTCTATCGAAGGTTTGGGTGGCGGCACTGCTGGCGTTATACCAGGCAATTGCATATACAGGTGTCCACTATCTGGCATTTCAAATGCCCGGGGGTATAAGCGAGTTCATCCAGGTCTACATTACCATGACCCTGGCCACCCTCGCAGGCATGATGCTGGGGTTGTTCGCCTCGGCATTAGCCCCGAACGCCTCGTCTGCTCCCTTGTTGGTTATCATGCTCATGTTACCGCAGATCGTCCTGGGTGGCGCATTGATCCCAATACCTGGTTTTGTAAGCGCGCCGACCTCAACTCGCTGGGCTTTCGAGGCGTTGATGAGCATCACCGGACCGGCTTCTGACGTAGCGGCTGATATTTGCTGGGCATTGCCAAAAGATGTACGGCAGGCCATGACAATAGAGGACAAACTGGCGCACGGGTGCCGATGTATGGGGATAAACATGCTGAAGGAAGGATCGTGTAATTATCCGGGTTTGGGCCAGTTCTACAACTCGGCGATTGTCGAACCGCCACCCGCTGCTCCGGCACAGCTTGGTGATCCACCTCCGGAACCTGTTGTTCCAGACCGCCCGGTTGAGCCGGCCGATCAATCGAATACCGTGGCGATGGCTGATTTTTTCACCGCGTTGAAAGCTTGGGAAGCTAAGGCAACCGTCATTCAGGATGACTATAAACGGCAAGTTGCGGATTACCAGGCTAAGGCTGATGTGTACAAATCCGAAACCATTGCTTACCAGGAAGCCCTTGCCAAGTGGCAGATCGCACGGGCTTCGGCGGTAACACCGTCCGAGGCCAATGTCGACCTGTTCTATTCGGGTTTTGGCTGGAGCGCTGTTGACAAAGGAGACTTTCTGGCTTACTGGACCAAGATCCTCTCTACCTGGCTGGCGCAGTCTTCGATCATCCTCATTTTATTTCTGGCGATCCTTTACCTGCAAAAACGGAAGGATGTGATCTAGGATGTCGCGGAAAATTCAACTGGCAGCTGTCATGCTCGCACTGGCTGGCATATCCTGCGGGTTGGGCAGCGGGAGCACTTCCAAAGACGCCACCCTCGAAGCGATCAGCTCTTCCATTCGGGAAACGGCAACCTATCAGGCGGCTGAGAACCAAAATCCGAACATCGGCGTGCAGACCGCGGAGGCGGCAGCCACCGGCTCCGGCGAGTCCGCCGCAGCTACCCAGGCAGCCCAGGCTGCCCTGAGCGACGAAGCGAAAGCCGCGACTGCTACAGCGGTCGCGCCCATCCTTGCCGAATTACCCCATTACGGCGTAGATCCCAATGCGGGGCAGATGGGTTGGATCCATCCACCCGCAACACTTGAGACCCATGGATATATGCAATACGCCTACATCAACCGGTTCATCGCCACCGTGGCGGGTGATTTTGTTGTTTCCTCCGATATCACCTGGAACTCGCAATACACCACGAATGGCTGTGGTTTCGTGCTGCGATCGGATGGGAACAAGAATGCATTGAATCAATATATAGCGGTGCTAACGCGGGAAGCCATCGGGCATTTCTTGTTTGGTTTCATGGTGAAAGGTAAAGTTATCACCGGTCGGGATATTTATGCATTTGGCCGTGATCCTAACTTCAGATGGGAGAATGGTCAGACGAACCGCTTGACAATAGTCGCTCGCGGGAATATTTTTCAAATTTATACCAACGGTACACTGATCGGGAAGATCGACGTCAGTGCCCCACCCCCTCTACCTTCCTTCCCGGACCCGCCGAAAATGCCTGACGACCCGACGAATACCACGGCGATGGCTGATTATCAACAAAAGCTGGCAGAACATGATCAACAGGTGAAGGAAATAAAAGGGAATTATCAAGCCGATCAACGGGAGATTGGAAACGCGAATACCATCTTTAAACGTGGCTTGATTGCCCTGGTGGTGCTTAGCGAATCGGGAAGTACCCATTGCATTTTTAACAACACCTGGTTGTGGTTGATTGAATGACCGATCGTTTGCAAGATGAAAGGTGAGTTACAAAACCCGCCGGATCCCAGGCGAGTAGAATGATCGATCTTATCTATTAGATCTTATTAAACCTTTTGGAGAAGCAATGCCTAAATCTAGTTGGATCGGAAAAAAGCTAAGTAATCGATATGTAATTGAAGAGCTGTTGGGTCAGGGCGGTATGTCGGCTGTGTATAAAGCCACTGATCCCAATTTGAAACGGGTGGTAGCGGTTAAGATCATCCACCCTCATCTGTCTGGTGATCCTGATTTCGTCAAGAGATTCGAAGAAGAGGCCACGGCAGTTGCTCAATTGCGAAATCCCGGTATCATCCAGGTGTTCGACTTCAACCAGGACGACGATGTCTATTACATGGTGCTTGAGTTCGTCCCGGGTGAAACGATGGAGGAGCATTTAAAGCGGCTCAACAAAGACGGACGGCGGTTGTCAATTAAGAATGCGATCGAATATATCGCCGAGGTCTGCGATGCGTTGGATTATGCCCACCAACGCGGGATGATCCATCGCGATATAAAGCCGGCCAACCTGATGCTCAACATCATGGGCCAGGTTATCCTGATGGACTTCGGTATCGCCAAGATCGTCGGGGGTCAGCGGCATACCGCCACCGGCGCGGTAGTCGGGACGGCCATGTACATGTCGCCTGAACAAATAAAGGGCACGCACGCCGACCGGCGCACGGATATTTATTCCCTGGGTGTGACATTGTTCGAGATGGTCAGCGGGCGCCCGCCTTTCGAGGCCGATTCAGCCATGACGCTGATGATGATGCACATCAACGACCCGGTGCCAGACCTAAAAAGCCTTAACCCGGATGTGCCAGATGACCTGATAGCGGTGATCAACAAAGCGCTTGCCAAGGATCCGAACGCACGCTACCAGACGGCCGCCCAAATGGCCGCTGCTCTGCGGAATGTGCTGGGACGGATCGAGTCAGGCAGACCTGTGGAAGCCCCCACCCCTGGTGGAACTATGCTTGAGGATGCGCCTATGTCTTCGGCGAACGTAGGGGCAACCTACCTCGAGACCCCTCCTGCAAATGCCGTCTATCCGCTGGGGACCGTGGTGGAAAACGCTCCACTACCCACCCCGGCGGCTGGGAGATGGCAAGGTGGCACATCTGCTGGGCCTTCTGCGGCAATGCCCATACCCCCACAGTATGCTCCACCTCAGTATGCTCCACCCGCCACGACACAGCCAAAATTTTTCGGTCTATCTCTGCCGATTATCGCCGGAGGGCTCGTCGTCCTGGCCTGCCTGGGGATCGGCGGGATATTCCTCATAAGCCAGCTTATTGGCGGCGGATTTTTTAAACCGACAGAGGTACCTGTCCTGGCGGTAGTTAACACTTCGATCGCCACCACACCTCCTCCAGTCTCAGCGCTTCAGGAATCTCCTACTCCGAGTATTACACCCACGATAGGAGATACTCCCACGGCAACGGTGCCGCCGGGGATTCCATTTGCGCGCATAGACTCCATCACCATAAATAGCCAGAACCGTTACCAGGTCGTTTACGAGACCTTTATGTTCAAGGAAGTACTGCCGGGGCAGCACGTGCATTTTTTCTTCGATACGGTCTCACCACAGAACGCCGGTGTACCTGGGATGGGTCCATGGATACTTTACGGAGGACCGCGGCCGTTCACTGGGTATCGCGTCTCTGATCGTCCTAAAGCTGCCACGCAGATGTGCATCTTGGTGGCCAACCCGAACCATTCGGTGCAGCTCAACAGCGGGAACTGCGTGGATCTACCGTAGAAGATATCGGAATACGAGGGAGTTAAGAAAAGCTCATAATGAGATGACAATGGCCGGGCATAACTCAACTGTTTTGTATCTGAGATCGATGTTGTAACCAAAGCGAGTCGCAATGTTACCCGCGGGTGAGGCGATGCTCAGCCCGATGCCCTTAACAGGAGCCGAACCGGCGATGATGATTTAATAGTCTATACACAAATATCGATGGTTCAGAGTTCTGCCAAATATACGGCGTGTGCAATTTGGAGGATTTTTCCTTTGGTAATCGGTCTATAGATTCGAGAGGAGCATGCGTGAAATCCAAGACCTTTCGGTTATCACCATCATTACAAAGTATTGAATCTAGGCGCTCTCAGGTTGGTGTGCGATGCGTTCAAGTTATGGCTGCCCTCATGGCATTTATGGGTATGATCAGTTTTGGGTCCTCCATCTTGCCCGGATTTGCTGACCGATTAAAAGCATTGGAACAAATCTCGCCATTGCACGTGGCCAATGGCAGTCGTCTCACGACTGCATTGGAAGGGTTTGCATTGTTGATATTATCGGTGAATCTATGGCGGCGTAAGCAAGTTGCATGGTTGTTGACCCTGGCGACTCTGATAAGTTCTGCCCTTAACCATCTGCTCACAGGATTGCAGTTTGAAAAAGCCGGCATTGTATCTCTGCTGGGTATTGGGCTATTCGCTTTACGTCGTCAGTTTCAGGCACGATCTGATTTTCATTCCATACAACAGAGGATTACCGTTTTGATTGTCGCAACAAGCGTTGTGCTTGTATATGGCACAATGGGATTTTATTTAATGGATGGACATGCTAGCATAGATTTCGATATTTTATCCGCCCTCAGGCAAACGATTCTGATTTTTACGCAATTATCACAATCCGACATGGAAACGAATACGGGCTTGGGGCGCTATTTTGTGGATTCGATCTATGTCATGGCAATATTTACAATTGGCTATAGATTTTTCGTGGTTTTTCGTTCAGTGCAGGTTCGCAAGCCGGCCACCAGCGCGGAGCGCATGCAGGCGGAGGCGATCATTGAGAATTATGGGCGCCTGTCTCTGGCACGTTTTGCTTTATTCGAAGACAAATCCTATTTTTTCAGTCCGAATGGATCGGTAATTGCGTTTGTTGTAAAAGGCCGGACTGCCTTGGTGCTCGGCGATCCTATTGGTTTGGAAGATGACATTGAACCATCCGTCTCGACCTTTATTGATTTTTGTAACCATAATGGCTGGCAGGCTTGTTTTTATCAGGTTCGACCTGATTATTTGAAGATTTACAACGCCTTTGGATTTAAGGCAATCGGCATCGGTCAGGAAGCGATTGTAGATTTGGCCGCTGTTACATTGGAAGGCAACCCACCTAGGGAATTTCGTAATGTGGTTAATCGCCTGACTCGTCTCGACCACCGGGTCGAAATTTATGATCCTCCGTTGAATGATGCCTTGTTGGGTGAATTGAGGAAAATTAGCGATGAATGGCTGCTCCGGAAGAGGGGCAGTGAATTCCGATTCTCGATAGGATGGTTTGATGATCAATATATTCGTGATAGCACGGTAGCGGCTGTATATACACCGGAAGGATATATTAGTGCTTTTACGAACATCGTATCAAAGTACCAACGCAATGAAGCCGCGCTCGACCTGATGCGCCGAAGTCCCAGGAGTGAACACGGCACCATGGATTTTCTTTTTTTAGCCATCTTTGATTGGGCCAGGAAAAAGGGATATTCGACTTTCAGTTTGGGATTTAGCCCGTTATCTGGCATTGGCAGGCTGCCTGGTGACCCGCTAACGGAAAAGACTTTGCGCTGCTTGTACGAAAACATGAGTAGATTCTTTAATCTCAAAGGTCTGTATACTTTTAAAGACAAGTTTCGTCCGCGCTGGGAATCTCGCTATATGATTTATCCTGGAACCGCGCATCTGCCTTCTATTGCAATGGCACTTGCTCGAGCCCATGGCGGTGATGATTTTGTCTGGACCTATATCAAACGTTGAGATTCTGAGCCTTGCTGGTTCATAAGCACGTAATCCAAATATCGGAAAATTTACTCTTATAGATCTTCTCACTGTCCTGTGTTCTTCAAGTGAGACCCCGACTTCACGTAGCCGCCGCTGGACCATACTAGAGGCTGCACTCAGGTTCATTTCCAATCCGGATTATAGTGAGTTAGGGTGATCAATGGTATTATCTAGACACATATGTTACAAATTGTCTATATAGAAATAGCTCTTTCTTACAACCCCAGTGGGGTTTAATGAGGAATCATTTCCGCTCTACAGATCCGTCGAATTAGGTTATCGGACTAGATCTTCCGACTGGTGGATGCAGTTGGGGGTTGGATGTTTCATATTGTAACTATGGAGGCTCCACGGTGAGCAATCAAAATCAAATGGAACAGGTGAATACTTCTAAACAACGAGGCCGGGGATGTTTACTCTGGTTGGGCCGGATTGTGGTTATAGCCTTGGGCTTGGTGGTAATAGGGGCTGTTTATGAATCGGTGGCAGAAGCCTCTGACGTACGGGCCTACCCGCCTCCCGGTCAAATGGTAGATGTAGGCGGTTATCGCCTGCACATCAACTGCACTGGCACAGGCAGTCCCACCGTGGTGATCGATGCCGGTTTAGGCGATTGGTCAACGATGTGGGGGTTTGTGCAACCGGGAGTGGCGAAGACTACGCGGGTTTGCACCTATGATCGGGCTGGTATGGGATGGAGTGAGGCTGGCCCTCTGCCGCGGGATGCCCAGCATTTAGCCAATGAATTGCACACTTTGTTGCATAACGCAAATATCCCGGGACCATATGTAATGGTCGGACATTCCATGGGTGGCCTCCCGATCCGTGTATTTGTGCACGATTATTCGTCAGAAATCGCCGGGGTTGTGTTGATCGAATCGATGAATCCTAAACAATTCACGCAATCGCCCGTGGACGCACAGTCTCAATCGGAGTCACTCTCCCGCCCATTTTCCTTTCCAGCCATGCTGGCGCGTTTCGGAATCGTGCGTTTG
>JBGQIO010000017.1:0-28670 GCA_041498515.1 Anaerolineae bacterium
AAATTGTAGGGTCTATCTGGGTTATGGTTCAACTTATTAAATATATTCCCATCGTTACCCATCAGGGCAGATCATCACCGATATCGAGTTCAATTAGGTCGGAGTGGAGGAGTAAGACAAAAGGATCGAGTCTGTGATTAATTCTTTAGACTCGTGGGAACGGATTAATACTGATCGCTAATAACAATAATGATATTCTTTTTTATTGTCTGCCAACTATCACGTGGAATTTTGCTGGTTCACGTCGGCTTAAGAGGAATGCCAAAATGGGCCGTAAGGTCCATTGTAGACTATAGAGGGGTGTATGGAATTTCCAATTGAGATCCAGGTCCTTGGCCAATTCTTTCAATTTGGCATAGGTCAGATAGTTTGTGCTTTGGAGCTCGTTGGAAGGAAATCCGTATTGCCTTGTAAATGTTGCCTCTCGTTCTCGCACCATCTGCTCTCCGCTAGTAGGATCGTGATAGATTGGTGAATCAAGAATGACGAGCAAGCCTGAGGGTTGTAAAGTCCGCAAGGCCTCACCTACCGTCTCATTTATATTTACTGAATAATGCAGAGATGCATTGAACAATGCCATATCCACTGAACTGTCAGGGAATGGCAGGTTATCGAAATCAGCCTGAATAGGTATGATGGTCGAATCATAAAAGCGATGACAACCAAGGCCATCAAAATCATTGATCGTAAGGTCAATCGCCGCGACTTCGTGATCACGAATGGCCAGGCGATTGGAAAGCCAGCAATTGCCGGAGCCCAAGTCGAGAATTATCAAAGAACGAGCCAACTGTTTTTCGAATGGGACCATCACGTGCTTGATAAATTCGTCGAAACTGGCGGCACGAATGCGCCAATCACCAGACATACGACCGCTCAGGTCGTAGGAGGGGAGTTTGCGGTAATATGCTTTATCGCTCGAACCTCGTCCTTCGGCGAGGCGGATCGTCTCATAGTCGTGAATAAAGCTGGCGAAGTGTTTTTCTCGCTTAGGCAAAAGCATACGCCAGATACCATCAACTTGACGAAACGACAGTCCATCGTTCGGACAGCGTATTTTTGTTTTATCCACATTCAAAAGAGTTGCATGGCACCGAGGGCATGCCAACTTGATTTTTTCCGACATTAGGCAGATTTCTCTAGAACTTCAATAAGGACGTTCAACAATGTTTCGAGACGGAGATGAAGTGTCCGCATATCCGGGGGGGCGGTCCAACGCGGCCCAGCAATGCTATCACCAATGACGAACGCGGAAGCGGCTTCGATCCCTTTTATTTGTGCTGCAGCAAAAAGGCCGGCGCTTTCCATATCTACAACCTTTATGCCTTCGCGTTGGAAGAGTTCAGCCTCTTCACGCGTTTCACGGTAGGGTGCATCCGTACTCCAGGTCGCACCTGTATTATGTGGAATTCCGCGTTTCTCGAGTACTTGTTTGATTGAAGAAACAAGTTCAAAAGATGCCTCTACCTCTCTTGCGGGTGGCAGATAATGGTATGAGGTGCCCTCATCGCGGATCGCGCGTTCACAAATAATAATACTCCCTGGCTGCAGATCAACTTGGAGACCACCTGCCAGAGAGAGAATGATAATTTGTTTCGATCCCCAGGCAATCATCTCTTCGGCCAGGCTTGTAAGCGCAGGAGCGCCTATGCCAAAATTGCCCATTACACCGACTTTTCCATTCGATCGGCCGAGTAAGTAAAGATCTCCCAGGAAGCTCTTAACATGTCGGGAGGGATATTTCCACGCAAATCGTTTCATAACTCCCTTATAAAGGCATAGGATTACACCATTTGGCGCTTTCATATCACCAAGCCCACCATGCTTTCGACGAAATTCGATCATCAGCTCAGCGCTTAATAAAGGGGGAAGCGTGTATTTTTCAGAGAGGATGGGATAGCTCATTATTAAGATCTCCTTTAACATGTCGATCTGACATGCTTGATACCCATTGGAGGAGAAACAGACCAGCCTGAACTGTCTCTGCTGCGATTACGGCCCAACTTGCACCGACAATTCCAGCGATGGGGATCAGCCTTACATTTAGCGCTATCAACACAATCAAGCCGAATGAGAGAGTTAGGATCACCGATTTTTCCTTCCCGGTCGAAAGGAATGCTAGCGTTAGAATACTATTGATCGTATAGGGTAGAAGCGTCCAACTTAGGATTCGCAAAACAACGACGGACGAATAAAAACTTGGTCCATATAGCAGATTCACAAGAGGTACAGCAAACACGGACAGAATGAATGAAAATGCTGTGGCACCAGCTAAAAGGAAAACTAACGGCCGTTTAAAACCATTTATCCAATATGTTCCGCCGTCCGAACTGGCTTCAGCCATGGCTGGATAGACCACGGTGAACACAGCAAGATGACCAATTTTGGAGGCTTCTACTATCCGGATCGCAGCAGAGAACAAGCCTGTATTGGATGCGTCGCTCATTGTGGATAGCATATACAAGCTTATTTTTTGATAAAGCATTCCAACCAAAGTCAGTAAAGCAATAATTGCGGTTTTTTTTACAAGCATTAAGATATGAATTCCAGTCAATTGCCAGCCCAGCCAAAAGCCTTGGATTACAGTGGTGCAAATAATACCTGCAAGTACTGCGAGGATGGTTTGTATGGAAAGAAGCAAGATGGAAAGTAAAACGATATTTTTCCCTTGTAAAAAGAAAATTATTCCCACTTGTAAAGCGGATGCTGTTAAGTTGAGTAACGCGTAGGAACCCATTCGTTGTTTGCCGCGCAAAGCCGTGGTAAAGACGGTAAAGAAAGCCAGTGGGATAAGAGCCAGGCTGTAAATTTCCAGGCCTTTGACGGTCTCCACACTTTGATGCGGAATATTGCCCCCGAAAAGAAAAACAATTCCAATGAAAATTGTTGACAAAATAAGTTGTAATGCCAGGGCTGAAGGTAGAAGTGAAGAATCGTCCTTTGCAGCTATCTCACGGATAAGCAGCATATCCGTACCGAAGGTTGTCATTGCATTGGCTACATAAATGACTGCGGTAATAAAAGCGTATTCACCCAACCCGTCGCTGCCGAGCCGCCGCGCCAGCAATACTGTAAAAATGACGACCAACCCCTGTGCACCGAATCGGGAAATGACCATCCATAGGGCATTTTTGCTGAAGCGGATATCAGGATTGATCATAGCCTTGATTTCTGGCGAAATGACAAGATGTAGAAATCTCCCCATCCATACCAAGGCCAATGAGGGGACAACCTATCATCAATGAAACTCAGTCCACGGTATATAGACGGATAAAATTTTGCGAAATTCTTGCTCTCAGCTGTCGGTGTAATCACAGATAGGCCTTCCAAAGAGAGGAGCTCGAAATCGTCTCCGAACCGATTGATCACTTGATGCGGTGAGAAATAGTAAACATCGAAATGAAGGCCCTCCAGATGAGTCTGAACACCGCGATGGGAAAACCGTCGAAAAGCAACTCGGAAATTTCCGCGAAATACTTCTGCCATTTCCCATAGACAAACATGTGGCATAAGAACCCAGGTCACGACACCGCCGGAGTGCAATATTTTTGACAATTTATTTATAACGGGTGAAAGATCAGGGATGCAATTGAGTCCGCCTAAGTTGGAAAAGACGGCGTCGAAGGGCGCACCTTGAATTTTATCTGTTTCCATGAATGAACATTCCTGGACCGTGACCCTATCGTTCATTCCCGAACGATTAATTTTGTACCGCGCTCTTTCTAGCATTCCTGGGGCTATGTCCGTGGCATGGACAATATATCCTCGACGCGCCAATTCGACTGCGTCCACACCAGTGCCGGCATTAAGTTCAAGAATTCTTGAACCGCGAGGCAGAAGCCGATTAATATGTCCATATACCTTATTTCTCATTCGCGTAAGATGCGGATGGTCCTGTGCAAAGGCATCATATTTTTCTGCAGTGCGAGAGAACGCCTCGGCGATGATGTCGAAAGACTGATCTTTCATCCTTGAAGTCCATGAGATAATTTTTCTAATTTCATATCGGCTCGGGCCATACCTAGTAGATGATAAGGTGCGCGGAAGAGTTTCCCTACATCGTGTTCTTGCCACGCTCGACGCAGGCGAAATTCGTGATGCACGCGCCCGTGCAGGACACGGTAGAACTCGGTGGAAAAAGGACCATGATAAAGCATATCAAGGTCTTCCGAGTCGACCCAATTTTGTTTATCACCTAGTTCCATCTTTACACGTTCGAAGAATTTCGTACCCGGTAATGGATAGGAAACGGAAATGCCAATATCATCTGGCTTGCATTCTCTCACCATTTTTAAAGTTTGCTGAATGTCTCCCCACTCTTCACCAGGATAGCCAAATTGCAAAAAGAAGCCTACATCTATTCCATAATTGTGAAGCAGACGGGCAGCATCGTAAATATCCCCCACCTTGTCGCCTTTTTCCATGGCGTTCAGGATCTTTTGCGAACCCGATTCTGCCCCGATCCAAACCGTTTTGCATCCCGCGTTTTTCAACGCCGTAGCAACCTTTTCGTTAACCAGATCGGCACGTTGTAGGCATTTGAAGGGCACCACTGCATCAGCCCACCTGACTAGTATGGAATATTTTTCCATCCAACCTGGCTTCAATCCAAGAATGTCATCTGCAAAACAAATATGATCAGGATGATAGGTATCTTTCAACCATTTTAGTTCGGCAGCCACATTACCCGGTGAGCGGAAATTGTAGCGCTGTCCCCAAATGGGCTTGGCGCACCAATTGCAGTGATAAGGACAGCCGCGCGTTGTGACCATATTCATGGAGTAATAACCATGCCGGTCTACCCAGATTTTTCTGTAACGCGGAATATCTACCAATTCCCAGGCAGGGAAAGGAAGTGCGTCAAGATCTCGGATGTCGGGCCGACGCGAAGCATGTTCTGTTTTGGACGAAGTCAGGCCAATGATTTGCTCGGGAGCTTGTTCTGATTGGCCGGTCAGGGAGGCCATAAGCTCACCCAGCGTTTCCTCTCCTTCACCAAGAAGGACGAAGTCAGCTCCGCGCTCGAGGTATAGATTGCTGTGGTCGGTCATGTCTGCGCCGCCAACGATTACGACACATCCTTTCTCTTTGGCTATGTCCATCATTTTGAATGCAGCCGCGCGCATCCGGAGCAGGCACATTTTGGATAAATAATTGAAGTTGTCTTCGTACAATACTGCAAATTTCGGATGGTGTTCGACTAAAGCCTGTTCCCATTCCTCCTCAGACTCTGCCAGCATTGCGTCAAACAAAGCAACATCATAACCCCGCTGACGTAAATAGCTTGCCGCATATAATGTACCCAACGGAGGGTAAGGCTGCATGGCGTCCCAAAGTTTTGGATCGAACCGCAGGTAATAAGACTGACCGAATAATATGTCACTCATCTCACTCTACTTTCATTTACAAACCTAGCTTTACCAAACGCTGCTGGTAGGCTTCTCTTGTTTGTAATCCATGATGATTAAAATTTCCCTGGCAAATATTTGCATTGAATATGGTTTCAACGCCGAAACCCGCCTGTTTCGTAAAGCGCTTGATTTTGCGATTCATCTCCCAAGCCTCAATGCGATCTCCAAGGCTGCCACGCAAGGGCAGTTCGCCCATAATTTGTATAAGGGAGAGATCCGGGGATGTTTTTGGACTTAGAAAAGGTGCGCTTGAAGCATTCGGCAGGAAAGAGTTTGTCCAGGAGTTGACAAGACGTAGACGGTCATACACACCAAATCCGGTAAGCAGGATCATCTGGCAAAGTTCGCGGGCAGTATATAGATCCTGCTGCTGCCATTCAAGGACCTGATCGGAAATGATCAAATTCGGGCAAAGGGTATTACCAAATAAGGCAGTCAGGCGACCGATGAGCAGGGCAAAAGCCCTCGCTAACCAGACCCTTCCGTGAGCGGTTACTAGCAAGTAATCAATATCCGCATTCTCGTCGCAATTCAGGTTTGCCAGTGATCCGGTCAGCCCGACCATATGGATGAATGGCAATGCACCAAGGATATGTCCGAACCGAATAGCACGCTTGAATGTTGTTCTAGAAGCTGCTTCTCGCTTTTTACGCAATGCAACTAATGTTTCGCGACCTGTTAGAAAATAATAACCATCACTCTTTCCAATGCGGTCGTTGCGATTATTTAATATGCTAACCAAATCTGATAGATCCACCGAAAGAGACGAATACCGGTGGATTTCTTCAACCCGTAAGGGGAAATCAAATATGTCAGAATACGCGAGGGTTTCAAGCACGCTGTGTTCAAGAGACACAAAATGTCGCGTAGCTAAACGTTGGGTCAATTCGAGAGACAATAGAAATCCTTAGGCGGCCACCCGGATTGGTGATGGGGCAATAGGCAACACTTTTTTTGATGCTCGCTGTAATGCAGCTGCCCAAAGCCCCCATGCCAGCCATTGCCACAATCGTCCGGGAACAAGGAGCCAGGTGTAATAATCAAAGAAACCGACGATAGTTACAGAAAGCAGGATCGCGACAGCTGTCAATGTCAAAGGGTCTGAGAATAATGAATCGCGACATTTGAAGAAGATTACGAACGGGAATAAAATAAGAGCGAGATAAAATGTTGCACCCAATAGGCCAGTCTCCATAGCAGCATCCATGATTGTTAAATGAGGCGGTTCATAGGCGACGGGGAAATGGGGATAATAAGTTTTCAATGCAATAGGGGCATTCCCCAGCCCAACGCCGAATAGAGGATGATTAACCAATATAGGTAAGGTTGAATTGAATAGCAAGAAACGCTCCCCGATCGATTGCTGTTCGACGGTGGGATTATTAAATGTATTGCCCGCGTTTAGGCGCGCGCCAAAGAATCTGGCATAGGCGAGCAAAAAAGGCGCGAGAATAAATAAACTCATCACAGCCAGCCACGATAATTGTCTCATTGATTCCCACTTATGGGTGAATAATTTCACCCCGATCATAACAACTGCTCCACACAGAAAGGCAATCCAGGCCGAACGTGAAAAGGTTACAAGCAATGCAGGTAAAGCAGAAATAAAAGCGATTAATACAGGAAAAGGCCTATCGGTGTGAAGATAAGTGGTAAGAATTATGAGCAAGCCGAATGCGAGGCAGCCGCCAAGGATATTAGGATGATCGCTCAGTCCGTAAGCGCGTAACAGACGGACTCCATTGGCGTCTACAATGCTTACCCCGGGCCACGCTGGATTAAGAAAAAGTTCGCCCAAATTCTGTAAATCCACCGAACGCTGGGCGATGAATTGGGCTACTGCTACAATGGATTGGATTAAAATTTGCAATCCTACCGGGATAATCACCCAACCGACTGAGCGAATTTCGTTTACGATATAAACATAAAACCAAAATAAGGTGAATAAACGTATTGCATGATAGGCAGTTAGCAGACGATCAAAACTTGACAATGTAGAGATCCAGCCTGCCAATGTGAGTCCCGCGAGTGGAATCCAAATATGACGCGGCCCCATGGTGAGCTTGCGAGGCGTTAGAAGTAGGGAAAAAATCCAAATCGCCAATGTTGTCAACATGGCAACATCGGAGGCAAAAATCAGGAAATCGGTGTAATCACTGTAAAGAGATGGCATTGGCCGCGCCAGCAAAACGATGCGATATCTTACAGGGATGAGGACGACCGTAGCAGCGAATGATAATCGTGCCGCAAAAACCGGTGTAGCTGATATGGTTCGGAAAATGGATCGTTTCGAAATATCATCCATTGAAAATTATCTGTTCAAGATTATTAACGCCAAAAATTATTGAATCGGATTTTCGTAATAATGATATCGCAGAGTGATGATGTCGGTTAAAATCGTGGTCAATGGTCGGTTCGAAGGACGTCGGATCTCAGGGGTGGAACGCTACTCCGCCGAAATACTGCTCCGCTTGGGAGACCGAGTAAGAATTGTCAGGCCGCGTCAAAGGCTTAGAGGACTAAGCGGACATCTCTGGGAACAATTCCTGCTTCCTTTCCTTGTTTCGAAAAATGAGGTGTTGTGGTCTCCAGCTAACAGCGGGCCGCTGGTGTTGTCTAATCAGATAGCGACCATTCAAGACTTGAGTCCGCTTGAACATCCCGAATGGTTTCGTGCTGATTTTGCTGCATGGTATCGTTTGTTTCTTCCAATACTTGCAAAGCGCGTGAGGCGGATATTGGTCTCATCTCAATATGTAAAACGAATGATCGAAGCCCGCATCGGCGTAAAAAATGTAGTTGTCACCTCAGCCGGTGTAGACGGCAAATTCTTTCATCCCAATGCGATCCAAGATAAATATGACTTGCCTGAAAGATATATTTTATTCCTCGGATCATTGGAACCTCGTAAAAACCTTCCTGCTTTGTTAAGTGCCTGGAATGGGATAAGCAAGGATTTCGCAAATACTTGGCTGATCATCGCGGGAGACACAGGCCAGGCATTCCATAATGTAAGGTTTCCTACATTCACAGAACGTGCCCGCTTTCTTGGATATATACCCGAGGCGCATTTACCGGGATTGTACGCGGGCGCGACTTTGTTCGTGCTGCCCTCCCTCGAGGAGGGATTTGGCCTCCCCGCGCTGGAGGCCATGGCATGCGGGACGCCGGTTATCACCTCCGATGCTGGCGCGTTGCCTGAGATTGTGGGGGATGCAGCTCTCCTAGTAAATCCTAATTGTGTTGATGAAATTGGAGAAGCGATGAAACGCTTGTTATTATCTGAAAGCTTACGTTCCGATTTTGAACAGAAAGGGTTGGAGCACGTACGTGAGTTTAGCTGGGAACGATCGACAGAACGAATTTGGAATGTCCTATCAAATGAAGCCTGACCCTCGAAAGATTGCGATGGTGTTTGATGCTCTGTCTGTCTACTCGGGAGCAGAACGAGTGCTCGAGGCAGTATTGGAACTTTACCCAGAAGCACCGATCTATACGCTTGTGCATAATCCGGCTGCATTTACAGAGACTTCCATTTCCAGGCATAAAGTGCATACTTCCTGGATTCAGAACATACCTGGAAGCACGGTTTATTATCGCAATTATTTACCTTTTATGCCACTGACCGTTGAACAGTTCGACCTGCGCGATTATGATCTTGTGCTTTCTTTCAGTTATGCCGTGGCTCATGGAGTATTATGCAGCCCGGACCAGCTCCACATAAGTTACACATTTTCGCCTCTGCGCTATGCCTGGCAGAATGCTCATGAATATTTCCAACATGGGTTTCTTTCTCCACTCTCGAAAATGATCCTGCATTATTTTCGACTTTGGGATCAGACTGCTGCCGCACACATTAACCATTTGATAGCGATCTCCAATTGGACGGCTGCCTGCATTTGGCGTGCATACCGGCGTGAATCTGAGATAATTTATCCGCCTGTGGAGATCAACCGTTTTAAGCCACTATCACCGCGCGGGGATTATTACCTCGCTTTTTCACGCCTTGTCACCCACAAAAGACTGGAAATTATCGTGGAGGGATTTTCAAGATTGGGTTTGCCGCTGATCATTATTGGCGAAGGACCCGAGCGGAACAGACTTCAAGGCCTGGCTGCTCAGAATGTCAAACTGGTGGGGTGGCAAAACAATCAGGCTTCTGCTGAGTTGGTTGGGCGAGCGCGTGCACTCGTGCATGCCGCACAGGAAGATTTCGGATTGGTGATGGCAGAAGCACAAGCTGCTGGTTGTCCTGTCATTGCGTATGCAGGCGGCTCTTCCCGTGAAATTATCATTGATGGACAAACCGGCTTACTGTTCCAGGAGCAAACCGTTGAATCGTTGATTGATGCAGTACGACGCTTTGAGCAAGGGTTAAAATCATTTAATCAAAATATGGCTGTTAAAAATGCACATCGTTTCAGTAAGCGCAGATTTCAAAAGCAGTTCGGCCAAATGGTGGATAAACAGTGGGCTAATTTCCTTCGAACTACAAAAATAAGATAGGACCTGTCCATTTTCTTGGAAATTCACCTACCCTTTAGCCCGTTGGCTAGGGATCTTTGGGGTTGCGAAACAATTACTTCCATCCTTCAAAATTATGTAAATTGTTAGTTTGTCATACAAATTGGAGATGCTAAAATGGAGTAGCCGTTAATGTAGCTGTTAAATTATCATGAAGCAAGGTTTTCTCTGCCCAATATTTTTGTTTCTCTTACTGCCGATATTGTCAATCAGGGAACAAGCCCCACCGAAATTTGATCCCTAGCCGGATATTACAGAGAATTTTACGCGAAAATGCATCGTCCACTTTGAACATATTACATTTGAAGAAGGCCACAAATGATTAAACCCCGATCCCCTTCACGGCGAGATTTTTTAAAAATTACAGGTTTGACGCTCGCGAGTTCGGCATTCTCTGGTTGTAGCTCGCTCCTTTCAAAATCCCAAACGCAAAGTGGGGACAACATTCAGTTAGTCTATCAGGATTTCAGTGATAAATGGTTCCCGCCCATGGCCAAACAGCTACTCGAACAGTTTCATACTGCACACCCGGATATCAGTGTTTATTACATCCCTGATCCGGTTAACATAGTTGATCAGATGCCTATCGATATGCAAGCGGGGACGGCGGCTGATGTTTTCCAGGGTTGTTGCGCACATTTTCCCACCTGGGCTCAGAAAGGTTATACGCTAGACCTGCGCCCTTATGTAGAAGCAGATCTTGACCAGGCGACGATCGCAGATTGGGATCCTGCGCAATATCGTGCTTTTTTCACCCGCGATGGCCGGCAATTTGGACTCCCAAAGTATCACGGCGCGCTTGCCCTCTATTACAACAAAGATTTATTCGACCAATACCACGTAGAATACCCAGGTGGCTCTTGGAATCATGACGACTATCTAAACGCCATGAAGTTGCTTACGCGTGACCGCAATGGTGATGGTAAAACCGATCTATGGGGAAGCATGGTTAACGTTTATTGGGATCGGATACAAGTCCATGTAAATGGATGGGGTGGGCATTTTGTAGATCCAACTGACCCAACACGCTGTGTGATGGGCGAACCACAAGCTTTGGCAGCGGTGGAATGGCTCCGTGCCCGAATGTGGGACGACAAATGTATGGCAACACTTCCGGACGTGGATGGCATGAGAACAAGACAGGCTTTTATTTCGGAAAAAATCGCTATGGTCGAGGATGGGTCGTGGGCATTGAAAGACATTCTCGCCGGCGCTCCCTTCCGCATCGGAGTCGCTCCATTTCCTTCAGGCCCGGTTCGAAAAGTGACTCTGGCGACGACAGATGGATTTGGCATATTTGCCGGTACGAAACACCCCGAAGCAGCTTGGCTGCTAATGAAATTTCTCATAAGCAAAGATTATGGTCGGGCCATGGCGCGTGCCGATTTCCTCCAGCCCGCCCGCGCCTCCCTCGTAGAGGACTGGATTAGCTATATCCAGGAACAATTTCCAATACAAGCCAAAGGAGTAGACCTGGCCGCATTCGCCGAAGGACAACTCAAAGGCTATTCTGTTGTTGCTGAGATATTTGCCAATATGGCGGATGCAACGCGTATAGCTCAGGATGCGTGGGATCAAATTCTCACTCTAGGACAGAAACCTACAGAAAGTATGCTGGCTGTCTCCCAACAAATTCAAGACGCACAAAAATAGGAAACCGGATGGCGTCTTTGAACCCACTTGCCCATCTGCGCTCCCGCATATTAATATGGTCGTTCGTTCCGACCACCCTCATTTTATTTGCTGTCGCATTCACGATTTATTTCGCCTATCAACGTGTGACCGAGGATCTTGTCGTGGGACGGAACCAACAATTAGTCCGCCTTTCAGCCGGGGAATTATCAGCAAACCTCAACACTTATGTAAATACGCTTAATGCACTTACGCGTACACCCGATATTTACGCAGATGATCCAGCCAAACAATCGGCTGCACTCAGCCAAGCTTCTAACCAGCTCTTGGTTTTTGATGGTGGAACCCTCATTCTCGATCGCTATGGGAAGGTCGTCGCGGTGGCACCATCCGAGCCCAGCCTTGTGGGGCAGGATTGGTCGGATCACATTTTCTTCACTCAGATCATCAGGAATGGAGAACCGGCATTCTCTGATATCCTACCCGTAGATGGTTCCAACTCCACAGTCATTGGGGTAGCCGTCCCGATCCTTAACACGCAGGGTGATTTTCGTGGAACGTTGGTAGGGTTGTTTCATTTGAGAGCGAACAGCGCGAGTGCATTCTATGGTGGTATTGTTAAATTACGCTTGGGCGAGACCGGCAGCACGTATCTCGTGGATGGCTCTGGTCGGGTTATCTATCACCCTGACGAAAGTCGGATAGGTACAGACTTGCATACACAGCCTGTTGTGCAGCAGGTATTGAAAGGACAAGTGGGATTTTTGCGCACCCGCAATCTGGACAACAGAGACATTATAGCTACCTACGCACCAGTGCCCGGCACACCGTGGGGTTTGATCAACGAGGAGGATTGGTCAAGCCTGCTGGCTGCGAGTCAAGGCTATGGACAGTTCTTATACCTTTTATTGGGATTGGGTATCATCGTCCCAACCGGCGTAGTCCTTTTTGGTGTTAAACGTATTACCGACCCTATAGCTCAGTTCATCGCTGTAGCGAAGGAGATCGCTGGGGGAAAGTACGGAAAACAGATCGCTATAAATACCGGTGATGAATTAGAAGAGTTGGGAAATCAATTCAACCAGATGTCGGTCCAACTTTCAGAATCGTATGCGCAACTTGAGCAGCGGGTTGCCGCTCGTACTCGAGAACTTGCGACATTGAATGCAATTGCTCGTGTGGTAAGTCGCTCTTTAAACCTTGATGAAATATTGAACGATGCACTGAACAAGATTCTGGAAGTATTGGAAATGGAATCAGGTGGTGCATATGCATTGGATGATGAGAATGCTAGTATGAGACTCCTTGCACAGCAGGGTCTGTCTGAGGATTTTATCGATCGATTAACCCCGCGATCATTGAAAGGTAGTGTATTCGAAAAAGCCGCCCTTATGGGTCACCCCATCGTTTGGCGTGTTGAAGATTACCCTGAAATCGCATTGAAACCATGGTTAGTTAAAGAGGGAATTGATCAAATTATTTGTGTTCCATTGATGGTAAAAGGGAGATTGGTTGGTGCCTTTAATTTCGGCGCACGCCAGGCAAGGACGATTTCTCCGGAGGAATTGTCACTTCTAGGTGCATGCGGCCACCAAATCGGCATCGCCGTTGAAAATGCTCGTCTGTACCGGCAGGCGGAAGAAACTGCCGCCGTGGCGGAAAGGTCTCGTCTGGCTCGTGAACTCCACGATTCGGTGACACAAACCCTCTTCTCAGCCGGTCTGATTGCAGAGGTTCTACCTGACTTGTGGAAAATGAACCAGACCGAAGGCTGGCGCAGACTCGAAGAATTGCGTCAACTTACACGAGGTGCTCTGGCTGAGATGCGCACCTTATTGGTTGAACTTCGACCGAATGCCTTGGTCGAAATCCCCCTACCCGATTTACTGCGGCAATTATGTGAGTCTTTGATCGGTCGCACCCGCCTACCGATCCAGCTAAGTGTGGCCGGTCAATCCAGACTTCCGCCTGATGTACAAGTTAGCCTGTATCGAATCGCACAGGAAGCACTCAATAATGTCGTCAAGCATTCCAAAGCCACACAAGCCGTGGTGACCTTGCGTCTAAATGGGGTAATGCACCTTTCGATTGCAGATAATGGCTGCGGTTTTGAAATAGCAAAAGTCCCTCCTGATCACCTTGGCCTGAAAATAATGCGCGAGCGGGCCGCCGGCATTGGCGCGAAACTTTCGGTTTACAGCGAGCCGGGTGAAGGAACACAGATATCGGTTACCTGGATAGATAAAGATGAAAAGGAGAATAATCATGAATGAAACTGAAAGAACTCGGGTCTTGATAGTAGATGACCATTCCGTTGTGCGCAGTGGGTTGGCAACCTTCCTCTCCGTCATACCGGATTTAGAACTGGTTGGTGAGGCCGAGGGCGGGGACGAAGCCTTTGTCCGTTGTGGTTTGCTCAAACCAGATGTAGTCTTAATGGACTTGATGATGCCGGGTACGAATGGCGTTGCAGCCACGCGCCTTATCCGTGAAAAATATCCGACTATCCAAATCATCGCCCTGACCAGTTTCCGGGAAGACACTTTGGTACAAGACGCGCTGCAAGCCGGTGCTATAGGTTACCTCATGAAGAACGTGTCTGCACGCGAGCTGGCTTCGGCTATCCGCTCAGCTCGCTCCGGTAAAATGACCCTCTCTCCTGAGGCCGCGGAGGCTCTCGTACACGCCAGTGAACAAACCAGGGAGATTGACAAATTAACCGAACGCGAGCAGGAAGTTCTCAAGTTTATGGTGGAAGGTTTGAATAACGCGGAAATCGCTGAACGCCTTGTTGTCAGCCTTTCGACGGTTAAATACCATATAAGCAACATTCTTGCGAAATTTTGTGTAGATAATCGTGTAGCCGCGGTGACAATGGCTATCCAAAAAAAACTGGTATAGACATGAACCAGGGCTGGTCGCCCGCGGCTTTCGAATAATTTAACCTGTCCACTTGACCAGGGGGAATACTCAACCGGGGGAGAGGTTCATTTTCAAGCTTAAAACCTATACTGTTAGCAGGTAAAGGAAATGAAGCAGATACTGTTAGCAGACGATAATAACGATTTACTTTCCGCGCTCCGATTGTTGTTGGAGACACGATTTGATTTAAAGTTGATCGTCGAAGCGCGGGATATGGAACATGTGCTGGCGCAAGTGGAGGACACCCGACCCGATTGCCTGATCCTTGATTGGGAATTGCCCGGTCGTCCCATCCGCGAGCGCATCAGCATTCTTCGAACCTTGATGCCGGGTCTCAAGATCATAATAATCAGTACCCGCCCTGAGTCAAAGCGGGAAGCGTTGTTGGAGGGGGCCGATGATTTCATCTATAAGAGCGATCCCCCAGCAAAAATAGTTGAGGTGATTCAGAAGTGTTATAACGGAAAGGAATAAGCCATGAAAGTGATTTTCTTACCTTTGGTTATTTTCATGTTCCTGGTTGTGTTAATAACCAGCACATTCGCTGTTATTAACCATAATACATATATCGTAGGCGGAGAATATGTTGTCCATGAGGGCGAGATTATAGACGGCAATTTAGTAGTACTCTTTGCCCAAGTTAAGCTCGAAAAAAATACACACATACAAGGCTCGATCAGGTCCTTAAGCAGTACCGTGGATATACGCGGAACTGTTAAAGGAAATATCCTCTCATTGGAAAGCGAAGTCCTAGTGCGGAATTCGGCTCAGATAAACGTCATCCCGGATGATACCGGCGTTTTCCCGTTCGTCATTCTCCTGCCTGAGATGGCACGCTGGAATCTGTCCTCCGGCCGATAGTATTATTGATCCTCTGTAGGATAGTACAAAAAAATCAATCGTTGAAATTCGAATGGTCCGAGTATTTTTGTAATTAAAAAAGCTTGCGATAGATTTATTGCTGGTATAAGATAATTTGTATCAGTTTTGTAGTCAACAACTTAATCCATTGGGAAGCGTATATCCACAAAAGATGCTAACCGTCCTATCCAACTGACCAGGATAAAGACTCCCCTTTAGATGGGGGAGCCATTGTGTAGTTGGGTGTATGCTTATGATAGGCTGAAGAGTGAGGCTAACCGGATTATGAAAACCACCAATTTTTTTACAATTATTTCGCTTGCAAACCTTTTTATACTTGGCTTGTCTCTAACCGCTTGTGGGGTTGGACCTGCTGCGACTGCTACTCCGACGGCAATTCCAATTGTTCAGGCAGACAAAGTTATCACCTCCGAAGGACGGGTGGAACCGATCCATTATGCGCAGATTGCCCTGAACGCCAGCGGGCTGGTCAGTGAGGTATTGAGCAAGGAAGGCGACCAGGTCCAAGCCGG
This sequence comes from Anaerolineae bacterium, assembly GCA_041498515.1. Classification (GTDB taxonomy): domain Bacteria; phylum Chloroflexota; class Anaerolineae; order Anaerolineales; family Villigracilaceae; genus Fen-1038. The sequence continues at coordinate 15,881 of JBGQIO010000017.1, forward strand.
ACAGGTGATCGCCCATCTGCAGAATAGCCAAGCTCAAACCTTGGAGGCTGCCCAGGCGAACGCGCTTCAGCAGTTGACTACTGCCCTTCAGATGGCACGCGATGCACAGTTCAAGCTAGATAATTTCGATATTCCCGGCGATTTTTCGGGGATGACGCCTACTCAGGCGGCCCAGATCACGCTGGATACTTTGAATACGGCTCGCGATACTTTCGAACCCTATAAGAATTCTAGTGATATAAAGTTGGAGCATGGTAATCAATTGATTGATACGGGGATTTACAGAAACACCGCCAAAATGTACAAGAAGCGGTTGGACGCTGCTTGGGTAAAATACCGTCAGGCGGTCGAGTGGCTGGATCTGGCTTCCTCTCTTGAAACTGCCAAGTCCCAACTCGTACAGGCCCAGAAAGATTACAACAGCTTGCAAGATCCTTCCTTTGCGGAAAACACTGCCGGTATCCGCGCCGCTCTGGCCAATGCCGAAGTACGCGCTCCCTTTGCAGGCACCCTGACCAATCTGGACCTCAAGGTGGGTGAGTTTGCCGCCTCCGGTCAGCCCGTACTTACTGTTGCCGACCTGACCGGTTGGGTGGTGAAGACCACCGACCTGACGGAAATTGATGTAGTCAATCTAACCGAAGGTCAGCCGGTGGACATTACCCTGGATGCCATTCCGAATGTTACTCTGCGAGGCAACATCCTTTCGATCAGCCAGAACTATACCGAAAGGCAGGGCGACATTGTCTATAAAGTGACCGTCCTGCTCACCGACAGTAACCCCGCCATTCGTTGGGGTATGACTGCCAAAGTGAATTTCTTAAAATGAACTTTCTTCTCTTTGTTGTTTTCCGCATTCGCCGTGGCATTTTAATAAATTGGTCTAGGGGCGCGACGGCGGTAAAAGGAAACCTGAGGAAAAATTATGTTCAATCTTCCTTTCTTAAAGATTAACAAGCCGAAAGATAACGGCAACGAGAGTTCGTTGATGATCGACTTGCGCGAGGTAAATAAATTTTACAAAACGGCTGCAGGCGATTATCAGGCGCTCAAGGATATTGAATTGCAGATCAACCCCGGTGAGTTTGTCAGCATTATTGGGAAATCCGGCAGTGGTAAAAGCACATTGCTGAATATGATCAGCGGTATTGACCACCCCACAACCGGTGAAGTATGGGTACATGGCACGCCAGTCCATGAACTTAACGAAGACCAAATGGCAAGCTGGCGGGGGGAGAACATGGGCATTCTTTTCCAGTTTTTCCAATTGCTGCCGGCTCTTAGCCTTTTACAAAACGTGATCCTGCCAATGGACCTGGCGGGCAAATATAAACCCCGCGAGAGGCACAAGCGCGCAGAGCAATTATTGGAAATTGTTGGTTTGGCAGATCATCAACATAAACTGCCGAGCATGGTATCTGGCGGGCAGCAGCAGCGTGCGGCGATTGCCCGCGCTCTGGCCAACGACCCACCTTTGATCGTTGCCGACGAACCTACGGGTAATCTGGATTCCAAAACAGCTGAATCCGTCTTTGCTCTCTTCAATGACCTGGTAGCGCAAGGGAAGACCGTCATCATTGTGACCCACGATAGCAGCCTTGCCAAACGTGCTCATCGTACCGCGCTGATCGCGGATGGCGAAATTGTCAACGAATATGTGGCGAAAGTCCTTCCAAATCTTAGCAGCGACCAACTTCTCTTTGCCACACGTACGTTTAAACCTCACCATTATGATGCAGGCGCAATGATTCTCATTGAAGGCAAGGATAACAACGCATTTTATATAGTTACCAAGGGTACAGTGGAAGTTGTGCTTCCGCGTCAAAATCAATCAGATGTGGTTGCATTGCAACTGGGTCCGGGTAAATACTTCGGTGAAATGGCATTCTTTCATGGACGAAGGAATCGAGCTTCCGTCCGTGCGGCCGAAAGCGGACAAGTCGAAGTCCTGGCAATTAGTTATGATCAACTCAATGCATTGCTAAGCAAGTCTGAGGTTACGCGTGAGGCGTTGCACCAGGCTGCTGATCAACACGAACAGGAAAACCTCGAAAAACGAGGGGCGAAGGTCTAAGATGGGCGTCATCTGGTACAAGATATGGTTCGACCTGTGGCATAACAAAACCCGCACTTTGCTGGCTGTGTTGAGTATAGCGGCCGGGGTATTCGCCGTAGGCGCGATCTTCGGCATGAGCGACTTGCTCATGACGAATATGGATCAGTCACATCGTGCTGTGCAACCGCCTCACATCAATATCGCTCTGGCACAGGCAGTTGATCGGGACACACTCCTAAACTTAAAGGATGTGCCGGGCGTCGAAGGCGTAGAGCCGTACAACAATGTAAGCGTCCTATATAAGCTTCATCCGCAGGATACCCAGTGGCGGCAAGGCGTAATTCACATGCGAGGTGATTGGGTAAACCAAACATACGAGCTGGTCCAGCTGCGGGAGGGACACTGGCCAGCCCAGAAGAATGAAATAGGCGTGGAACGTATGGCCGCCCAATTCCTCGGAGTCGGGATCGGGGATACGATCACGTTCAAGATCGGCAATGAGCAGCGGACGCTGCCGATTACCAGTTTGATCCGTCATCCCTTTGTTCCGCCACCGCAGTTTGTGGACCTTGCTTTCTTTTTCATGAACAGCGATGGGCTTGAGCGCTTTGACATTCCAAACGGCAAGTACGATAGTTTTTATGTGCGCGTCACACCCTACAGTTCTGATCATGCCAAAGAGGTTGCAACGGCAATCAAGGATAAACTGGCGAAACAAAATATTCGTGTAGCTGCCTTTGTTTATCAGGATCCGGACAAACATTGGGGACGGACGTTCATGGATGGCTTCACGCTGGTACAGAAAATGCTGGCACTGATCTGCGTCATAATGAGCGCAATCCTGGTCTATAACACCCTCACGAATCTCATTACCCAGCAGACAAATCAAATCGGGATCATCAAAGCGATAGGTGGCCGGACACCGACCATTATCGGTATTTACCTTTTCAGCGCATTTGTATATGGCACGCTGGCTTTGGTCATTGCTTTACCTCTGGGTGCGATGGTTGCATTTATCGTTACCAGGATCTTTCTGAACATGTTCAACATAGACTACAACCAATTTCAGGTTTCGACTCAAGCGGTGATCTACCAGGTATTATCAGCTCTGGCGGCTCCATTGCTGGCAGGTTTACCGCCGGTGCTTCAGGGGGCGAAAATTACTGTACAACAGGCCATTGCCAGTTATGGCTTGGGAGGCGGATATGGTTCGAGTTGGCTGGATCGCCTGGTTGAAGGTATTGGCCAGCGTTGGCTGCCTTCACACTATGCTACTGCTCTTGGCAATATGTTTCGACGGAAAGGACGCCTGCTTCTCACTCAATTAGTATTGATAACAGCCGGTGCTACATTCTTAATGGTTATGAGCCTTAACTCTTCTATTTCCTTTACTTTGGACAATATCTTTGCACGCCACCAATACGACACAGTGGTCCAATTTAGGGAAAACCAAAGATTGGGGCAGGTTATCGCCCTGGCGGCTCCTGTACAGGGTGTTGAACAATCAGAGCTTCATCTCGTTCAATCCGCTTCCATGTTTGTAGCAGGCCAATTAGTCAAAGAAGCAGGCATCGGTTCGAACATCGAAGGGATCCCGGCGGATAGCGATTTTTTCAAACCTCTGATGGTCGCTGGTCGCTGGATCCTGCCAGGGGATGGACGTGCGGTTGTTCTAACCCGCGACACGGCGCAGAAGAATCATATTCGGGTTGGCGACGTTGTGACCCTGGACTTGGGTGAGCTTGGTAAGGATCAGTGGCAGGTGATCGGACTGTACGAGCCGGTATTTGTCGGAGGATTTACTTCGGATACTATATATGCACCCCTGGACTCATTGTATAAAGCAACCAAGAAATTCAACCAGGGCACTCTCTTATATGTCCGTACAACTTCGCATACGGCAGAATTTACAACGGCGGTAACCACACAGCTTAAAAACTTATATGAGAACCACGGCTTGAAGGTCGTCCAAAGCCAAACACAACCCGATTTGCGTAAAACAGATGATTTTCAATTCAGCATAGTCATCTCGATGATGCTATCCTTATCCGTTATTGTTGCCATTGTTGGAGGGATCGCGCTAATGGGCGCGCTATCTATCGGTGTTATTGAAAGGACGAAGGAGATCGGCGTCCTACGTGCGGTGGGCGCGCGCTCCCGGACTATCCTGGGCATTTTTATCATGGAAGGTATTTTACAGGGACTGTTAAGTTGGCTGCTGGCCATACCCATTTCCTTCTTAGCAGGACCGGCAGCGTCGAATGCGTTGGGACAAGCTATGTTCGGTGCTAATCTGGATTATCAATACAATTGGCAGGCAGTAGGAATTTGGTTAGCAATGATCCTGGCCGTCTCCGCGGTGGCTTCTATACTACCTGCGCGCAGCGCGACCCGTATCAGCATACGCGACAGCCTCGCATACGCTTGACCTGCTGATTCTGAGACATCCACAAATCGGTGTATTCGGCATATAAGCTTTCTCCTTGACTATGATAAAGATTCATCCTTTGACAGGGGGAGTCTTCTATTTATGTCGTTTCTGGTCAAAGTTACAAATGATGAAAAAATTCAAGAGGGGTTGATAAGTCTCCATTAAAAGATTTTAAAGTATTTTTGGCTCACTATACGGCCAATTCATAAAGTTGATTCAACACTTAGATCAGATGAGTTAATTCCTCCCCGCTAGTAAATTAGATTCTCAATTATTAATATTTGTTATTTTATAAGGAGACCTTCCTTTAATCAATATAAGGGGGGATAATAGCGGCGGCGTATACCCGACCGACCCGAAATCATGGATATCAAAACTAGCATAACCAAGCTTTTTAATGAAAAATTTGATCGTCATCCGGTCTATATTGCGCAGGCACCGGGACGGGTCAACTTGCTCGGTGAACATGTGGACTATAATGACGGATTTGTTCTTCCGGCAGCAATTGATCGGGCTACTTACATCGCTTTCTCTCCTGCCAATTCAGATCAAAGCACTGTTTATGCTTCTGATTTTAACCAAGAAGCCGTTTTCTCTCCGCAAAATTTAATGTCTAAATCACAATCTGATGGAACGCCTTTACCTGGTTGGGCTGAATACCCTGCCGGTGTGGCCTGGGCACTATTAGAAAATAAGCGGGCGATCGAAGGGTTATATGCTGTATTCTCATCAGATGTGCCGCGCGGAGCGGGTTTGAGTTCTTCAGCCTCAGTCGAACTTACTTTTGCTTCAGCTTGGATGACACTTGGCGGTTGGAAAGCCACTCCAATGCAATTGGCATTGCTATGCCAGCGGGCTGAGAATAAATATGTCGGTGTTAATTGCGGTATCATGGATCAGTTTGCTTCAGCCTGCGGTGAGAAGGATCGCTTGTTGCTGCTGGATTGCAGGTCTTTGGAATATCAGACCCTCCCATTGCCGGATAATGTTGTGATTATCATTGCAGATACGAGTGTCCGCCATACTCACACCTCAAGTGCTTACAATGACCGGCGGGCTGCTTGTGAGAAGGCAGTGCAGATCTTGAAAGAGGATTTACCGGATATCAAAGCGTTGCGTGATGTCAGCATTTCCGACTTAAACCGCTTGTCTCAAAAATTGCCGGTCGAGGTGGAAAAGCGTGCCCGTCATGTAGTAGAAGAAATAAGCCGCACCGATCGGGCTGTGCAGTTATTGGGTAGAGGCGATACGGAGGGGTTTGGTCAATTGATGAACGCCTGCCATGTAAGCTTGCGTGATTTGTATGAGGTGTCTTGTCCGGAATTGGATGTTATGACAAAGATAGCACAATCTCTTGATGGATGTTATGGAGCTCGTTTAACCGGGGGGGGATTTGGCGGCTGTACGGTTAACTTGGTGGCTCGTGATAAGGCAGAACATTTTACAAAAACCTTGGCAGCAAAATACGAGACCGACACCGGGCTTCTCCCCGAAATTTATACCTGCCGGGCCTCTTCTGGTGCCGGATTAATATAAACTTGTTGTCGATTAAATTCTAATTGCCCAAATAAACAAAAGCATACCAGGTATCTATAGGCTCCTTCGATGAGCAACATTGTACAGGCGAATATATAATGCAAATATCTGGATGCACAGCTTCCAATTCTAGGTGGGCATGAATCAAACAGTGAAATCTTTCTGGGCGGGAGTTCGCGCTGAATTCCCGCTCTTAATAGGAGTATTTCCATTTGGACTGATCTACGGGACATTAGCTCTTGGAGCAGGATTAACTCCATCTGCTGCTCAATTGATGTCTTCAATTGTTTTTGCCGGAACTTCCCAATTCATAGCAGTGCAGCTTATTCATGTTACCGCGCCGGGAGTTGTGATCGTTCTCGCGATAGCGATTGTCAATTTGAGGCATTTGTTATACAGCGCATCGATGGCACCCTATCTCGAGAATCTTTCCCCACACTGGAAAGGGTTACTTGCTTATCTTCTTACAGACGAAGCCTATGCTGCAACGGTCATCCATTTTGAGCAGGAAGGATTGACGCCGACCAGTCACTGGTTCTTTCTCGGAGCAGGCTTCTCATTATGGTTCACCTGGCAAACCAGTAGTGCTCTCGGTATCATATTTGGAAAGGCCATCCCGGCCTCCTGGTCATTGGATTTTGCTCTACCGTTGACTTTTATAGCGTTGGTTATGCCGGTTTTGAAAGACCGCCCGGTCATTGCCTCTGCGTTATCGGCTGGATTGATTGCCTTGCTGGCTTATAGCCTGCCCTACAAACTTGGACTTATCCTGGCGGCTTTGATAGGGATTTTCATAGGCACAATCCTGGAGAAACGAAAATGAATATTTGGGTTGTGATGCTGCTTGGTGGTCTGTTGACCTTTGGGATGAGGCTTTCTTTTATTTATCTATTTGGACGATTCGAGGTCCCCGAGATGATGAAGCGCGCACTGCGCTTCGTCCTGCCAGCAGTCTTATCTGCGATTATCCTTCCTCAACTTTTTATGCCTTCCGGCTATTTGAATTTTAGCCTGGACAATCACCGCTTGCTGGCCGGCCTTGTCGCAGTAATTGTTGCCTGGCGAACTAAAAATACTTTATTGACGATCCTGGCTGGTATGGCCGCGCTGCTGATCCTGCAAATAGCCTTTTAAACCCCAAGCCTCCTTTTTTCTGGTGGCTTGGGGTTTAGTGACTAGGGTTGTGTTCGTGTACATGACCATGTGAAACTTCTTCTTCGGTGGCGGGCCGTAGCCCTGCGATTTTGACATCGAAATGCAATTCCCTGCCGGCGAGTGGATGATTCATGTTCAGCCTGATGTTATCTTCGCTGATAGTTTCAATCCGGGCAAACATAGGATGGCCTGATTGGTCGCGCAGTTCCAGTTCCGTCCCTTTTTCAAGTGGGACATCGGTCGGGAAGGCGTCGCGAGGGACATCCATAAAGGCTTCCGTATCTAACTCACCATATCCGTCTTTTGCTGACACTACTACTTGCTTATTATCACCGACTTTCATGTCGTAAAGTTCATTTTCCAGTCCGGGTATGATATGCCCCATGCCTTGAATGAACTGTAAAGGTTCATCACCCTCCGAAGAATCAACGACTTTGCCGTCCACATGTAAAGTGTAATCCATGGAAACTACGTGTCCGTCATTTACTCTTAATTCTTCTGTCACACTAGCTCCTGTTCTCAAATGCGTCAGGGGACGCCCGAGAATGGGCCGATTTTATCACTCTTATTTTTTAGACCAAATCCACGAATGAAGGAAGACGCCTGGCGCCTTGGAGTGTCCCCAACTGGAAGTTACCGATCGGTTCTGAGTTTAGTATCTAAACGTAAGAGACATTGACTTGATTCCCACCCATTTCCTTTGCTCGCGCCACGGCTCGCCGTGCTTGCTCGATCAACGCATCAACTTCCGTTGCCGCACTAATACGCTGTGCAGAAGCGATCCCTGCGCTTATACCGACGTTCAGGATGATGTTTTTACTCGTGATTTGAGTGGATCGAACTCCTTTGATGATCCGTTCGGCGATCTTCTCTGCGTCTCCCCCGATCACGCTCGGTAAAGCTATGATAAATTCGTCACCGCTCCAACGTCCAATACAGTCATAAGGGCGGCTCTTCTCGCGGACGGTCTGCGCGACAACTTTCAAAACTTCATCGCCGGTATCCGTCCCGTACGCGTTGTTCAACACCTTGAAATTATCGAGATCCAGCGCGATCACACTAAGTGGTGATGAAGCGCGCCGGGCACGTTCGAGTTCACCTTCGGCAGTGCGATAGAATGCACCCCGATTCATAAGGCCTGTCAGACTATCGTATAAGGCCAGGTTATCGATCTGCTCACGAGCTTGTGAGAGATTATCGCCTAGCGAAAGAAATCGCTGTCCGATCATGATGCGAGCTTTCAATTCAGAGAGGGTGAATGGCTTAAATAGGGTGTCGTCGAAATCAGCACTCTCGTTCTCTGTGGATGTAAGCATCAGGAAGTATACAGGAGGCTGAATGGATTCGCGTATACGCCGGATCAATCCCTGGTTATCGAAATTTGGGACGTCGACGTCGGCGATTACAAAACGGATCTGCCCCGATCCAATGGGTTTCAAGGCCTCTTCTATGCTCGCAGCGGAAATCATTTCATGTCCGCTTCTTTCTATTGCGCTCTGGATCAAGGAGCGTGCCTTCCCGTCATTTTCCAAAACAAGGACTTTCATACGCTCTCCCAGTCTTAATTATACCTTGTGTTGACAAACACTAGCTCCCATAGTAATATTTGCGGCGCTCTCGTCACGCCGAGGTAGCTCAGTGGCAGAGCAGGGGACTCATAAGCCCTTGGTCGCGAGTTCAAATCTCGCCCTCGGCACTAACCCGCCCAAGCAGGCGGGTTTCTTCTTAGATGATTTCGCCGTCTGTAACGGCTTCGCAGACCCAAAAGATCTCACCTTAGTCTTAAAATAATAGAGTCTTTATAACATAACGACACTGGACTTAAGTCCAGTGTCGTTGGTAGATATTAGCCAATATTAATTAAGCGACTTATAACTTAATCGGAATGATCAGGAGCATCGTGCACAGCATGTAAATAGAAGCATATTTATATAGCCTCAGATTTGTCTGGTCGGACGGACGGATTAAAACCGTTGCTGCCAGGAAAAGGAGGACCGCGCTAAGGATGATGATGAGCGCCAGGATACCTTCGGCCACCCCGATCCAAATGGAGGCAACGCTCATTGCCAGCGCAGCAATGATACTTGAGATGGCGATTACCAAACGCGTGAAGCCAATTCCGTAAGTTGTAGGAAAGGTCGGTATGCCCGCCGATTGGTAATCATCGAAGAATTTCAAGCTGAATGTTAATGTATGCGTGGGGATCCAAAACAGGATGGCAGCGGAAAGCAGTATGCCGATCGCATCGATCCTTCCGATCGCAAGTACCCTTCCTGAAAGGACCGGCATTGCGCCCGCGATCCCGCCCCAGACGATTGACCAGCATGTCCGCCGTTTAAGAACCATGCTATACACAAAGACGTCGAAAAATAATCCTGCAAAAACAATAATTCCATACGGAAGGTTTAACAGCAGCGCCCAGCCGACGCCAATTGTCGAAATAAGCAGCCCTAGGTTTAGAACTTCTCCCGCGGTTACCTTCCCGGTTGAAGTAGGTCGCATATGTGTGCGTTTCATTTTTGAATCAATGTCCCGATCCCACCACATGTTGAGAATGGTTGAACCGCTGATGGCGAGGAACAAGCTGGGTATCATCTGAAGGAAACTTGTCCATTGAATAGCCGCGTGAGCGCTTAAATAACCTGCCAGACCGGTCATTAGTAAAAGACCGGATTGCAAGGATTTGGTGAGCGACCAATACTGACGGACTTTTAATCTCAAGGTAATAATAAAATTTTGCGGGACAACGGCGGTGGCCATATCTACTCCATCAATCGTCAGATTATTTCGCGGGAAATATTCGCAAGAGAATAGATCCCGGCAATACTTATTTTTAATCGCTCTGGATGTAGCTGATGTTAAAGGTATTGTATTCTGGATATCTAAATAATAGATAAGTCGCGTTGATACAGGTCTTCCGGCGTTTCTCTGCGGACGATGAGACGGGCGCTGCCTTCCTCCAGCCAGACCACCGACGGACGGCGCGCCCCATTGTAGTTGCTCGACATACTCAGATGATACGCCCCGCTAACGGGGATGGCGATCAATTCACCCTCTTCAACTTTGGGCATGGGTAGATCTTCGATGATCACATCGCCCGACTCACAATACGGACCTGCAATTGATATCCGTTCATTCATTTCTCGGCTTAAATGGGTTGCTGTCAAACAAGTGTATTTTGTTCCATACATCGCGTATCGAAGGTTATCGGCCAGGCCTCCATCGGTCAGCACCCAGGTTCGGTCGCCGCGACGTTTCACTGTGCCAACACGATAAATGGCTACTCCGGCACGAGCTACCAGGCTTCGCCCGGGCTCGAGATGCAAATATGGCAGGGACAGACCAGTTGATTTGCATTTTTCGTTCACCTTTTCTGTAATAACACGAACATACTCTTCGATATCCGGTTGCGGCAATTCGTCTTCGTGATATGACGTGCCCCAGCCACCGCCTGGGCAGAAATGCCAGGGTTCATTGAATCCATTTTCTTTAACTAGGTCAATTCCTAATTCTATGGCGGAGACAAGGGGGGATGTGTCCCGGAAGTTCGATCCTTGGTGAAAATGCAGTCCAGTCATCGGCATATTTGATGATTTGCAGATCTCTGCGGCCTCAATAATTTCGCTGGGTGTCATCCCGAACTTGCTGCCTGACTGTCCGGTCTGAGTATGAGCATGGTGGGTCTCAACCGCCAAGCCGGGTTGTAGACGAAGCCATATATTCGGAAATAATCTTCGCATAGGCTGTAATGGGTCGTTAAATCGAGGATCGGAGAATAAGCTGGAAATCCGCTCCAACTCTGTCATGTTATCAACGACAATGGTGCCCGCGTGACGTAGCGCGGATATTAAATCCGCATTTGACTTGTTGACACCGTGCACCAATATTCTATCGCGCGGCACTCCTCCTGCCATTGCAATCCCGATTTCAACCTCACCGGTGCAATCTACCCATAATTTATGCTGGCAGGTCCATTCGGCGATGGCTTTGCATAAAAAAGCTTTACCTGCGTATGTTATCTCAGATGAAGCAGTGTAGTGAGCTCCCAATCCGGCTTTGTAAGAATCCACGGACGCATCCATTGTCGCACGATCATAAATATATAACGGCGTCCCAAATTCGTCGGCTAAGGACGCGAGAGTACGCCCGGCGATAGTCAGGGAATCTTTTCGGATGCGGGTAGAGTCAGGGAATAGCGCGAGCCGGTTGGTGGTCAGAGATGGACCGTTCTTATTGGTCGCCAAAAAATAGATTCCACCAAACTTGCCAGTTTGACAAAGGCGTTGAGGTAGGCATGGGTTCAACCGATTGTATTGGGTTTATACCCGGTTGTCCAATGGGAACGATGGGTTGGTCGCCAGGTTGGACGTAGTGTCCCTCACTACGCGCCCAATCTTGCGCAGATTGATCAGAACCTGCGTAAGCTACCTTGGTTTGCAAAGCCATCTGCGTTTGTATTGCCTGGGTTGCCTGTATGCTCACGATTGCAGCTTGCTTCTTCAAGCGGTTAAGATCTTCGAGGCGGGCATTGAAATCCATCACCATTAGGACGAGCACAAGGATGCCCACAAAAATAGCAAAACGACGAGGATTGATTGGCCAACGGTCCATCCCCTTATCTTACCCGCTGTCAGGACGGTTGGCAAGAAGTGGGCCCTCTGGTACAATTCTCGCCCGCAGAGCGTAGTACCCTTCGCCTGCCATCTTTTGTATGGAAGGGCTTGATAAAAATGAAAGTATTGCTCATAAAGGACGTATACAAATTGGGGCGCGCTGGCGATGTAAAGAAAGTCGCGGATGGTTATGGTCGAAACTTCCTGCTCACGCAGAAATTGGCCGTCCTGGCTACACCTGGTGCGATGAAAACCGCTGAGAAGATCCGTTCACAAGGCGAAGTCAAACGCACCGCTCTCAACAGCGAACTCAAGGATCTTGCAGATCATGTCAATGGTGTTTTGCTAACCTTCACGGCCAAGGCCGGCGAAACTGGGAAACTCTACGGCTCGATCACCACGCAGGACGTGGCAACGGCGATTCAAGAGCAGACCCATTATGAAGTAAAACGACAACAAATTGACATGCAGCCAATCCGCGAAGTGGGAGAGTTCAAGGCACATGTACGTCTGACAATTGACCTGGTACCTGAGATCAAAATCATTGTTCACCGCGAGGGAGAAGCAGAAGTAATTGCCGAAGATAAATCCGAAGAAAAGCCAAGGAAAGGGCGCGGTAAGAAGAAAGCGGAAGGAACACCTGCCGAAGAAGCTAAACCGGTGGGTGAGAAACCCGCCAAAGGCGAGTAATCCGAATCATCACCGGCCCGAAAAGGCCGGTGATGTTATGTTAGAATTATAGGGTACCGCGAAATTACAAGGTCCTGAGTTCAATAAGAATATTAAACAAATTTTTGTTTTTGACTACATGAATAATGATAACATGTTGGGAGATTTATGCGCGAAGCAGTAAATCATGAACGAATCAATTGGTACTAAGCTCAGGCAAGCGCGTGAGCTGCGCCGTCTCACACTACAGCAAGTCTCTGAAACGACAAAAGTCCGACCTCATTATCTGCAAGCGTTGGAAAACGACGACCTATCTGCCATCTCATCAGC
>JBGQIO010000018.1:0-28581 GCA_041498515.1 Anaerolineae bacterium
CTGACGTCATAGGTCTTGGAATTGACTTCACTGCCTGCACCATGCTTCCTACCCTGGCCGAGGGTACTCCTCTTTGCAATCTGCCGAATTATCGTCGCAACCCGCATTCATGGGTCAAGTTATGGAAACATCATGCGGCTCAACCTGAAGCTGACAAAATCAACGAGACAGCCCGAAAAATGGGTGAAACCTGGCTCAACCGTTACGGAGGAAAGATTTCATCCGAATGGTTCTTTTCAAAGACGCTTCAAATTCTGGATGAAGCCCCGGAAATTTACAACGCAGCCGATCGTATGCTAGAAGCTGCGGATTGGGTAGTATGGCAATTAACCGGGGTGGAGACGCGCAACTCCTGCACAGCTGGTTATAAAGCCATGTGGTCCAAGAGCGAAGGCTTTCCACGCGATGGTTATTTCGCTGCTCTCGATCCTAGATTGGAACATGTAATTGACCAGAAAATGTCACGGCAAATCCTTTCGATTGGCAATCGCGCGGGCAGCCTCACAGCACAAGCGGCTAAGCTAACCGGACTGAAGCCGGGCACAGCAGTTGCGGTTGCTAATGTAGACGCGCACGTCTCGGTCCCGGCAGCTACTGTAACTGAACCGGGACGTATGGTGGCCATTATGGGCACGAGCACATGTCATATGCTCTTAGGCGCCAAAGAACAATGTGTCCCCGGTATTTGCGGCTACGTCGAGGACGGTATTATTCCCGGGTTGTTTGGGTTCGAAGCCGGCCAATCGGGTGTCGGCGATATCTTTGCCTGGTTTGTGGACAATGCCGTCCCGCCAGAATATCACGCTGCTGCCAAAAAACAAAAGAAGGATATACACGCTCTGCTCGAACAGGAAGCCTCTTATCTGAAACCAGGCGAATCTGGCCTGTTAGCCCTGGATTGGTGGAATGGCAATCGCTCAGTATTAGTGGATGTTGATCTGACCGGCTTGCTCCTGGGTGCGACACTGGCCACCAAATCGCCCGATATATATCGCGCTCTTATTGAAGCCACGGCATTTGGCACACGGACGATCATCGAATCTTTCGAAAAGAATTATGTATCAGTCAACGAGCTTGTAACATGTGGTGGCTTGCCGGAAAAGAACAAACTGCTCATGCAAATTTATGCTGACGTCACCGGACGTGAATTGAAAGTGACCGCTTCCAAACAGACCCCCGCTCTCGGCTCGGCTATGTTTGGAGCAGTAGCAGCGGGGAAGTCTAAGGGAGGCTACGATTCCATCTTCGAGGCTGCGTCGAAGATGGCACGACTGAAAAAGGAAACCTTCAAACCGGATCCCCTCGCGCAGAAAGTGTACGATCAGATATATGCCGACTATTCGACCTTGCATGATTACTTTGGGCGCGGTGCCAACGACGTAATGAAACGAATGAAGCAGCTTCGCTTCGGATTTAGAAAGCAGCAATCATGTTAGCTAATCAAATTATGTTGGGAGCAACCCTGATCGGTGGGTTCTAATAAGTGGTTAGCAAATGTATCAGCGGTTTTTTGATACTTAGTAATCAACAATATACCCGATCATGCTTCGGATAGAATCCAGGGTTTTTCGGATTGAATGAGTGAAAGGAGGTGTGTGCCTGAGTTAATATAAAAAGAAATTGTATCGTGAGAAGAGAAATTAGTGTCCGTAATAAGTCAAATTCACTGTTTGAGTAATCACAAAAGGAGATTAAAATGTTCAAGCAAGTATTCCGAGGAATGACAATTTTATTTGTCGTCGCCATGCTGCTCACGGCTTGTGGACCGGCATCGACGCCAACTCCAGCTGCTCCGGCGAATACGGCTGCTCCTGCTGCTCCAGTTGCTTCGGCCGCACCGGCTGCTACTCAAGGCGGCGCTCCTGCTGCCGGGACCAATTGGTGCTCCGGCGTCAAGATCGTCTTCTTCCCCGGCGGAACACCCGGTGGAGGCTTCGAGCAGGTCGTTTATAACGGTGCTGTCCAGGCTGCTAAGGATACCGGCGCGGATGTGCAATACGTCTGGTCGGATTGGGATCCTGCAAAGATGACCACCCAGTTCCAGCAAGCCGCAGCCACCAAGCCCGATGGCATTGCCGTCATGGGCCACCCCGGCGATACAGCCTTTGATCCCCTGATCGATGCTGCTGAGAGCCAGGGCATTATCGTAACCAGCATGAACACACAGCTGCCGCTGGCGCAAGCCAAATACGCCGCCAATGGTTTTGGTTACGCCGGCGCCATTCTCTACCAGGCTGGATACGCTCTGGGCCAGGAAGCCGTCAAACGCTCAGGTGTGAAGGCGGGCGATAAGGCTTTCCTGTGGGGTCTGCTGGCCCAGGCCGGCCGCGGTGAGCGCACCAAAGGCGTCAAGGATGCCCTTGAAAAAGCCGGATTGACAGTGATCTACCAAGAGATCGATGATGCCACCAATGCGAATGCCTCTTCGGGCGTCCCGATCTTCACGGGTGTCTTCTCCAAAGACCCCGATATTAAGTTAGTCGTTACCGATCACGGCAACCTGACGGGCACCATCCAGACCTTCCTGGAGGCCGCTGGCAAGAAGCCGGGTGATGTATTCGCCGCTGGCTTTGATATGTCCGGCAACGCCATTACCGCGATTCAAGGTGGCTGGCTGCAACTGGTAATCGATCAGCAGCAGTACCTACAAGGCTATTTCGGTGTTCTGCAGATCTGCCTGACCAAGCAATATCATTTCGCCGGTCTGCAGATCGATACGGGCGCTGGCTTTGCCGACAAGAATAATGTCGACGCACTGGCCGCGCTGGTGAAGGCACAGGTTCGCTAAAGCTGAACCACTCAACCAATTTGCTGAGGCTTTTCTTTATCTGAATCAGCAATAGGAAACCACGCAAGGGCTAAATGGCGCTCGATGCATTTTGCCATTTAGCCCTTGCCATTCAAAATAGTGGTAACAACTTCTGTCGTGAGTAGTTTGTATTTCGACGGCTGATGCCGTTCCTAAAACGCCATTATTGTAGATATAATTCTTGTAAATAGCTCTATCGCTCACCGCAATGGAGATAGTCGTATGGAAGAATACCGGCTCGAACTTAAACACGTGTTCAAATCCTTCGGAGAGGTCCAGGCGCTCGAGGATATCAACTTTCATTTAGGCCGGAATGAAGTTGTCGGCCTGCTAGGTGATAATGGCGCCGGAAAATCCACCTTGATCAAAATCATCACCGGTTACCACCAGCCCACATCTGGCAGGATATATTTCAATGGCCAGAAAGTGGATCACCTGACGGTTCCCAAAGCCAGAGAGTTAGGCGTGGAAACCGTATATCAGGAACGCGCCCTTTCCGAACTGCAAACCCTATGGCGCAATATCTTCCTGGGACGCGAACTCTGTAACTCCCTCGGCTTCCTGGATATTCAACGAATGAGAGATGAAACACACCGGCTGATGTCCCAATCCATGGGCTTTACCTCGCACGCCATCAGCCCGGATTCGCGGGTTGGAAAATATTCGGGTGGTGAGAAGCAGGGCGTCGCGATCGTGCGCGCCCTATTCTTCAACGCTGATATAGTCGTTCTCGATGAGCCCACCATGGGCCTGTCCCTCAAAGAATCAGCCAAATTGATCAACTTCGTTAACGGCATCAAGCAAGCCGGTAAATCCGCCATTTTTATCGACCATAACATCCTGCACGTCCATAATGTGGCCGACCGTGTGGTGGTGATCGACCGGGGCAAGCTTGCCGGTGAATTTCAGACAAAAAATATCGGCCTGAACGAATTAATGGATAAGATGGTTCAAGTTGCAGAAACCGGCAGCCTTAATTAATCAATAGGGATTGATGCAATGAATTCTCAAAACAACGCAACATCACTCGAAGTCACTCAGCGCTATAAAGTGCCCTTCAGTCTCAGGAGATTTGTTCGCACAAACAGCGCCCAACTTGGGATCCTAGGTGTTTTTATAACATTGTGGATCATATTTATCATTTCTGCCCCAAAGACCTTTTTGGCCCCACAGATCTACTCCGCCTTCATGGCCTCCATCCCCCTCTTTGCCATCATGGCGATTCCTCTGACCATAGTGGTGATCGCTGCGGAGATAGACCTCTCGTTTCCATCTATCATGGCCATGGGTATGGTGGCCTTCAATTATACATATGAAGCGACAGGCTTTATGCATAATGCGACCATCCAGGTGTTCCTGGCAATTGTGGCTGCCCTGGTAACCGGAGCGATCATCGGCTGGCTGAATGGGTTCATCATCGTCAAGTTTGGCATTCCTTCCCTGGTAGTCACCATCGGTACACAGTTCTTATGGCGAGGTGCGGACCTGGTCCTTACACAAGGGGCAAATTTCTCTTTGGAATATATTAAACAAACCTTTTTTTACCCGCTGTTCGTCGGCAAGATCGGCCCATACTTCCCCATGCAAATGCTTTGGTTGATCGTGATCACGATCCTGGGCTGGGTGCTGCTGAACCGGCACAGGTTTGGTGCACACATCTACCTGATCGGCGACAATATCAACAGCGCCGAACTGATGGGCATTAATACCGGCCGCACCCGCATCCAGGCCTTCATGCTGATCGGTGTGATCTCTGCCTTTGCTGGCATACTTGCCAGTTTTTACGTGGCTTATTTCTGGCCCAGCCTGGGTGATGGCTTTTTGCTTAGCACCCTGGCTTCCGTATTCCTAGGCGGCACGTCCGTCTTCGGCGGCGTGGGTACGATCCTGGGAACGTTCCTGGGAGCTTTCATCATTGGCGCCATCGAAGCGGCGACCGTGGCCGTCGGCCTGACGGGATTCTGGACCCAGTTCATCTATGGTTTCATCATCGTGCTATCGGTGATTATGCACACTTATCTGCGTAAGCGTGGAGAGTAATCCAGCCCTGCGTTCATAAATCCACCATTTTCCCTGGAAATCCATCTCCCCTCATCATTGTTCTGCGTCGACGGGAAAGGAATGATAGGAGGGGAGATTATTTCTATTGCCCCTTTTTGTCGATGATTTCGATCTTCCAATCTCCAGTTACCCTTATTGTAGTACTGTTGCCCGGCCAGTAGAGATGCGTCCAGTAGTCACCTCCTCGCAACACAGACGGGTTCGCCCCCAACGTGACAATAATGTGATCTGGCGTATAGTGGGCAAAATAAAGGTCGCGGTTGACCAGTGGCCGTCCTAAGGTGGGATCCAATGCAACCCAGCCAACAGAGGGCATGTACACGTCTGGCCACGAATGCTCAGTTTTAGCGAGGGCATCCGTTCCCTTGTCCAGATACAGCAATCCTTCGAAATAGCGCGCCGGAATGTCTTGCGCCCTACTAAGCGCCACCAGCAAATCAGAATATTCCGTGCAATCAGCCCCCATTGGCCCGAGTGCCGCTTGCGCTCCCCAATTCGCTCCATTGAAGGTATAAACCAGCGTATTGCCGATGTAATCATAAAACGCCCGCACCTTCTGGCAAACAGTACCTTTGCCTTGCGACAATTTGCTTGCGAGAGCTACGATTTGGGGATTTGCGGATTCGATATGCAGTTCGGGTTGGTTGAACTCATCTGGAGACTCCCCCTGGCAGACTGATAAATCGTATGCCAATTCGTTAACAGCTACTTGATAATTGATCTTTACCGTTTGGGTCGTGCCAGCGGGTTGCCCGGAGAAATCAAACTCAGCGTAATGGTTGCCATATTCGTCAACCACGATCTTATAATCTTTGGGAGAAACCTCCATGGACTGCACCTGCTGATAAGGAGGAAAATCCCGGATCATTGCCACCCAAAGATTCTGCTTCTCTGGCTGACCCGATCCTTCATTTACGAGCGTCAATTGTTGGTGAACAAGATATTCGCGCTGTCCCAAGATCGTCATATGAGGGCTCGGGGTGGTACTTGCAGGGATTGATGAATCCACCCTTCGCTGACATCCCAGCGAGAAGACCAATAAAGTGAACAAAAACAATCTTCTGGAAAAGCTTTTTATGGTACCTCTATTCGACCCAATTGTATAACATAACAATCAATCTCGCAAAAACGGCACGATCATAGTGTCATTCTTTATCGCCTTGATTTACCCAGGAATCGTGGCCTCCGGAGCGAGTGCTAACTGGACTTAGCGCATTTATGGTTTTATAATCGTTGCATTCGTTGCCTTGCGTACGGTTCTCCAAAAACGCTTCGGCCAGGGAATGAGGAAAAAATGAAGTCCCGCGCAAGGGTCATGCTAGCCCTTAATCATAAAGAGCCCGATCGCGTGCCGATAGACCTGGGCGGAACGATCGTTACCTCCATCTGTAAACAGGTTTACCTTGAGTTAAACCGGCATCTCGATCTACCGGCAGAAGAGACCAGGATGCTGGATTATGTCCAGCAGTTGCCTTACGTCAATGATGCTATACTGCAGCGCTTCGGTGTGGACTTCCGTATGGTGCAATTACCGGCTGCAACAACTAGCGTTGTGGATATTTTCGAGGAAGGCGATTACTACGCCTTCATTGACCGCTGGGGTTCGAAGCTGCATATGCCGAAAACCCGCGGTTTTTATTTCGACTGGTTGGACTTCCCGATCAAGGAATCGACGATGGCGGCGCTGGATGCCTATGCCTGGCCGTATCCCGACCCGGCGGAGGTCAATGCACAGCTCGGTCAACAGGCAAAGCATTTATATGAAAACAGCGAGTATGCCCTGGTCGGGAGTGCCGTGATCGGCGGCGGCATCTTTGAACAGCCGGCCCGGGTAATGGGCTTGCAGAATTTTTTGATGGCCCTGCTGAGTGAACCGGCTTTTGCCGACAGGCTGATGGAAACGATCACAGACATTTACATCGAGTCCTGTAATAACTATCTGGATCATGTCGGCCCGTACATTCAGGTTTTCACTTATTGGGACGATGTAGCCGGACAAAACGGTTGGATGATCAGACCAGAGTTGTATCGGAAGATGGTCAAGCCAAAGCAAAAGCGTTTAGTGGACGCTATCAAGAAGAAGACGGAAGCAAAGCTGTTTTATCATAGCTGCGGCGCAACACGTGATCTGATCCCCGATTTGATCGATATCGGCTTCGACATTCTCAATCCGGTCCAGGTTTCCGCCAAGGGTATGGACACGAAAGCGCTTAAGGCTCAGTTCGGTCGGGACATCGTCTTTTGGGGCGGAGGTGTCGACACACAGCATGTGCTGCCTTTTGGGAAGCCTCAGGAGGTGGTTGAGGAAGTGAAGCGCCGCATCGATGACCTCGCGCCGGGCGGTGGGTTTGTGTTTGCGGCGGTCCATAACATTCAGTCCTTGGTTCCGCCGGAGAATATCGTTGCAGCCTTTGATACCGCGCTGAATTATGGCAGGTATGGAGGATGAGGACTTATTGTGAGCAACTTAAGTAAACATATTAATTGGAGCAAGTCCCAATGAAGCATCGCGACCGCGTTCTGATTGCGCTTAATCATCAAGAACCGGATCGCTGCCCCATGCAGGTAAGTTTCACACCGGAATTCGCCTCCCGCCTCGAGGTTGATTTGAAACCTAAAGGTCAGAGCCTGCACAATCCACACGGCGGCGGCAATACCTATGAGCTTGAACGTGCCCTAGACGAGGACATGTTGTTGACCTCGGTGGGCTGGGTAAACGGCTATTATCAAAATGGTTATCAGGACCTGGATCGTTATCAGGATGAATGGGGAGTCACCTGGAGGACCATCGAATATCAGACGCGTTTCGGTAAAGGAAAATATACTGAACCTCACGGTCATCCCCTGGCGGACGATCATGTCCTGGAGGCCTATTCGGCTCCTGACCCGGATCGCCCCGAACTGTACGAGGATGCCGAACGGACGCTCCGCGACTTCCGAGATGATTACTGGATCGTTGGCGTTACCCCAACGACGATCTTTGAATGTGCCTGGGCGCTGCGCGGCTACGAGCAGCTGATGATCGATATGGCCACCGACCCTGGGCGGGCCAACTGCGTGCTGGACTTTCCATTTCGCTACCACCGGTCTGTCACACAAAGACTGGTCACAATGGGTGTCGATATGATATGGTTAGGCGATGATGTCGGTGGTCAGACGTCCATGTTAATGTCACCCAAGATGTGGCGCGCTTATCTCAAGCCACGCATGGCCGAATTGATCGCCTCTTTGCGTGCGATCAATCCACGGGTCAAAGTCGCCTATCATACCGATGGTGTCGTCTATCCAATCATCCCGGAGCTTATTGAAATCGGCGTTGATGTGTTGAATCCCATCCAGCCGATGGCGATGGATCCGGTCAAATTGAAAAATGATTACGGCGAACGGCTGTGCTTCTGGGGATCGATGGATATCCAGCAGACAATCCCATTCGGCACGCCGGAGGATGTGACGGAGGAGGTCCTACTCCGCCTGAGGACGATCGGGCACGGTGGGGGCCTCGTGATCGGGCCGACCCATAACCTGCAGTTGGATACGCCCCTGGAGAATTTCTGGGCGATGATCAATACTATCAAACAAACCCCTTACTAGTCTTCTTCGTAGAGGGGCACGGCATGCTGGATCGTGATTTGGATGGTACCGCTTCCAAAGCAACCCTGTAGAGGGTCCGTGGAATCTATGATCGCAACTCTGCGATCAGCTCCAGCACTGAGGGTGAGTCATGATGACGAAGCGAGAAGTGATCCATGCGCTACTGGAAGGAAGAAAGCCGCCTTACGTTCCCTGGTCCTGCGGTTTCACAAAGGAGGCCAGGGAGAAATTGCAAGCGCACTACGGAATGGTCAATCTGGAGGATGCGCTGCAGAACCACATCCTGAAGATGGGGAGCGATATCGGTTTTTTCACCGACCTGGGGGAAAATCGCGTGAAGGATGTTTTTGGCGTGGTCTGGGACCGCAACATCGACAAGGATATTGGCAATGTCGAGGGCTGCGCGCTGCCGCAGCCGACCCTGAAGCATTATACGTTCCCTAATCCGCTCGCCCCGCGTTTTTTTGCTGATATTCCTCAGTCGATTGCCAAGTATCCGGATCGCTTCCGCGTTTTCCAAATTGGATTTTCGCTGTACGAGCGTGCCTGGACGTTGCGTGGGATGCAAGACTTGTTGATGGACTTTTACGACAATCCCGACTTCGTTCATGAGCTCTTGAACGCCATCGCGGATTACAACATCGCTCAGGTGAATGAGGCCTTGAAGCACGATATTGACGCAGTGTATTTTGGGGACGACTGGGGCCAGCAGCACGGCCTGCAGATGGGGCCAAAGTTGTGGCGCGAATTCATCTACCCGGTGCTCAAGCGCATGTACCGCGCGGTACATGCCGGGGACAAGTACGTGTTCATCCACGCATGCGGCGATGTCGATGAATTGTTCGACGATCTCATCGGCATCGGCCTGAACTGCTTTAATCCCTTTCAGCCCGAGGTGATGGATGTGGCGGCTCTTGTGCCGAGATACCGCGGTCAGCTTGTATTTCACGGCGGTTTATCCACCCAAAGGACGTTACCCTACGGGACGGTGGTGGGGGTCCGTGCAGAGACTCTCCGGCTGCTGGAACTGGGCCAGGAGGGCGGCTACATCTTTGCCCCAGCGCATGATGTTGAGGGTGATGTCCCCCTGGAAAATATGCTGGCTTTCATCGATCTGATTCAAGACCAGCCGGGTTATCGAAACAATATGGAGCAAACTCATGGGCATTCTAGGTGATTTACGTCAAAGCGTGATCGACGGCGACATGAACCGGACGCAAGCGCTGGTCGCGAAGGCAATCGCGGAGAACATACCCGCCGAACAAATTCTAACGGAAGGCTTGATCAGCGCCATGGCGGAGGTCGGTCGTATGTTCAAGGCCGGCGAGTTCTTCGTGCCCGAAATGCTAATCGCCGCGCGTGCGATGAAAAGCGGTTTGACGCTGTTGCGACCGCATTTGATCGCGGCCAATGTCCAGGCGGTTGGCAAAGTCATCATCGGCACTGTACAAGGCGACCTGCACGACATCGGTAAGAATTTGGTCGGAATGATGCTGGAAGGTGCCGGTTTCGAAGTGATCGATCTGGGTGTCGACGTCCCTCCGGAAAAATACGTCCAGGCGGTAAGAGAACATCACCCCGACCTTGTGGCTTGTTCGGCACTATTGACAACAACGATGCTGCGCATGAAGGATATCATCCTCTCCCTTGATGAAGCTGGCTTACGTGGTCAAGTGACAGTGATGGTTGGTGGCGCACCCGTTACGGAAAGCTACGCCAGGGACATCGGAGCAGATCTCTATGCCCCCGACGCAGCTTCCGCTTCAAGCCGGGCGAAAGAGCTAATCTTGGAACGCAAGAAGCCTTGAGGGATCACTGCATTGAACAGGATGGCCTTCAGGTTTTGGAGTAGTGAAACATGAGCTCGGGGATTGTTTTCGATATCAAAGAGTTCACAATTCAGGATGGGCCCGGCATCCGCACGACTGTGTTCATGAAAGGTTGTCCCTTGTCTTGTACATGGTGCCATAACCCTGAAGGACAGTCGATGCAGCCCCAGGTCATACGTGGTTTGGCCGGTGAACGGATGGCCGGTAGGAAATACACACCACCGGAATTGGCCGCGCTTCTGAATGAGCAAGCCGATATCTTACGGGCTAACGAAGGAGGTATCACCTTTTCAGGGGGCGAACCACTGTTGCAGGCGGATTTTGTCGCCGAGGTGATCGATTTGCTTGACGGTTTGCACATCCTGCTCGACACCTCCGGTTACGGGGATCAGCAGGATTTTCGCCGCCTCATCGATCGGTCTGACCTGATCTATTTCGACCTCAAATTGATCGACCGCGCTGCGCACCGGGATTACACCGGTCACGATAATGACCTGATTTTGAATAACCTTCAGATCCTGAGCCTCTCGGGCAAACCGTTCGTAATCAGAGTGCCGCTTGTTCCCGGGGTGACGGACACCGATGAAAACCTGGCATCTATTGCCCAGACTGTACGCGGATTGTCAGGCTTATTATATGTTGGTCTTCTGCCTTACAACCAGGCAGCCGGATCGAAATACCCATATGCCGGAATGGAATTCAAACCGGATTATGATGAAACGCGTCTACTTAATATCAACACGATGCTCTTCGAGCAATGCGGTGTAAAGGTGTGTGTTGGATGAATGAGCGATTGGAATCCCTAAAGAGGCGCGTACGGGCAGGTGAGCACCGTTCAGTGAGACAAACCACGCCGATCAATGTTCTGACGGAGTGTGAATCCGAAGAATTATCCTGGCCGCGGCGTGTGGCCCGTCTCATTCGACGTGAGTGCGAAGCCGAGCAGGTTGCTATCGACCCGGACGAGCTTATTGTATTCACCCGTACATTACCTGCCGTACCTCCTGTTTACTGCCCTGAGGACTGGGCCCGGCTGACCGCAGGTCGAACACTGCATGAATTTGGCCCGATCAGCAATATCTGCGCGGACTGGGGTTTGTTGTTGGCGCAGGGCTTGTTGGAACGCAAGCAAGCCGCATTGACGACCAGGAGGCGCTTGGCACATGATCCTCAAACTGTTGAGTTTCTGGATAGCGCCATCGAAACCATAGATGCTGTGATTGGACTGGCCGCCCGTTATGCAAGCCAGGCACGCGCGCTGGGACGCGATGACCTTGCCGAGATCCTGGAAAAGGTCCCAGCTTATCCTGCCCAGACTTTCTACGAAGCATTGCAGTCGCTGCGGCTTTGCCATGCAGTAGTATGGCTCGGTGGAAACTATCATGTTGGTTTGGGCCGTTTCGACCAATATATGTGGCCCTATCTCGAATCCGATCTTGCGGCAGGACGTTTGTCCATGGAGGCAGCCGAAGAATTGCTGGGTGAGTTCTTCATCTCGCTGAACAAGGATAGCGATCTATATCCCGGCGTGCAGCAAGGGGATAATGGTCAGACCCTTACCCTCGGTGGTGTCACGCCGAACGGGGATTCGGCCGTGAACGAGCTCACACGCATGGTCTTGCGCGTCGCCCGTGAAGTCGCGATGATCGACCCCAAGATCAATCTGCGCATCTCCGCTCAGATTGACCTTGATCTGCTGAGCCTTGCCACTGAGCTTACCCGGATCGGGCTGGGGTTCCCCCAGTACAGCAACGACGATGTCGTCATTCCCGCTCTCGTGGCGCATGGCTACGACCTTGGGGATGCACGCGATTATGTCGTTGCTGCCTGCTGGGAGTTCATCATCCCTGGCCGCGGGATGGAAGTTGTCAACATTGGAGCCGTGTCGTTCCCGGCAGCAGTTGACCAGGCGGTTCGTGAAGGGCTCGCGGCCGGAGAAGATTTCGATCGTATCCTCGACCGGGTGCATGTCCATGTCCGTGAACAAGTTGATCGTCTGGCAGACGCCTATTCACACTTGCTGCTGCCTCCCGCTCCTTATTATTCGGTCTTTATGCAAGGCTGCCTCGAGCAGGGCCGGGATGTATCTGACGGGTTGAAATACAATAATTTCGGCATCCACGGTGCGGGTTCGGCCAATGCTGCCGATGCTCTGGCTGCCGTGAAAAAGTTCATCTTCGAAGAGCATAGCATTTTACCGGATGAACTCCTCTCCGCGCTGAGTGCAAATTTCAGCGGCTATGAAACCCTCTGTCAAAAACTTCAAGAGCAGGGACCTAAAGTTGGGAATAATGATCCGACAGCAGACACATTGCTCGTAAAGTTATTCGATGATTTGGCAGCTGCCTGCGAAGGCTATGGAAGAACTACAAGAGGTGGCATCTTGCGTCCGGGCACCGGCTCTGCCATGTACTATATCTGGCTTGCAACCAACCATCCTGGAATGCGTGAACCTGTGGTCGGTGCGACCGCCGATGGGCGCCTCAGTGGTCAACCATTTAGTGCCAATCTGGCTCCCTCGCCCGGTGTGCGTGTGCGTGGGCCTATCAGCACCCTACAATCCTTTGCCAAGATCGATTATCGTCACGTCTGTAACGGTGGGCCGATCACGATGGAACTTTCAGACTCTGTTTTCCAAAATCACGAGTCAATCCGCAAGACGGCCATGCTGGTACGCGCATTCGCTCAGTTGGGTTGCCAGCAACTACAGCTCAACAGTCTGCGCCTGGACACTTTATTGGACGCCAAAGCACATCCGGAGAACCATAAGAATTTGATCGTGCGCGTCTGGGGCTGGAGCGGTTACTTTTGCGAGCTGGCCCCCGAATATCAGGATCACATCATTGCCCGGCATCTTTATGAAATCAATTGACCCCCATTTTCTCGAGGAGAGTTGCCTATGATAGACCTAAAAGAATATGAAGTCTGGTTCGTAACCGGAAGCCAACATTTGTACGGTGATGACGCCTTGAAAGAAGTTGCGGAACATTCACGAAAAATAGCATCGGGATTGTCAGAGGCCAAACAGCTCCCTGTTAAAGTCATTTTCAAACCAGTGGTGACCACACCGGAAGCTATTTATGGGCTGTGCCTAGAGGCGAACAATAGCAGGAATTGCATCGGTTTGATCACCTGGATGCACACTTTTTCACCGGCTAAGATGTGGATCGCGGGTTTGAATGCCCTGCAAAAACCCTTCGTCCATCTGCATACCCAATTCGACCGGGATCTACCCTGGTCGTCCATCGACCTGGATTACATGAACCTCAATCAATCGGCTCGATCACCTTCCCTAAATAATCCACCCATACGAAAAAGCAGATTTGATAACAAATCTTACGGTTCCGCTAGAAATCAAAGGCTTGTTTGTACGGACGAGCGTTGAGTATGAAAAGTAGTGGCCCTTCACAAAGTATACTATCGATATCCCAGATAAATAACTTCGCCAAGACAGGTTTCAAAGATAATTTTATATTTCTCCAATAAACCATAAAAATAAACAAAGGACCGCCATGCTTGAAACTTTGCGAGAGCAGCTTTACCAACTTCACCTAGAGTTACCGAGGAATAATTTAGTGGCCTGGACCAGCGGCAATGTCAGTGCACGCGATGCCGACAGCGGGTATGTGGTCATCAAACCCTCGGGGATCCGCTATGGACAACTGCGACCGGAGGATATGGTAATCGTTGACTTAGACGGCAAAATAGTCGAAGGTAAGCTAAAACCCTCGTCGGACACAGCCAGCCACCTCTATATCTATCGTAATAGATCCGATGTAGGCGGTATTGTCCATACTCACTCTGCGTACGCAACCGCTTTCGCGGCAGTGAATAAGCCTATTCCTGTCTACCTGACTGCTCAGGCAGATGAATTCGGCGGTCCCATCCCCTGCGGCGGCTTTGCCCTCATCGGAGGTGAGCAGATTGGCAAAGTAGTAATCGGGTCCATCGGAAAATCCCCGGCAATTCTGCTCAAGAATCACGGAGTATTTACAGTAGGCCCGGATGCCGAGAGCGCGGTTAAATCGGCAGTAATGGTCGAAGATGTGGCCAAGACAAGCTGGCTGGCATTACAACTGGGACAGCCGGATGAAATCGGTCCCAAAAATCTGAAGAAACTTCATAGCCGTTATACAAAGGAATATGGTCAAAAGAAATGAAGCCTGTGTTATCAGCATCCATCTGCGGCTAATAACTCTTTAAACAAGATTAATAACTTTTCTGCCATCTTCTCGCGGCTGAATTTCTCCTCCAAATACTTTCGTCCATTTAAACCCATTAACCGGCTTTTCTTTGGGTCCTTCGCCAACTTGAGGATGACTTCTGCAACGGCAGCAGCATTCCCTGGCTCTGCAAATAATCCACAGCCCGCCGCCTCAACAACTTGTCGTATAACACCATCAATAACCAGCACAACAGGTCTTCCGGCCGCCATATAATCGAAGACCTTATTCGGGTATGTTGATTTATATTCATCGAGTGGTTTCAAGATGGCAATGCATGCATCTGTCCCGGCGAGTACGGCAGGCATTTCATGCTTAGGTATGGAAGGCAAAAAGGTTACGTTGGTCAATCCAATACCTTGTGCTAGCTTTTGCAAAACAGGCTTTTCTTTGCCATCACCTAAAAACACTATTTGGATATTAGATGCGGCTGACAGACCTTTCAATATTTTGGCTGCATCCAAGACTACTTCCAGGTTATTGGATATGCCATGTGCACCTGCATAGAGTGCGACAAACTTGTCTTCAAAGCCATGTAAACGGCGAAAGTCCATGCCCTTCTCAGCAGGATTGAACATCTTAGGATCTGCCCCATTGGCAATAACTTCCACCTGCTGTGCGCCAAGAGTCCTAACATGGTCTATGAACCCGGGACTGTTAACCATTACCTTATCAGCATGGTAGTACAAGAACCGCTCCAGCCACTCGGAAAGACTGATTAACACCGGGTTTTTCAAAACACCAGCGGCGATCGCGAACTGAGGCCATAAGTCCCGAACTTCGAAAAGAAACTTCGCACCCTTTAGCCGCGCTAACATCCAGGCGGTTACTCCTTGAAAGATCGGCGGAGATGTACCCCACACGAGATCAACGTTTTTCACCCCGATACCGATCCAAAAGGAGGAGAGCATGAACGAAAAAAATGCAATTACACGATGGTAGAACGACTTATGATGCGCGGTAAAGACTTTGGCTCGCAGGATAACAACCTCTCCCCTTTCTTCCTGTACTCCAAACTTCTGTGATAGGGGGAGATTATGGATGAGGGTCTTTTCTCCCGTTATGTAACTGACAGGACTAGCAATCACTGTTACATTATGTCCCTGCGCAGCCAGCAGGCGTGCAAACTCGTAGTGGCGGGTTCCGCCGGGTTCATCGAATGAGGCAAAGGCTTGATGGATGATGAGGATATGCATAATTACTTAATATCGATTTGAGTCTCATGAGGGAAGGGTGAGAATATTATCGTACCGCGGAGAAACGATATTCTTCCCTTAACGAACTTAAAATGTAATCACCACGAGAGATGAAAGCGTCTTAGCTATATTTCTATTTAGGAAATATGAATTCACTTACGATCGAGAAACTCTTCGAAGACGTCACTTCCAAGGCGATAGATAAAGCAGGTATTTTTTGTCCGTAGATGTGGGAGACCCAACCCTCAAAAGGAAGCGGTCGGCCTTTACCATAAATTAATTCGCCAGCACGGATGACCGTTAACTTGAAATCCTTGTTTGAGAGCCGTAGATCAGGTGTGATTAAAAGCGTAACCCATCCAAGCGGTGTCTTTAACCGTATCCCAAAACCAAATTTACGTTTCTCCGGCTCCCATTCACCATCCAACAGTAACCAATGCAGACGAAAGACGTGCTCGCCCGGTGCTTTAAAAATAAGGTTATCTTTGAACTCCCAGCGCTCATTGGTGAACACGGTTGCCACGCGTTCGTGGCGAATGCCCAACCTACGATAACCTCTGTGATAAGCAAGAACACGACCAATAATCTTTTCATCGGTTTCGATCAAACTCTTAGAATATGCCGGGAACCAATCAAGCGTGAGGAAGCGTCCAGCGCGTGTCATTTGATCAAGGCCATCAATCATCACGGTATTATGAACGCGTGTGGATACGAGCGCGTTGTCCCACGGCGCGGGAGCGTTGTAGAGATATGTACCGGCATCCTGCGCAATGTTGAGCCCTCGCCACCATAGATCGAAATGCAGCTGGTCCATGTGCGATAGACGAGACTTGAATCGTGAGGCTCGCAGATATCCCCAGGAATTTTGGGCCCGCAGATGCTCAGTCATATACGCGTCAGAGTCGGCGGTTCGTTGAGCCGGAGATAAACCCAGCCAAAGTGACATCTCATCCCACACCCCACCGGGCAAACCTGTTCGCAAGAAAGCCCGCGCAGCAGCTTGTACAGTCGGGCGGAAATCGTTAAACGCAGACACACCCAATGGCAAAATCAAGGCTCCATCATTCGCACCGAGATTCGGTGCCCCACCCGATGTGGGGTCGATCATTGAAAAGAGCCAATGTGAGGCACGGATCACCGATTCGTAAGTCGCGGTCGGCCAACGTCTATGCTGTCCGCGCAAAATTGCATCAACCCATAAAACGGTTTGTAGTATGAGGCGATGATAATTGGTGCTATGCTGGATATACTCGCCGTACGAACTGAGCTGACGTTGTAGCCCACGATTTAGCCATGACCAGCCTAACTCGCTCCACTTAGGTTGATCAAGTGCAGAACCAGCAGTATAGAGTGCTGCCGCTTCAAGGATAAGATGATTGTTTTCCTGTGATCGTGCATAAACCAGGGTCGGTGGGATACGCGCAGCATGATCTGCCAGGGATTGAGAAAGGCGGATGAGTCGCGCGGGGCTTGATGCGACCGCCTCTTCAAAAACCTGGACTGCCCAGACCAACGCCATCAGCCGGATAGCAACCTCCTGTCCGTTCATCCAATGCGGGCCAAGGTAGACAGGATTGCCATCTGTAAAACACTCGAAATATTTCCAGAAAGCTTCTGCATATTTTTCTTTACCACTGAGGTAATACGCACGACCCAAAATATACGCCCACCCAAAGCGCGCAGGTTCCCATAAAAACTTGATATCAGCAACCTGAAAATAAAGATCGGCGAGTAGTTGAGGATGGATTTCATAATCCGTCCAATGCTGGAGAGGCTTATTGAATGTAAGTTGAAGCGGAACTAGTGTCCCTCCAAAAAGCCGAACTTTGCCGTTTACAATTACATCGGCTTCTTTCAGGAG
The DNA here is from genome assembly GCA_041498515.1 of Anaerolineae bacterium. Taxonomy (GTDB): domain Bacteria; phylum Chloroflexota; class Anaerolineae; order Anaerolineales; family Villigracilaceae; genus Fen-1038. Next base: position 17,571 of record JBGQIO010000018.1, read on the forward strand.
GGAAGCCTTGCCATTTTTGCCCAAGGTACGTAGAAGCTCTTTCTGAGGCGGAAAAGGGAATAGAGGACGGGGAGTTGAGACAGGATGCCCATTCATTAAACCGCTTCTCTCTATTCTTTTATAATGCCCCGAAAATAGCCCGAATTTATAAAGAGCGTTCATAGCCAGAGGTTCGAAACCTAGCTGGAAGAGGGCTTTGAGGGTTATAGTGAGACGCGTCGGCATTTATATAAAACTTCTAAAATGAGCTAGAGCAAAAAGAACGTAGTCAAATGCAAAGATTCGGGCAGATATCCATTCAGAGCGATTCCAATAGCCTTAACGAAACTTTATTGTCTTTGGTGGTATTAAAGTCATACTTTTTACCATACTCATTTGAAAATCTTCAACACATATTTTGATAATAAACACCGTTGGTAGTTTGAGTGGAGAAAGAATATCCTTCAAACTATTTTGCGCCGGAGAATTCGTCGAACAGGGTTCCCTTGTCAATTTCCAAATTTGTATCCTCGAATATTTCGCCCTCGGTTATTCCTTTCACCATTTCCCCAGTCCCCGCCGCGCCACCGGGCAGCTCCCACGATTCGTTATCCGAGGGTTTCAAAACGAGCAGGCGAATTTCATTATCCGATAATAGTACCGTCGCTACGCCCAAAAAAAGTGGACGATGGTCAACAAATTTGCTTAGATCCTCTAAATTATTCACTTGATATCCACTGCTTGATCTTTTCTTAGTGATTCCATCGCAGCGAATGTGGACTTCGTCACGCCGATCAACTGCTCGTATGGAATCGGTGGCTCACCGCCATCGCTGATGGACTTAGCGAAGGCGATCCATTCATCTTTCCAACCTTTATCCTGTACGCGTTTTATAGTTTTGCGTTTTCCGTCCTCAACCAATTCCAGTCCGCGGAAATCCTCTAGCACGGCGATCTTGCCACCGCAAAACACCTCCACACGTTCCTTTGGAAATGATTTGTCGCCGTTAGCCAGGTAATCCACGACACCGATCGAACCGTCGGGAAATTCAAGGGTCATCGAGACATTGTCTTCACGATATTTTTCATTATCTGGCAAAGCATGCGCGCTGACTGAGACAGGAGATGCTCCAACGAGGTAGGTTATAAAATCAATAAAGTGACAGGCTTCGCCAATGATCCGTCCGCCTCCCAATGCAGGGTTTTGAGTCCAATGATTCAACGGGAGGTAGCTGGCGTTGATGCGATAGTGAACGTACATAGGTTCGGCGCGATGGGCGAGGAAAGAATAAAGAGAATGGGCCAGAGGAGCAAATCTGCGGTTGAAACCGACGCTGAGTAGTACGTGATTTGTAATACGCAATGCTTTTTCGATTTTTATGAGTTGCTCAATCGTAATAGACAATGGTTTCTCGACGAAAACGTTCTTGCCTGCTTTGAGCGCCTTGACCGCTAATTCCGCGTGCACGTCGTGACGAGTAAGGATGGCAACGGTGTTGATGTTTGGGTCGTTGATAATCTCGTCGTCCGACGAAGTCGCATACCTGAAACCGAATTTTCTACCCGAGTGCTGGGCATGTAATCCGCCTGCGGAGGCTATCCCTACCAATTCGATATTTCCAGCTTCCTGGATGGCAGGCAGTAATACGGCGTTGGCAAAGTTGCCAGCTCCAAGTACACCCAACTTAACTGCCGTGGTCTTCGTTATAGAAACTGGAAAGTGAACCGCTCGATTTTCTACTTTCCACTCACTATCACCGTAAGTCAATAGCACGCCCAAGAAGGATTCTTTTTTCTTACCGGTGATAATATCATACGCCTTCGCAGCTTTTTCGATTGGGAAGCGATGGGAGATCAACGGTTTAACTTTCAGCTTACCAGCCGCCATCAATTCGACCACAGATTCAATGTTACGACCTTCCGTCCAGCGCACATAACCGATCGGATAGTCATGGCCCTCTTCTTCATAAGTGGAGTCGTACCGACCTGGACCATAGGAACGCGAATTGATGAATGAGAGTTCCTTTTCGTAATAAATTTTACGAGGAATGTTCAAACCGACCGAGCCCGCGGCCACTACGCGAGCGCGGTCTCTCGCCAAAACAGCAGCCAACTCCACAGGGTCATTGGAAGCCGTATCGGCACAGATGATAACTACATCGAAGCCGCGGTTTTTAGAAAAGGCCAAGGATGTGTCTTCCGCTTTTGAACGAGCGACCGCCTGCAGTCCGAGGGAGGAAGCGAGGGCGACCCGCTTTATATCGATATCAATGCCGAGGACACTGCACCCAGCTGCCGATGCGATTTGCGCCGTTAAGAATCCTAAAAGTCCCAGACCAATGATCGCTACCCGCTCCCCCACTTGTGGCTCGGCCAAACGAAATCCATGCATGGCTACCGCGCCCAGCGTGGAAAAGGCAGCCGTCTCGAAATCTAAATCTTTCGGAAGCAGCGTAAGGAGATTGCTAGGCACAACCGCATATTCAGCGTGGACGGCATACCCACCTCCTGCACAGGCTACATGCTGACCGACCTTAAAGCCCTGCATTTTCAGACCAAGAGCATCAATCGTCCCAGCTGAAGAATAACCGAGCGCCATCGGTTGGTCGAGACGCTGGAAAGCAGATTGTACGGTGGTAATTAATCCTTCACGGCCTGCCTTTTCAAGAACTTGCTTTACGAGATCGGGCCGCGAACGGGCTTTACCGACGAGAGATTTCTCTGCAAATTCGACGACCATTCGCTCTGTGCCCGCGGACACAAGACTGATTGCCGTTTTGACCAATGCCATTCCATCGCGCGGGGTCGGGATGGGAACCTCTTCAACGGCAGCCTTCCCGTCGCGCAGGTTTTGGAGGAGTTGTTTCATATTTGGATATCGATATCCGTGAATTGGATGTCGTGACACTCAGATCGAGGATCGATTCCCGATTCACGATTCCCTTCACGATGAGTATACCTTAACTGCCCATGTTATAATTTTATCGGTAAATTACACAACAGGAGAAAGTAGTGGCTGATCTCCGTGTTCAGAAATTTGCAAAAATTCTTGTCGAACATTCCACCCACGTGGTGCCTGGCGACCGGATTTTAATCGAAGCGACAACCGCTGCCGAACCGTTGGTACGAGAAGTCTTTATTCAAATATTGGAAAGGGGTGGGATTCCGCACCCGATGATCGCTCTACCCGGGATGATGCCCTTTAGCCAGGATGAACTGTACCTCACCTATGCGAAAGGTGCTCAACTGGATTTTGTGCCAAGCTTTTATGAGCTTGCCTACGATCAATTTGAAGGCCGCATACGTATTCATTCGGCCACCAACACGCGCGGAACGACCAACATTGACCCACAAAAAGCCCAGCGCAGGGGTAAAACCCTTAGATCAATCACTGAAGCCCAGATGCTGCGCGGTGCGGAGGGAAAGTTCAAATGGGTCACAACGCTCTACCCGACCGATGCCTATGCACAGGACGCAGGTATGAATTTGAAGGAATATGAAGATTTTGTCTTTGGTGCGGTTCATGCAAATGAAGTTGATCCAATTGCCTATTGGAAGAGCACTGCCGCTGAACAACAAAAAGCCATTGACTTTCTCTCCAACAAGAGCCAGATTGTGTTACGCGGTCCAGATGTGGATTTAACTCTTTCCATAAAAGGCCGCGTATTCAGAAACTCCATCGGCGTCTTCAACATGCCGGACGGCGAAATCTTCACTGGCCCGGTAGAAGAATCGATAAATGGTTGGGTGAAATATACCTATCCCGCAAATTATGACGGCGTGGCTGTCGAAGGCGCAGAACTCACATTCAGCAACGGTCGTGTAGAAACCGCCAAAGCCGAGAAAAATCAGGATTTCTTGTTGAAAATGCTCGAATCTGATGTAGGTTCGCGCTATATTGGTGAATTCGCTATTGGAACCAATAAAGATATTACCCGTTTCACTGGCAACATTCTTTTCGATGAAAAGATCGGCGGTTCGTTCCACATGGCGCTAGGTGCAGGTTATCCCGAAACTGGCTCAAAAAACAAGTCTGCCATCCACTGGGATATGATCTGCGACCTGCGCAAAGATTCAGAAATATTGGCTGATAACCAGCCTTTTTTCAGGAATGGCCGGTTCGTATTCAAGACTTAAGTTATAGGTTTTCAGGGGTCTATGCTTAATGCTCTAGGGTTGATCGATTCGTCCTCAATGTTTCAATTACTAAACATCAAATCTCCTTGTCGTCAAAATTTTAATTCATTAAGCTCAATAAAACCCCACTGAACTATCAATCCTTCTTGTGTATTCATCAATGCCCCCCTCGACACTGTAGACATTCATCCAGCCTTGCGAGACCAGCCAATCTGTTACGTCTGCGCTTCGTATGCCTTGATGGCACAGGATGTAAATCTCAGCCTTATGCGATTTTGCCGGCTCTGGCAGGGCATTGACACCTTCCGTAACCAGGCGGCTCATAGCCAGGATCTCAAGTCGTTTATCTATGATCTTGGCCAAATCCACTTCCCAGGGCTCGCGGACATCCAGCAAGATAAATTGGTCTTGTGACTGCAATTTCTTATCCAATTCTCCAACAGTGATTACCGGGACGAGTTTTGAGAACATTATCTTTTAATCATTCTTTAGGAGTCGAGATATTCAGGATATTAAGCCCCCCAGAAACCGCGTCGGATGGGTCTCACATCTTCAGAAGTCATGAACGCATTTTCATCCGTCTCGTGGACAATTCGTCTGGCGTGGGCCAGGTCTTTCCGCAAAACGCTGGCACTCAGAACGCGCACGGTTCCATCTTTGCCGCGTGCAGAGATTTCGGTTACACCATAACCGGCATTACGAAGGGCCTTGGCTAATGCCACACCATGTCGTCGACTGATGATTTCCAAATGGATATGACCGATTGCAAGGCGTTCTTCAATGATCATACCAATTACGTTGCCGGAGGCAAAACCAGCAGCGTATCCGAGCACCGTCAGAGGGTTGTTCAAATTAGAAAGAACTTTGGTGATAGCCACGACATATACTGCGGATTGAAATAAGCCAATCGTCCAGACCAGGGCTTTACGACCACGCATCATGAAAAGCATCCGCAGCGTATCCAGCGACATATCGGTAATACGCAGACCGAAGATCATTAAAGCACCCAGCCAGGCCGTGGGAGAAAAAAGAAAATTAATCATGACTACTTCAACGCCGGGACGTATAACCTTTCCACATACTCTTTTACCATACGCCGCGTGCTAAATTGTGGGATGATGGTTTTTAGAGAATACTTCATACGAGCAATCCATGGATGGGAGATTTCTTTTGAATCGCGGTCGTAATAAAGCGGGATGATCTCATTCTCCAATATGTTGTATAGATCGTCTGCATCCTTTTCATCCTGTTCCGGGGAAGGATCACTATCTTTATCCTCTCCGATTGCCCAGCCATTCTCACCGCTATATACCTCGCGCCACCAGCCATCAAGTACCGAGAAATTCAACGCGCCATTGATAGCCGCTTTCATTCCCGAGGTACCGCTGGCTTCCATCGGACGGCGAGGAGTATTCATCCAAATATCTACGCCCTGTACCAGGTAACGCGCAAGATTCATATCGTAATCTTCAAGAAAGACCAGACGCCCACCTGTTTCAGCCCTTTTGACCTGGCGATAAACTTGTTGAATCAGCTGTTTGCCCGGTTCATCTGCGGGATGCGCTTTCCCTGCAAAAATGATCTGCACGGGCATGTTCGGTCGGTTAATGATCCCGAGCAACCGTTCAACATCAGAGAGGATAAGGCCGGCACGCTTATAGGTGGCGAAGCGCCGTGCAAAGCCGATCGTTAGTGCATAAGGATTGATAAGTACACCTGAAGAAACGACTTGAACAGGATGATAGCCACCAGCTGCCCAGCGGTCGCGTACTCGCTCACGCATATAGAAAGCCAGTTTTCTCTTAAGATGTGTGCGGACAGCCCATAGTTCCTCGTCCGGAATGTCGTCCACTTTGGCCCATAGTTCAGGTTCATCGAGATGCTCGAGCCAATCTGAGCCCAGGAATTTATCGAATAAATTACGTAAACGACGCGCCATCCAATTTATTGTGTGAACGCCGTTGGTCACATGGGTTATCGGCACATCTTCTTCTGCACGATCTGGCCACAGGAAATGCCACATTTTACGAGCCACCTGACCATGCAGTTCAGAGACTCCGTTACGCCCATTCGAATTGCGCAAGGCCAGTATTCCCATGCTGAATGTTTCGCCGGTTGGCATTTGATGTCGCGCAATATCGAAGAATTGTTCGCGTTCCAATTTGAGCTGTATCCACAGCCCAGACAGATATTTGTCAACCAACCACAAGGGAAATTCATCATTCCCAGCTGCCACCGGCGTATGTGTAGTGAAGATATTATGGGTGCGCGTTTTCTCGATAGCCTGGCTGTAGGAATGACCGGCCTCCACAAGTTCACGCGCCCTTTCGAGGGTTAAGAAAGCTGCGTGTCCCTCGTTCATATGCCAGACAGAGGGGTTATATCCCATTGCGCGCAAGACACGAACGCCGCCCACTCCAAGCAGCATTTCCTGCATAATACGGCGGTCGAGATCAGATTCATACAAACGGGCCGTCAAATTCTTATCGGTAGCAGAATTTAGATCTACATTTGAATCAAGCAAATAGAGTGGCACACGGCCAACCCGGACTTCCCAAATTTGAAGCGAGACGACGCGGTCCGGAAATTCCACCTCTACAGTCATACGATCGCCATTGTCCGTAATAACTGGAAGTACCGGCAGATCGTCATATTTAATCATGTTGTTATTAGATTCCTGCCAGCCATCTTCACTGATCCGCTGAGAGAAATACCCTTTTTCATACATGAGTCCTAACCCAACCAAAGGCAAACCCAGGTCACTAGCCTCTTTCAGATGATCGCCAGACAAGACACCCAAGCCACCTGAATATATCGGAAGCGTTTCGTGCAAACCGTATTCCATTGAGAAATATGCAATCGGACGGTTGGTCAATTCGGGATGATTACGTAATGCCCAGTGCTCATCCAGCTTGCAATATAAGTCAAAGCTGGCAATGATCCGATCGTAAATCGGCAGATAATCCGTATCCTGGGCGGTTTGGTTGAGACGCGCCCGACCAATCTCACGCAAGAAACGGATAGGATTGTGGCCGAGTCTTTCCCAAAGGTCATAATCAAGCCGGCCAATGACACGCACTGCATCAGGATGCCATGTCCACCATAAGTTGTAAACGAGATCGCCAAGGCGGTTGAGACGCTCAGGCAGGTCAAAAGGGTTCGGTAATTTGGTGCGGAAGGGTTCCATAGGCGCAGAATCATACCACATGCTTTTGTACTACAATGGAGGCATGCGAACGGTTCAACTCTTTATCACTTGCCTGGTAGATACATTCTTTCCTGATGTTGGTTCGGCAATGGTGGATGTGCTTGGGCGTGTAGGTGTTGATGTAAGATTCCCACGCGACCAGACTTGCTGCGGTCAGCCCACATTTAATGCGGGGCTGAGAGCGGAGGCACGCCGAATCGCTGAACACACCCTGTTCGTTTTTGAATCCGTCGAGGGCGATATCGTGATGCCTTCAGGTTCATGCGCGCATATGATCCGCCACAATTACGTAGAGTTGTTCGAAGACGATCCCCAATGGCTTCCCCGTGCGAAGGCTTTAGCTGACCGGATTTATGAATTTACCGAATACCTTGTAGACGTTTTGCAGATGACAGACTTTGGTGCATATTGGTCAGGCCCACTAACCTATCATCCGACATGTCATCTCCATCGCGGCCTTAATATTGACCGCCAGCCGCGCACATTATTGGCAAATGTACGCGGAGCGGAAATCCGCGAATTACCAGAGGCCCAGGATTGCTGTGGTTTTGGAGGAATATTTTCAATCGAGCATCCTGAACTATCCGCTGAAATGCTCAAACGCAAGATCAAGAATTTCGAAACCACACATTCTCCTACCCTTGTGGTTTGCGATGTCGGCTGCCTGATGCACATCAAAGGCGGATTACATCGGCAGAGGAAAACGCAGAATGTCATCCACATAGCTGAGGTCTTAAACCACAAGTTTCCAGAGGGATAATGTGAGCATAAATAAATTCCACCAGAGTATTCGTGTTTCTCTTGCGAACGAATCCCTGCAGGATGCATTGGATGCCAATGCCGAGAGGCGAGTGAAAGGTCGAATCGCGGCATTAGCCACTCTACCCGATTGGCGCGAACGACGCCAAAGGGCACATGCAGTCCGCGCAGATGTCATTGCACATCTGGATCAATATCTTGATAAATTCACCGCGAAGGTTACTCAAAATGGCACCATCATCCACATAGCAAAAGATGCAACCGATGCAGTGAAAATCGTTTTAGAAGTTATTGAGGTTTCCAGTAAAACTCGCAGAGAGCAGAATGAGAACGAATATGAGAAGAAATTGTATCCGAGTTCAGACTTTTACTTGGCGCAAGTGAAAGCGCTAGGATCCCCAATATTAATTGCCAAATCCAAATCCATGATCTCGGAAGAAATTCAACTCAACCATGCTCTCGAAGCGCAGGGTCATCGTGTTGTCGAGACCGATCTAGGAGAATTCATCGTTCAACTGCGCGGAGAAAAACCAGCTCATATCATTACTCCCGCTGTCCATTTGCAGCGTAATGATGTAGGTCAACTATTTCAAGAGAAGCTGGGTATTCCTTTCACGGATGATATACCCACGCTTACCGCGACTGTTCGCAAGATTTTGCGTGAAGTATTTCTAACGGCAGATGTCGGTATTAGTGGTGTCAACTTCGGTGTGGTCGAGACTGGAACTATTTGTATTGTCACCAATGAAGGCAATGGACGGATGGTCACGACAGTTCCGCGCGTACATATAGCACTGATGGGCATGGAACGTCTCGTTCCAACATTGGCTGATCTTGCTCTTTTGCTCTCACTTTTGGCGCGGTCCGCTACAGGACAGAAACTTAGTGTCTACACGCAGCTCATAAATTCTCCACGGCGGTCGAACGAGATTGATGGTGCACAAGAACGCCATCTCATAATTGTAGATAACGGTCGTTCGCGCCTTCGGAACTCCTCCTTGTTTGAAGCGTTGTATTGCATTCGCTGCGGTGCTTGTTTGAACGCCTGTCCCGTTTTCCGTGAACTTGGCGGCCACGCCTATGTTGGGTCAGATGGCACCATTGCGCCCTATTCCGGGCCTATTGGCTCCATTATTTCACCAGGTTTACTCGGATCGGAACAATTTGGTCAACTCGCACAGGCCTCCTCTTTATGTGGGGCCTGCAAGGATGCTTGCCCGGTAGACATTGATTTACCAAGGTTATTAACTAGGGTCAGAGCAGGAGAAAGAAAAGAAGTTAAGAAAAAGGAAGCTGTCGGCCTTTCCATTCGAAGCAGGATCGGATTGCAGATTTACGGATTTATTGCTTCCTCACCTAAGTTATTTTCGATTGCACAAAGCTTAGCCGGGCTTGGAGCTAGTATCTTATTTCCATCCTCAAAATGGATAAGGTTGCCCAGCTTCACAGGCTGGGGATACAGCAAGGATTTTCCACGACCCGCCATTAAACCCTTTCGAACGGGATTCCCTCGTGAAGCAACGGGCCCAATATCGGAGGTTAATGATGAGAGGATTTTCGAAAAATACAAAGAGGACGAGGAGTCAAAAGCAGGAATTAAGTTTAAGGAAAATTTGACTGAGAGATTCGTCCAGGAATTCGAGGCATTAGGTGGGCATGCTTATCATGTGCCGGTGGAGAATCTAACTAAAACCTTAGCAGCATTCTTGAAAGGACGAAACCTTGAAGGTGCACTGATATGGGAAAAGGTTCCATCTTTGGATGAGGAATGGTTGACACAATCAGGTTTGAGTTTGATCCGGAATGCTGATCCCACGATAAAAGCAGGCATCACTGGCGCCGCGGTTGTGATCGCCGAGACAGGCACTCTGGTCATATCATCAGGACAAGGCCAACCTTTGAGCACGTCTTTACTCCCTGAAATCCATATAGCAGTGATTAAATCATCCCAAATTGTCGAGTCTTTGGAAGAGGCTTTACAAATAGATGCCGTACGGGAGGCATCGTCGATTGCTTTAATCACAGGGCCATCGCGCACAGCCGATATCGAGATGACTTTAACCATCGGTGTACATGGACCGAGAGAAGTGATTGTTTACATAGTAGAATAGTAAACTTTGCATCCTAACTCGACGTGATAAAGACGGGAAGTATGAACGGTAATTCAAAAAAGTATTTCATAATATATCTAAGTATTCTCGCCCTGGCAGGCGGGGTTATCATTTACCTAGCCGCATCCAGAGTGGGACCCGGTGTTTCAAATGATGCAGCCATGGTGCTTTCCGTTGCAGAGAATGTAACAAAAGGGAACGGTTTAATTGATTTTAGAGGGGATGTATTAACTCAATTCCCACCTGTTTACTCCCTTCTTCTGGCCTTAGGTAACCAGCTGTCTGGTCAGGATGTAGTTGTCGTCGGTTGGATCATTAATATCCTCGTGTTCAGTGCAATTATTTGGTTCAGCGGACTCACTTTTTATGACACTTTTAGCGGCGAACCAATTTTGGCATACATCGGGAGCTTCGTAATTTTCAGTTCAACCTCCCTTATTAAGATCTCTTCCAACATCGCTTCAGACCCATTATTTATGCTCCTCGTCATTTTTATTCTGATGAGTTTATGCTCTTATCTTTCCACGATGCAGGATAGATATTTGCTTCTGGCAGGCATTCTGATCGTGTTAGGGTGTTTCCAGAGATATGCGGGCTTATCGCTAGTACCTGTGGGCGGTCTTGTCATATTCTATAAATACAGAAATAATATATGGAGCGCGGTTCGATCGTCTTTCCTTTTTGTTCTACCGACGGCTGTTCCTATTTTTTTATGGGGATATCTACACAATTATCCAATTAACGCATCAGTTTTTGGTGAAAGAATACCATACATGCCAATGGTGAACTTTATTGCTGGCTCAGCAAAGTTACTTAAC
>JBGQIO010000019.1:0-27686 GCA_041498515.1 Anaerolineae bacterium
ACCAATCAGCAAGTCACGGTCTATGCCATCCGCGATAACCGCAGCAGTGATGTGGTGGTGGATATTCTGGGTCGAAAGTTCCCCGGGGTCCTGGCTTCGGACAGCTATGTAGCTTACGACCAACAGAGATTGAGGACCTGGCTGAAGCAAAAATGCGTGGGGCACCTGCTGCGGGAACTGCAGGAGATGCAGGAGAACAAAAGTGGGCGAGCCTTGCACTTCGCCCGCCAAGTGACGATCATCTTGCAGGAAGCGGTGGCGCTCAAGACGCACAGATCCAGCCTGGATCCCTTCTCCTTCTGCCAGCGTGCCCGAGACTTGGAGTCTCGTCTCGACACTGTGATTGGACGGCAACGCAGGCTGACGGATCGCGACAATGCCCGTTTTGCCTACCGTTTGCGCAAACATCGCCCGCACTTGCTGCGTTTCCTCTACGTGGACGATTTGGAGGCTACCAATAATCAGGCCGAACGCATGCTGCGACCTGCCGTCATTACCCGCAAGACCAATGGCTGCAACCGCACCCGATCCGGTGCTGAAACCCATGCCATTTTATCAAGTCTCCTGGTCACCGCTCACCAACATTCGATTCCCATCCTCGATTACCTCGTCCAGTTGCAACACCTGGATGGAGGCCCCTCTCCTTTAGTCCCCACCCTTGATCCCTCTCTCTCTCCTTCTCAACGCTAAACAAGTACACCTTGACTCTAGAACATTTGTTCTTTATAATGTTTATGCCTCGATTAGCGTCAATAATCTTAATCTGGAAACATGGAACCTGAAACCTGGAACTTGGAACCAAGAACTTGGCATAACCGAAAGCGATCGCCAACATCCTATTCGAACCTCAAAAAGGTGCATTCGAACCTCCCGTTTTATGAAGTCCACCTAGCCGTAAATTACGGGAAACAAGATCCATTCGAACCTTTTTTAAATTTTTCTATGAGGTCGTTGAGCTTTCTTTACCCCTTGGTGAAAATAAATAACTTTCCTCTACTCTCTATTCTCGAATATCGAATATCGCTTACCCCTCTCTTTTCTCTAAAGTCTGAAGTCTAATGTCTAACGTCTTTAATATCTGAAATCCAATGTCTAACGTCTCTTCCCTCTATCAAGGATATTGCAATACAATTGACTGCATCGAACTGATTTGCCGGTCATTATTAATCTCAAGGAGGATACTGCCATGAGTCTCGATGCGATTCTCGAAGTTGCAATTGGATTGGTGTTTTCCTGGCTGGTGTTGAGCGCTGCCGCCTCCCAGGTACAGGAATGGTTTAATAATTTATTTCACTTGAGATCGGTTTTCCTTGAAAAAGGCATCCTAAACATTCTCGGCGATCCAACACTCGTGGATAAATTCTTTCAGCATCCCGCTATCCAGGCTTTATGCGAGCAGGATCCAAAGACCGGGAAATTCCAAAAACCCTCCTATATTCCAGCGGCAAAATTTGCCCAGGCAGCGTTGGATACCTTAATTACGGCGGATGTAACAAGTGCAGCCTCCAACCTCTCACCGGAGCAGATTCAAACTGCCATCTCTAATCTTAAGGCGAATCCCAAGTCCCCAAAGTTGATCGATCATATTTTTCCAAATATGGAAAATAACCTGCTCACGACCGAATATACCGTTGCCTATACTCAGGCTAAATTGGTACAGCAGTTTGATGCCTCCATGGACCGTGCCACGGGCTGGTATAAGCGCAACTCACAGAAGTTGGCTCTCGGTATTGGGATGGTATTGGCTTTGGCTTTAAACGTAGACACAGTTCAGGTCGCAACGCAGCTTTGGAATCAACCTACTCAGCGTGCCATAGCGGTAGCCCAGGCTCAAAACAGTGCAACGGCCAATCAGCTTATTTCAAATTACAATTTGCCCATTGGCTGGGAAACACAGGAAGCCGATTGCCAGCAAATTGGCTACATCCCCGGGCGGACAGTGCATCCGGGTTTTGGTGCACCAAACGGGAAATGCCAACAAATTGTCAATTTGCCGGGTATGAATGATCTTTGGGGTTGGCTTGGAAAGATTTTTGGCCTCCTCATTAGCGGTTTCGCCGCCTCTCAAGGTGCACCTTTCTGGTTTAATGCGCTGAACAAACTGATCGGTTTGCGCAGCTCAGGCACCGTGCCCCCGCCCACACCTGTCCCGACCCTACCAATACAGCAGCAGATTTCGTTCCCATCCACGCCAGCCGCGCCCGACTCGCCGATTCCGTCACCACCCACGCCGGTTCCGGCAGACCCGCAGCAAGGCCAGCCAGTTGGATAGTCACCTGTGGATCATGATTTTGTTTAAAAATAAATTATAAAAAGCAGGGCAGGCCTTTAAGCCTGCCCCGGTCAGCATCTTATGAGTTTTGATTTGCCCTGCGTGTGTTTAAGAAAGCCAGTCCGCCAAAGGAATCTGTATCTACTCACGGCCCCGTTTTGGGTTCGACTGAAAAATTAACATAGGCGAGACGTTGGGCCAAGAGGTAGGGACAAACCACCAACAACTACTGACCCGCACCAGTAGCTATGCGGCCGGCTTGCAAGTCATCCAGCACTTGCTGCACCAGTCGTTGTTTTCCGGGACTTAGAAGATCGGGATTTACGTCCTGCAACCCGAGCGGGGACTGAACGTTCTGCCCGCCTTTGCCTGCCACAAGGACTGGCCAGGCGTTGTGGATGGCTTTGGTCTCGTCGGGGCGAATGGTCATCACCCAACCGGCCGGCTTGGGGTTCGGGAGTGAGGTACCGATAACTTGATTGCCGGTGGTGCCGAGATAATCGGTTAATTCCTTGATTGCGATATCGGGATAGAGATAGAGTGTGTATACCTTACTCTGGACTAACAGAAGATTTGCATAAGCCGGGTAATGAGTTTTATCTTCCGAGGTTGGGATCTCTTGAAACTGCGGGTATGTAAAAGGGACATAATAGAAAGGCTGACACAGACCGCAGTAGTAGGACGCTCCATTCCTAAAAGCAACCATGGCTCTTTGGGCGTCGGGATTGCCTTGGGGGACCAGCATACCGCTGTGGAAATCGTCGCTGATCATCGCGGCGGCATACCCCGCGACGAAGGCCGAGACATCCGCCTGACTGCTGGAACCCAGCACACTTATGTTGCCTCCCGCGGTGACCCCCGGAAGGTTGATGGCCAGAAACTGCACCTTGGGTGCAGCCGCGGCCAGCGCAGCGATACCCGGATCAGGCGGTAAAACGATAGCGATCTGGAGACCCGGTTCCATATTCGCAGCTGTAAGGGTGTTGCGCACCTGAAATCGCAGACCGGAACCTTGTGCGAGATCGTAGACCTCCTTTTGGTAGGCGTCTGAGATACTTTTGTCGAGGTCCGCGGGCATCACGAGGATCGCCAATGGTACAACAGGCGTAGCGGTCAGGGTGGGAAGGGGGACCGGTGTGGAAGTTGCGGTCGCGGTGGATCCAGAATTTCCCCCGAAACTACAGGCACTGAGAATGGAAGCAAGAAGGAAGGCGAGCAAGACGAGTTTTACGCGCACAAAATGGCTCCGGTGATGAGAATGCCGGAATTATACTGCCCCTTCGTCGCAGTACGCGAAAAGCTTGTGACTATTAGATTCAGGAATTCACGAAATTGATATCCTTGTCAACGAAGCTGAGAGGTAGAAGGCCGGCATTCTAGAAGATCCTGTGCTCTCCAGAGCACTCTCGAATAACATGAAAACCTGGGATTGCCACGCCCTGCTTTGCAGGGCTCGCAATGACACCTCAAATCTGTTATTTACTTAAATAAAAAACTCACCGAGGGCATTGCCCTCGGTGAGCAGTAGATCTATCGGCCTTGGAACGGATGATGTTATTTAACTGCGACCTTGATGGTCTTGGGCCTGGCTGATTCAGCCTTAGGGAGGCGCAAGCTCAAAACGCCGTCGGCGATCTTAGCTTCAACTTTATCCGCCTCCAGCAAAGTGGGCAGGCGCAGTTCGCGCTTGAAAGAGCCGCTGGGCAGTTCCTGCATCAGGTATTCGCTCTCATCTTCCGGGAATTTGCCTTCGATGCGGAGGACATCTTCAAGCACCTGGATGTTCAAGTCATCGGACTTCAACCCGGGGACGAGCGCCGTCAAAACAAAGGCGTCCTCTTCGTCGCGAATGTTTACGGGCAGGAAGCGTGCGGCCTGTCCACGTTCGACGGCTTCCATCCAACGGCGAGCCATACGATGGGGGAACTGATATGTATAGAAAGTCATTTTAGTTTCTCCTTATTTCTTATTCTTATTATGTGTTTCATTAGCCATAATCTTAGCTCCCCAGTGTAAGAAATAAAGAAATGAATAGTAGATTTTTTATTAGAAAAAAATGGAATGGGTATAATCCAATCCATGTCGAAAAAGTTTGCGTTCTCGCGCCAATGGGCTTCCGGCACTCGCGTTGCTCGCAGTGCTAGCGGCGCGAAGGGTATGCTGCTGTTGGTGTTGCTGGTTGTGGTAGTCGTGACAGGTGTTTATCTCAATCGTACCTTCCGCCCCTCGAGCCTGCGTGCCGCTCAAGTTTTTGCATGGATCAAGGATCCTGCCTCGCGGCCGGAGATAGTAATCCCCGCCGGGTCGCGCTGCGGGAACGCACCGTTTATCTTCCCCACCAGGGGTGTGGTCGGTTTTCTATGGGATGACTCGTTCCAACTCGGTCATCGTCACCAGGGCATTGACATCTTCGCCGGAACGGACATCAACGTGACAACGGTCAGAGCTGTCTATCCCGGTTTTCTAACCCGCCTACCGGATTGGAAGTCAAGCGTCATCGTGCGGATACCGAGCGATCCGCTCGAACCAGACCGGCAAATCTGGGTCTACTACACTCATATGGCCGACCCGAACGGGAATTCCTTCATCTCGTCCGATTTTCCACCCGGTACTCATGAGAAACAGGTCGAGGCAGGCACTACGTTGGGCCGTCAGGGAGACTACTCCGGCGATCCGAACAATCCGGTGGGTGTCCACTTGCATGTATCGATCGTCAAGGATAAAAACGGACAATTCATGAATGAATTGGATATCAACAATACCTATGATCCTTCGCCTTATTTTGGCCTAGCTCTAAACGCAAAACAGAATCCGGATAAGATACCCTTATGCGGGGGAGAGGCCCAATGACCTACGATTACAAAGATAAAGCGGTTTTGATCACAGGTGCGGGGAAAGGCAAAGGTCGTGCTCTGGTCGTGGCATTTTCCCAGCTCGGCGCTTTTGTCGCAGCGAACGACGTTTCACCCATCAATCTTGATGAATTAGTCAATCGAGGTGGAGGCAAGATCAAAGCCTATACAGAGGACGTTGCGAAAAAGGTCGCCATACAGTCGATCATCAAACAGGTGGAAGACGATTTTGGGCGAATAGATATTCTGATCAATCATGCGGCAGTTGAGCCAAGGAATCCTCTGCTGGATATGGACGAATGGGACTGGCACCGTGTATTGGACGTCAATCTCACTGGTGCTTTCCTGGCGACACAGTCCGTTGGACGGGTGATGAGAGCGCAGGCTTCGGGTGTGATCGTCAATTTGATATCAGTAAGCACATCTCCAATAAAAGAACCCAGGAATAATGCGGCGTATATGACAAGTATGTATGGCCTGATCGCGTTGACACGTGCGGCAGCCACCGAATTGGCACCATTTGGTATTCATGTCCACGCAATAGGAAGCGGCCTGGCGGAGTTCCAACAATCAGGGCCATCCGTCCCGTCCGGATTGATCGAGGCAGTGTTATATCTTTGCAGCTCGTCAATGACCGGTCAAATAGTCAATGTGGAGGAGCGATGATAGAACTGACTGAATATCGTAGGAAGCTAGTGGATAGGCTGGAGGAAATAGTGAATGAGTTTCAAAAAGGTGTTTTAGCGGTCAAAGACCCATATGCACCCATCGAAGAGGGTGGTTGGAACGTCCATCAAGTGACTGTGCATGCGCGGGATGTAGACCGGCTGGTCTATGGGCAGCGAATCCGGCGGACATTGGCGGAGGATAATCCGGAGTTCCCGAACTTTGACAGCGAGGCCTACATGGCGGAAAATTATGACCCGAAGGAACCTCTTGGCAATCTTTTGGATGGTCTTTCAAGGAATGTCGAGGTACAAGTTGAATTGCTGCGCAGCATGCCCATCGATGGATGGTCGCGATTGTCACGCCATGAGACGCAAGGGAGCGGGTTGACCCTTCAAATTTGGGTCGAGCGCGGCCTGGAGCACCTTGAAGAGCATTTGGCGACTGTAAATAAAGTTAAATAATGGAATTTATCTGGAATAACCAGGATCTGCAAATCTTTCCGCGGAAAGACAGTCTTCGACGGATTTTTTTCCTAGCTGCCGGACACTATTGAAAGATGATGAACGCCACCGGCGTAGAACACGGAGATAAGAATAGACGGGGACACGGATACAGGGAAAAAAGGCGAAACTCGCCCATTTTATTTTATGTGCACTCCGCCTGACGCGTGATCTATGTGGTGTCAGTTCGATACTTCTTTCAAAAATTACCAAACTGACATCACCCCATAAACCAAACCCGAACACACTGGTTAGGAATTTTTAACTTCGAAGCTTAATCGCAATTTCCCACCTAACCACGCACAAGGTAGAGTGAGTATTACAAGCGAAATTGGATACCATGCAGTCGATGCAGTTGATTTGTCCCAATTTGCTATCATACCGAGTATAGCGAATACAAGTCCTATTATTCCGAGTATGATGGCATGACGCATTGGTCGACTCGGCGCTAAAGTTGCAGCAACATAAAAGCCTACAATCGCATAAATGCTACGATATATCAGCGCAAGCATCAGCATCCACGGAAGGGAAGAACCGGGATCATTTTGCGGGGGAAAAACACCAAGTTTTACCAGTATGGTATCTGTCACAACACTTAAGGCAAAAACCGTGATAAATCCTGCAAGGACAGCTCCGATACTTTTGATAGTGTTCTTATTCATATTTTTTCATTCCCTTTCAATCGTTGTTTATCTAAGGTAGATCTCTTCCATCGCATTATTTGGGATGTCAGGTTGGCAACTTTTTCAAAAATTACCAAATTGACATCACCCCATTTACAAAACCTGAACACACAAGTTAAGATTTTTAGCTCCGAAACTTAATCGCTTTTTTAAGCCTGTGCTCCGTTATCCCTGCTCATACGCAATTTTTAATCTTTCAATCTCTATTTTTCTCATTTGAAGCATTGCTTCCATGACTCTTCTTGCTCTATTAGCGTCTTTGTCTTGCAACAGCTCTCCCAATACCGAAGGAACGATCTGCCACGAAAGACCATATTTATCTTTAAGCCAGCCGCATTGTCCTTGCTCTCCGCCTTCGGAGAGCTTCTCCCATAGCTCGTCTAC
This sequence comes from Anaerolineae bacterium, assembly GCA_041498515.1. Lineage (GTDB taxonomy): Bacteria > Chloroflexota > Anaerolineae > Anaerolineales > Villigracilaceae > Fen-1038. The sequence continues at coordinate 7,361 of JBGQIO010000019.1, forward strand.
TTCCTGCTGCGACTCGCAGTCCACGTAGAACGATATGGCCTCCGTGAAGGCAAATTGTGGGCCACCATTTAGTGCGGTAATTTCCTGCCCATCGAGCTGGAATGTGGCGGTCATTACTGTACCCTTCGGTCCAGGCCCTCCCTCTCCATATCGAGAAACGCCCACGATCTTCGAATTTTTAAAAATGGAGACATAAAAATTCATCGCTTCTTCGGCTTTGTCATCGAACCAAAGGAAGGGGGTAATTTTTTTCATTTTGTTTTACTCCTTATATAAAAACGTCACTTATTGTTTAAGTAAATAACAGAATAAAGGGGAGAGAACCGATTTTTTTGTGCGGGCGACGTATGCCACCTACACCAAAAATCGGAAAACCCCTGAAATCGTGATTACCTGAATTTGATATCTGATGGATCCTGCTTTCTTGCGAGGCACGAATATGATTAAAACGACTAGGTTTTAGCCAGGCTTTCCGCCAACTTGTCCATTGACTGGTGCCAGCCAGCAAGCGCGTAGACGAACATTTGGCCCACCGGCGCATTTTCAACCCGAATGGTCAGCTCAGTCATGTCGCCTTTGGCCTTAAACACGATGACCATGTGCATTTCTTTAGGAAAGTCCGGCGGCATGCCAATCTGCGTGGGGTCAATTTTGTTGCCGTCTTTGTCGGCGATGTTTTGGGAAAATTCAAGGCGTTCCATTGGCACGATCTTCCTGTAGACACCGGCGGAATAAGTATCCTGACCACCTTGCTCCTTCGGCGCGCGCATGCAAAAGACATATTTGCCGCCCACGCGAAGGTCAATTTTGCAGGTGGGGGAGGTGTAGTCTTTTGGCCCCCACCAGCGTTTGACATGCTCGGGATCAGTCCACGCTCTCCATACAAGCTCGAGCGGGGCGTCGATAATGCGGGTCACTATGAGGTCTTCCTTTTTTACATGGTCTGTAGTTTCAGTCATAGGTTCTCCTTCTCAGTATTTATAAATTTGATATCGACTATGGCAAGACCCTGCAGTGCTCTTACTAAATGCTATTTTTTTTCGCGCTTTTGTTGTTCCTTTAATTCCTGCAGGTATTCGTCGAGATTGTCTAACCGCGTTTCCCAGATACGTCTGAACGTTTCCAACCAGCTATCGAGTTCTTCGAACGGCTTGGGCTGCAGCTGATAGATACGCTGCTGGGCCACCGGGTGGACCTCTACCAGCCCAGCCTTACTGAGCACCCGCAGGTGCTTGGAAACTTGCGGCTGGCGAAGTACAAGCCGCTTTGCAATTTCTCCGACCGGGTAGGGACTGTCGCGCAGCAGTTCAACAATACGTAAACGGTTAGGCTCAGCAAGAGCGGTCAAGGTCATCGTATTCATGGCGCAAATATACCCCAAAGTGAATATTCTTGTCAAGGAATATACAAAACCAATTTATTGTTTAAAACGATTTCGATAGAGAGGTTTCAGCAATCCTTTGCAACCGAAATTTGGCTTTTGCGGCAAGTTCGCTGCTTAAATTATTTGAAATTAATTTTGAACCATGCGGGGGCCTGGCAGTGATACCGCTTTGCGTACTTCGCAAGAAGTTATCGAATTGGTTAGCGTGCACAACCACCGGTTTAAACCCCCCGAAATCACAATTCGATTACACCTACCATAACGGGATTTTAATGAGCGCTGCAAGCCAGACCAGAAATGGCTGGTGCAATTGTACAAAGACGGCGCCCAATATGATGCCGACCAAAAATCCCGCCACAATGTCGGAAAAATAATGGACACCCATTGCTACACGCGCAAGTGATACCACCGGCGCCCAAATCCACAGGAACAAGGCCAACCAGCCTAACCCCATGCCAGATGCCAGCACTGCGATCAAGAACGCGCGGGCGGCATGACCGGAAGGAAAGGAATGCGGATCCGTGTTGCGATAGATCGCCCCCCACTCACCCTCGGGGCGCTTGCGACGAATGATAAATTTGAGGCTCATGACCAGCACAGCCAGGACGGATATTCCTACCAGTATCACGATGGCCCACTGTTTCCAAAATGAATAGCCGAAATACCACAGGAACAGGAGTCCTGCACCCCAGAACCAAGAGTCACCGGAATGCGCAAAGATCACAGCCATCGTGCGGAGGGTGCCTGGTTTTTCAGCCACGCGCAGCTCGTCGGACAGGCGGGCATCGAATTGAAGGACGGATTTTAGATTCATGTAATGCTTTGAGTCATTCAGAGATATCGAATAAACCACTCTGCTTCAAGGAGGCAGATCAATGCGGGCGAATTCCCTAGGATTAATAAAGAAATTTAAGTTGCGGGCTTGGCTAATTTCGAAAATAGGATTAACGTGAAGATAGTTCAAGAACTTACAACCCAGGCGCAAAGATCCTTAATTTCTTTGCAAACCCGCGTCTTTTCGCCAAGAATTTTAGTAGAAACCCTACTGGAATACGAAGGTGATATTCTGGATGATCTATCTTTTCGCTTTTGACGGTGTCTTTGCCTTCGCTTTGGTCTTCCTGGCTGTTAGCTTCTTTGCCGGTTTGGACTTCGCTTTAGCAACAGGCTTCCTGGAAGTTTTCCTTTTAGAGGCAGATTTCTTTCTCGAGGCGGAAGGCCGAGGGTGTTTGGCAAGATCGGACCGCATTAACTCGAGCTGGTTAGGTTTATCCACATCCATGCCAATTTCGGGATAGGGGCAGACGAGGGCGCGGCCCTTCAGACCTAATTTATCAGCCACGCGCTTGATGACGTCATCTATGGTCAATTGCCTGAACAAGAACTTGAAGATTATATCTGGTCCGATGATAGCGGCTTGTGCGGCAGGATTCTTGCGAGCCTCGATCAGCTTGCCCCAGAAATCGGAGTTCTGATTGACAATGGCAATGCGCGCCATATTCAAATCGCCTCCGCAAACTTCCATATCCTTGAGAGGCGTGTAAGTCCGTTTGGATGAGGGGAAGCGTTCTTCCATGTCTTCGCGGCGAATGACGTTGTAGTACAAGTCGTCTCTCGTCTCAAGGCAGGTATTTACAACCCAGTCCACCATTTCGGCCTTAATACTGGGTATGTCGGAGGAAACAAACAGCACATATCGTGCTTTCGGATTCAACTCCACCACTTTGGCTGTGCCGGCCTTTAGATTATCCAACATCTTCCCTTGATTGGACATATAGGTCAGCGGCTTCCTGCACGTGAGATGTGATTTGTCTGTGAGGCCGATGACCACCACACGTTCAATCGTTTTGGCATCGCCCAAGGCATCCAGCACCCACTGGATCATGGGTTTGCCTGCAACATCAATCAAGGCTTTCGATTCACCCCTTGAATACGCATATAACGGTTCGTCAGGCTGGGGGATCCCCCCTGCGGTAACAACGGCATCCATAAATCTTCCTCCTATTATTGTTTCGTCAACATTGCCGATAATGTCATGAATTTAACTGTTGCAACTGCGGCTCAAGCTTGAGCTTCGTTAGAAGCTCATCATATTCATCATGGGTGAGGGGCCGGCCTTTCCCGGATATGGCAACCAGGGCGGCTTCCATCATGTTCGTCCCGAACGAGCGACCGTCCAATACAGGGGTGGTGGTCACCAGGTACTTAATGCCGCATTGCTTGAATAGGGCTACATCTTCAGGAGTCGTAGTGTTCGTTACGATGACCTTGCCCTGCATATCGTCAGGTAGATGGCGCTTAATATAGAGGCAATCGCCAGCTACGACCGTAGCCGATCGGTAATAATCCTGATATTTCGGGATCCGTTTCTCCTGCTTTTCGCCGGTCGGATAGACCCATTCAAACGGCACCCGCCCAACTATCGGCATGAGAATGCCTGCTAACGTCTTTAGTTGCCCGGCTGTGTGTAGCGGTATGGAAATGCCCAATCCAAACATAATATCGCCAAAAGTACATTCATAACCCGCATTAAGAAAACTTTTTGACATCCCCCACCGGTCTGCGCCGCTCACCACGAAAACTTTTTTGCCGAGCTTGTTAATATAGTCTCCCAACTTTTCCGCCAGGAAAGGAGCAGTCTTGTTTTCCAATGTGTTTTTGAGACCGACCCCATCCACAACAGGCGTTTGTTTAATATAGCGGACCATGGGCCGGACCGAATAAAGCGGATACCATTTGTTGTCCACCATTAACCCTAAATCCGCGCCGCCCACACCGAAAGCATCTACCTTACCATCAAGTTCTTTGTATTTCAGCGCGGCGGCTTCCATATCGCCATCGGTTCCGATCCGTTCGATGCTGATCTTCTCGCCCAGCAGGGTCACCTCTACAGCTTTGTTGCGCTTCGATGAACCAATGCTAATGCTGACAGCGCGTTTCATAAAAAACTCCTTTGGATAGACTGCGACGAGTATACACCGAAGTCAGAGGGAGTTGAAGGTTGGAGGTTGAAGGATTAAAGTTCAAGAAAGAAAGAGGCAGAGGAAATAACGCATCGTTTTGTGAGGCTCTTTTGGACGAAGAAAACACAGAAATTAGCTAGTGATCACTGTGCCTTCCGGGGTGACATTCTTTGTTTGCCAGTTTGCAACTGCCAGGCTTGAAATAATCAACACTGCGCCTGCCAACAACTGCCAATTTAGTTTTTCACCAAGGAAAGTAACACCCAGGATCACGCCACCCAAGGGGAAGAGGTAGGTGACCATGGTGGTACGGGTAGGACCAATCTCATGGATCAAAGAATAATTCAAAATGAAGGCGAAGCCTGAGCCTAGAACGCCGAGCCAGAGTAAAGCAATCCAAGTTATGGGCAGCTGCGGTATTCTGACGGGCCTCTCAATAAAGAAGGTCGCCAGCCACATCACAGCAGTGGACGAGATGAGCGGGCCGGCGCTGCGCAGGATGCCAGGCATGTTTGCGGTGGATCTGCGCGCATAGACCGAGCTGCCCGCGTAAAAAGCGCAAGCCAGGACTACAGCAACCTGACCCAGCAAGGGATTGGCTGACTGTCCGATATCCTTACTCATCAGGACCACTACACCCACAAAGCCGATCAGCAAGCCGAGCACTTTTTGAACCGTCATTTTATCGTCGTGAAGGGCAAAGTGGGCGATAATAATCGTAAAGAGCGGCACCGTGGCGTCCAGAATGGCGGCCACTGCTGAATCGATGGATTGCTCACCCCAGGAGATCAGGAAAAAAGGGATGGCGACATTACTGATGCCAAGCAGAAGAATTGGGAACCATTCCTTGAAGGTTCGAGGCAATTGTGTGCGTTGGAAAAAGACAACTATTATCGTAAAAAGAAGTCCAAATAAAACACGGAAGGCGACCAAGGTGATGGGGCCAACTTCCTGGACGGCGATCTTGATCCAAAGGAAAGACGAACTCCAAATGCCTCCGAGAAGAATAAATACGAACCATTGGTTGGGTTTCAAAAAATGCTCCTTTGACTTATTTAACTAAACATTCGTCCCACGCCCCGTCCTACGAATCAGGATCTTCGCGGTAGGGAGGACACCTACCATCTTCGAGGGCAATCTCCGCGGCAGGAAGTGAACTTGCTATCTTTGCGGCAAGATGATCACTTTCCATCTTCGCGCCGAGAAGAACGCTCGGCATCTACGACTTTCAGCCTGGCAGGGAGATCACCTACACCTTCAGCCTGCAAGGGCAATGGTGAACGAAGGAATGGACCTGTGCGGAGCGCATGCGTCCCACACACGTCCATTCCTTCGAGTACTTTGCAGAGGGCTGGAAGTAAATACAATATTACATTGCGCCTTCCATTTTTAATAACCACTCCTTTGTGCTCAGTCCTCCTGCTCCGCCATAACCGTGGAGCTTTCCGTCGGTGCCAATGACCCTGTGACACGGGATGACGAGCGGCATCGGATTAGTGGCGTTTGCTCGTCCAACGGCGCGAGGTGAGTCGGGGTGCCCGATCTGCGCTGCTACTTGCGCGTAAGTACGGGTCTGTCCGTAAGGGATGGAAATGACTGCACGTAGAGCGGCGCGTTGAAAGTCGGAGGTGAGAACAGACCAGTCGATCTTTAAATCGAAGGCGCGGCGTTTACCGTCTATATATTCTTTGATCTGGCGTGCAGCTTTTGATACGCGCCTAGGCGCATATTCGACCTTGCCGCATGTCTGTTTCCGAACCGTCGCTTCAAATTCGGCGCGTGAAACGCCGAATTCCACAGCCACCAATCCATGCTCAGAGAGGGCGACCCAAACTTCACCGAGGTGGGTGGTCTGTATACTGCCTATCAGGACGGGGGTTTTGTTCATTTAGATACTCCTCTACTACAGATTCAATCGAGACCATTGAAAACATCGATTAAATCGTATAAATATATTTGTAGACTCTTTGCTCACGGAGGTAAATGCTCTTTTTTGCTACCGCGGATTTTGTAAACTCGTCCCAGGTTTTCAACTTCAACGGCAAGATTTGACGATGTGGGTTGCTCTTTGACCATTCAGACTCCAAAAAAGGCCTAAAACTAATTACAAGATTGTTAGATGTCGGACAATCGTATGGAAACCGTAGGTTTCCCGTCAAGTAGGATTTGGACATCGATGATAGCATTGGATTCGTAAGGTGATTTCTCTTCTCCTCCTTTCAAAAGAGGGCCGCGGTCGGCGTCCGCGGCCCTCGCAATTTAACAGGGAACGCATAGGTACTCCCTTCGGTCGCCTTCGACCGAGATGATTTTTTTAAGTACTTTTTCCGATCCAATAAAAACGAATAAAGCTCTTAAGTGCCTGCCCGTAAATGGACTGCAGGTTATACTTATAGTCATCCTTGGACAGCTAAGAGATCAATTTATCCATCGACGTTATCCATGGAGAGCAAGAATTGTCCTTCGCATATTAGAATTTCCGTTCTATTATATCAAATTGCATCCCCATTTTCAAGAATAGTATAATCCCCGCACTCTCTTAAAAAGGAATCCTTATGCCTATTCAGATTACCATTATAGGGCTTGGGCAGATTGGTGGTTCCATTGGCATGGCGTTGGAAAATAAAAAAACCTCGCTTCAACGCGTTGGTTTCGATAAAGACTCGAGTGTTGCCAGAGCCGCTGAAAGCCTGGGAGTGGTGGATCAAATAAAGGGCTTAACTGCAGCGGTGAGAGAGGCAGATATTGTTTTGCTCTGCCTTCCGTTGGGTGAGCTGCGCGGGACGCTGCAAAAGATCGGACTATACTTAAAAAAGAATGCCATAGTCATTGATACCGCTCCGCTAAAAAGCCCGATGGTCGAATGGACGAAGGCATACTTGCCTGCCGGTCACTTCTATATTGGACTGGTACCGGCTGTGACAATGGAGGCACTGGCTGCACCTGAAACCGGTTTCAAAGCTGCGCGCCCCGACTTGTTCAAAAATACCGTCATGATAGTAGATGCACCCCCAGGCACACCTGCTGAGGTGGAGCAGTTAGCTATGAATTTAGTCCGGCTGCTGGGGGCCAAGCCGATGCTGGCAGATATGACCGAGTCTGATGGTCTTATGACAACTGCTCACATACTGCCACAGCTAACTGCCGCCGCTTTGCTCGATGCCACAATTGACCAGCCCGGTTGGGCAGAAGCTCGTAAACTTGCGGGTCGTCCGTTCGCGGGGGTGACGGGTGGCCTGGCTTATTATGACGACCCGGCATCTTTGGAGGTAGCTGCGCTTGCCAACCGTTCAATCGTCATCCATGCGCTGGATGTGATGATCGCATCCATCAAGGGTTTAAGAGACGATATTGAGAAGGGAGATGAGCGGGTTATAAGAGATCGTTTGGAACAAGCCTTCGAAGCCCGCGAACGGTGGATAAATGAACGAGGCGCCGCTGAATGGCTGAGAGAGGGTGGCGACGCGCTGGAACTCCCTGAGTTGGGCGAACAGATCTTGCAATCTATTTTCGGCAACAGGATTATCGACCGCAGCAAAAAGAATAAGTAAATGTAAACGATCGATCGGGTCTAATAGCGGCATTCAAACCCTGCTCTTGTTGAGTCTATTTAAAATCGCATGTCGTGTTATTGCTACATACTTGAATGTGCTGACGGTACGTTCTACACCGGTTGGACGACCGATCTCAAGCGGCGGGTGAGGACACATAATGCAGGTCGGGGGGCGAAGTATACAAGCATGCGCCGGCCGGTGAAATTGGTTTACCATGAGCCTCAACCGGATAGATCCAGCGCCATGAAGCGAGAACGCGCCATCAAGACGATGACCCGAGGACAAAAACAAAAATTGATCCAAAAAGGGGAGAGCAGCGAGAGCGGTGCGGCAAGGGCAAAGCAACGAAGGCAGAGCGACGCTCCCCCCACGTGATTAATCGGTAAAGAGCGGTAAATGCCCCAAAGAAACGATCTGTTCCCATTTGGAGCGTTCGCCCTCGGTTAAGATGGCGGCTTCCTTGACGGCAGTCGCGCCTGCCTTCTCAATCACCATACGCATGCCTTGAAGCGTGGAGCCGGTGCTAATCACATCGTCGACAATGAGAACTTTTTTGCCTTTCATGATCTCACGGTCTTTCTCATCCAAGACTAAAATTTGCGGCTCGCCTGTGGTAATGGACAAGGTTTCGGCCCTTAACGCATCACCCATATACGGTTTATAGGTTTTGCGCAGGATCACGTACGGCTTCTTCATTTCCAAAGAGAGTGCGTAAGCCAGCGGTATGGACTTGGCCTCCGCTGTTACGAGCACATCGAACTTCAGGTCTTTGAGCTGTTTACCAAGCTCGTGAGCACAAGCCTGGACCAACTCAGTATCGCCCAGAATGTTCAAAATCGCAATCCGCAACCCGGGCTTGATCTGGAACAAGCGCAGGTCTCGTTTCAATCCGGCAATTTCAATGGAATAAATCTCACGCGCTGACATGACAGCTTCCCTCCGGCAATATTTCAAGAGCTTAGAAAGTTTATCATAGATTGCGAGTATCTACTGATGGTGACACTGGCAGGGATACCGCTTCGCGGTACGCTACGCTAATGCTTCGCATCACACCATCGTCCCACGCCCCGCCACCAAAACAGGTTCTTCGCGGCAAGAAGAGAACCTTTGCAGGGAGTACACCTGCACCTACAGCCTTCGCCCTGCGAGGTATAATCTCTTAAGGTGGTCGTTTACTTACCACTAAATATCGGCTCTAGAATGTAGGGTCCTACTGCTTCGGATAGGGCGTTTACATGCCACCTTGCATGAATCACTAAACCTACTTCTGCGCATACTTCTGCGCAGTACCATGTAAATACCGAAAAATGCTTCCCGACCTTCAGCTTAAGGACCTTGTCCGTTTGCGGAAACCGCACCCCTGCGGCTCTTATGAGTGGACTGTTGTGCGGCTCGGTGCGGACATCGGCCTCGAATGCCAAGGCTGCGGTCATCGGGTCCTGCTCACCCGGCGTGAACTGGCAAAGCGATTAAAAGTCAACCTAACGAAAAAAGATGAACAACGATCATTCTAAGAAACCCCACATCGTCTTTTATTTTTCCGATACCGGAGGCGGACATCGTTCCGCGGCTGAGGCTATTATTGAAGCCCTGGAGCTTGAATATGACGATTCATTTACGGTAGAGATGGTGGACTTCTTCAAAGATTACGCGGCGGGTCTTTTTCGCAAAGTGCCAGAACTTTATCCGGAGATGGTGAAAGCCCGAGGTCTGTGGGAAGCTTCCTTCTACGCCACCGATGGACGGGCGCGGGTGCGTATGATCATGGCGACGCTCTGGCCTGGTGCACGCACCGCGGCACGGAAGCTGGTGAGAGATCACCCGGCAGACTTAATCGTGACCGTCCACCCGATCGCAAACGCCTTTGCGCTCAGGGCGCTTGGCAGTAACCGTCCACCTTTTTATACGGTAGCGACCGACCTGGTGACAACTCACGCCTTGTGGTTCGATGCGCGTTCCGACCGTATTTTTGTCCCCACCGATGCGGCGCGCGAACGCGCCTTGGCGTGTCACATGCCTACGGAAAAAATAGAGGTCGTTGGTCTACCGGTGGCGGACCGATACTGCAGACCCACAGGAAACAAACGAACCTTGCGTAAAAAATTTGGCTGGCCATTGGATAAGCCGATCGTTTTACTCGCAGGCGGCGGAGATGGTATGGGTCCCCTGGCCCGTACCGCGCGGGCGATTGATGAATCGGGCCTTGACCTGGGCATGGTTACCGTTTGCGGGCGGAATGAAAAGTTACGAGCTGCGCTTGAATCCGAAACCTGGGAGAATCCAACTTTCATCTACGGCTTCAGGCACGACATGCCCGACTTTATGCGTGCTGCGGACATCATCGTTACAAAGGCCGGGCCAGGAACAATCGCCGAGGCACTCAATGCCAACCTGCCAATCATCCTTTTATCTAAACTCCCCGGTCAGGAAGACGGCAACGTCACCTACGTCCTTGAAACGGGCACGGGAGTCTGGGCGCCGAAGCCTCAGTTAGTGGTGCGCGCCCTAACGCGCTGGATCTGTCGTCCGCGTGAACGGGATCAAGTCATTGAGAATACACGCCTGGCGGCGCGCCCCGATTCAGCACGGCGAATTGCGCATATCCTGGGTACGCGGCTCGAGTTGGAAAATGAAAAAGTCAACGTATTGGAGACCGCTTAACAAATTTCAATAGAAATAATCTTTGTAACGATATAGGACAACCCATAAATATAAACGGGGAGAGATGAAAGAAATCCGGGAGAATCTAAGAAGTCCGATTTACTCCGGGATCAGGTAGGGTAAGTCAATCAATTAATTCTACGGAAAGCAGCCAGGCAAGGGAAAGATATCATCTTGCCCTAATTTACATTCGTGAGACTCATCACTTGCCGTTCGCAATTCGCTGACGTATAATCCCTGCGTGCCCATTCTGGATGAACACACTTTTGAATTCTTCAGCCGCAGTCCAGAACAAACCCGCCGCATCGGAATGCGCCTTGGGGGTCTGCTTCAACGTGGCGATTTGATCTGTTTGCAAGGTGAGCTCGGTGCGGGTAAAACAACACTTGTCCAAGGTATGGCTCAAGGCTGGGGTTCACTGGATGCAGTTTCCAGCCCGACATTTATTCTCGTTAATGAATACCGGCGTCCCAACGGCGACCAACTCTTTCATATGGATGCCTACCGGCTTGAGTCGGGACTCGAGGCAGAAGAGCTGGACCTCGATTTGATGTTAAGTGAAGGCTCGTTGATCGTGGAGTGGCCGGAAAGGATCTCATCGGTATTGTCTGACGAAGAACTGCGGATCCACCTGGATCTCATTGGAGAAGAGCAACGTCAAATGCGATTCAAGGCCAAAGGATCGCGGTACGATCTTGTACTGGCTGAACTGCAACAGGCGTTATTTGGAGTCGTATGATGTTGCTGGCCATCGATACGTCTACCGCACAAATCGGTCTTGCTTTATACAATAGCGCACAGCTTAACGCCGAATCACTCTGGTACAGTCATCAGCATCACACAGTGGAGCTGGCTCCCGCACTAGCTGATTTATTGAGACGCACGGGGATAAGCATAAACGAAGTTCAAGCGGTGGGCGTAGCGATCGGTCCAGGTTCATTCACTGCATTGCGCGCAGGTTTGGCCTTTATCAAAGGGTTAGCGCTGGCTCGTCACATACCGATCATCGGCGTTCCAACTTTGGATGTCCTTGCCTGCGGATTGCCTCCGGCGCGCCTGCCCTTAGCGGCGGTGTTACAAGCAGGCCGCGGACGCCTTGCACTGGGCCGCTATAAATTCACGAAAACCGGTTGGAAGTCGTCCGGTGAGGCGCAGATCATGACGGTCGACGAGCTGGCCGATTCAATTGACAAACCAACCTGGTAGCCGGGGAATTGACCGCGGAAGACCGTCAGCGCCTGGCTCGCAAAAAAGTCAATGTAGTTTTGGCGTCCCCACCTTTGTGCGTTCGACGTCCGTCGGTCCTTGCAGAATTAGCCTGGGCACGCTGGCAGAAAGGCGAGGTAGATGAGCCAGCTTCGCTCGCACCGATCTACTTGCATCTCAGCGATCCGATTCCGGCATGAATGTGATCATCCGAAAAATGACAGTCCAGGATGTGCCGGTGGTCGCCCAAATCTACCAGATGTCCTTCAGCCTGCCCTGGCCCGAGCATTCGTTCCATTACGAAGTATCAGATAACCGTGTAGCACGATGTTTCGTAGCAGAGACGGAGGATAAACGCGTTGCGGCGATGATCGTTTCTTGGATCGTTGTGGATGAACTGCATATCGCCACGATAGCCACACACCCTGAGTTTCGCCGACAAGGCGTTGGAGCGAGGATCTTAACCGCAGCACTTAAGGATGCCTCCGCCGCCGGGGTACGACGAGCCTTTCTGGAGGTACGCGAAAGCAATGAGGTCGCGCAGACCATGTATCGAAAATTTGGTTTTGAAATCACAGGCAGACGCCTAAAGTATTACAAGGACAACGGGGAAGATGCAATCTTAATGACTCTGGAACCTTTGGAGGCGGAATGAACGCCGAAGAATCCCTGGCACAAGTGGCCAAAGAGGTAGTTGTGTGCGAGAAATGTGCACTCTATCATTCGCGCAAGAAGGCAGTGCCGGGCGAAGGGCCAGCCAATTCGGAGATCATGTTCATCGGGGAGGGGCCCGGTTTTTACGAGAATGAGCAGGGGCGCCCGTTTGTAGGCGCGGCAGGTCAATTTTTAGACCAGCTTTTGGCTCAAGCTGGTTTGAAGCGCATGGACGTGTGGATCACCAATGTGGTCAAATGCCGTCCGCCGGCCAACCGCGATCCTCAACCGGAAGAGTTGTCAGCTTGTAACGAGTATTTGGATCGGCAGATCAATGCCATCAATCCAAGCATCGTCATCACATTGGGTCGCTTTTCGATGGCGAAGTTCATGTCTGGTGCCAAAATCAGTGCGGTGCACGGACAAATGCGCAAGATTGGCGACCGGTATGTGATCGCCATGTTCCACCCGGCCGCAGCCTTGCATCAATCTTCGCTCAAGCCAGCCATCCTCGCGGATTTTGCCAAGTTGCCACAATTGCTTGATGAAGCACGTACGGGATTAGGACGGAAAGCGCCCGGGGTAAGCGGTAGTCAGGAACCGCCCAAAGAAGACCCAAAGCAATTAAATTTGTTTTAGACGGAAATTGGAAATCGAAAATCGGAAATTGGGGTTTAGCCGATATCCGGATTAGGACCATCGATTCTCGATCCAATATTCACTAAGGAATTTATGAATATCAAAGAGACACTGATCAAGAAACTGCAGGAGAAAACCGCGAAGATCGGGATCCTGGGGATGGGCTATGTGGGGATGCCATTGGCAGTGGTGTTTGCCGAGGCGGGCTTCCAAGTGTTGGGTATCGACCCGGACCAGGGCAAGGTGGACACGTTCAACAAAAACATATCCTATATCCAGGACGTACCGGGCGCAACCGTTGCCCGGTTGCACAAAACCGGCAAGCTAAATATGACCAGTGATTTTGCGGCGCTCCAGGAGATGGATGCGATCAGCATCTGTGTGCCCACGCCGCTGCGTCAGACGGGCGACCCGGATATGTCGTTCATCATCTCGGCGACCGAACAGCTGGCGAAGTATGTGCACCCGGGCATGGTAGTGGTGTTGGAATCGACCACCTATCCGCGAACGACGCGGGAACTGGCTCTGCCGATGCTGACGGAGAAATCGGGGCTCAAAGCGGGGGAGGACATTTTCATTTGTTTTTCGCCGGAGCGGGTGGACCCGGGGCGCGAGGATTGGACGACGTATAACACGCCCAAGGTGATGGGCGGCATCACCCCGGCTTGCGCAGAAGTAGCCAGCGTTTGGTACAGCGGTGCGATCCAGACGGTGGTGCGGGTGTCGTCGGCGGAGGCGGCGGAGATGGCCAAATTGCTAGAGAACACCTTCCGGATGATCAATATCGGGTTGGTGAACGAGCTGGCGATCATGTGCGAAAGGTTGGGGGTGGACGTGTGGGAGGTGATCAATGCGGCGGCGACGAAGCCGTTCGGCTTTATGAAGTTCACGCCGGGGCCGGGACTGGGTGGGCACTGCATCCCGATCGACCCGCTGTATCTATCGTGGAAGATGAAGGAATTCAATTACAATGCGCGCTTCATCGAGCTGGCGTCGGAGATCAACACGAACATGCCGCGCTATGTGGTGACGCGGGTGCTGGAGGCGATGAACGAGCGGGGGAAGGTATTGAAAGGGGCGAAGGTGCTGGTGCTGGGAGCGGCGTATAAGCCGGACATTGACGACGTACGCGAGTCGCCGGCCCTGGACGTGATCGCCTTGCTGAAGAAGAAGGGGGCCGAGGTAAGCTACCACGATCCGTATGTGAAGCAGATCCATCATGAGAAGGAAGGCTGGAAGATGGAAACGGTGAGGGATGTGATGCAGGCGGTGCGAGAAGCAGAGGCGGTGGTGATCGTGACGGATCACAAGACCTATGATTACAAAGCGATCCTTGCCGAGGCGAAATTCATCTTCGACAGCCGCAACGCGCTGGGAAAGATAACGATGGATAACCCCAAGGTCGTACGGCTCTAATGGCACATTATCTGGTCACCGGCGCGGCCGGTTTCATCGGTGCTTATACATCAGAATTGCTCATTCAAGACGGGCATACGGTCTTGGGCATTGACAATATCAACGATGCCTACGATATCCGGATGAAAGAACACCGCCTTATGCGGCTTCAAAAGCTGCCAGGCTTTACCTTCCGCAAGATCGATATATCCCTCAAGAAAGAAGTTGAGCAATTAAATAGCGGGAAGTTTGACGCGGTCATTAATCTAGCGGCGCGTGCGGGAGTTCGTGCCAGTGTGGAAAATCCGTGGCTATTTTATGAAACGAATGTAATGGGCACATTGAATCTGCTCGAGCTTAGCCGCCACACGGGGACCAAGAAATTTCTCCTGGCCTCCACTTCGAGCATTTACGGCGCGAATCCACCCTATCCAACGCCCGAGTCTGCTTCAAGCAGCGAGCCACTCCAACCTTATGCCGCCAGCAAGAAAGCCGCGGAAGTGTTGGCACATGCTTATCATTCCCTGCACGGCCTGGATGTCAGTGTCGTACGGTATTTCACCGTCTACGGACCGGCAGGACGACCTGACCTGGCGATGTTCCGCTTTTGCCAGTGGATCCACGAAGGCAAGCCTGTGCGCGTCAATGGCAATGGAGAGCAGTCGCGGGGTTTTACATATTTAGACGATATTGCACGCGGTACGATCCTGGCATTGAAACCGCTTGGCTACGAGATCATCAACCTGGGCGGGCATGAAGTCATCACCATTAACGGGTTGATCAAACTGCTCGAAGAGCTAACCGGCAATAAAGCGGAGGTGCAATACGGACCGCCTAATCTGGCCGACATGTACTCCAATTGGGCAGACGTTTCGAAGGCCGGTCGATTGCTCGCCTGGGAGCCTGCCGTAGGACTGCGTGAGGGCGTGAAAAAACTCGTCGAATGGTATGCCGCTGAACGTTCCTGGGTGAGCGGAATATCGACTACATGATTCTTATCGAAAAATTGCGCCAAGATGAGTTGCTCAGCAAAGTCATCCGTAACAGCGCTCATTTGTTTAGCATCAATTCAATCAGCCTAGTTCTGAGTTTTTTTCAAGGTATCCTGGCGGCTCGCTTATTAGGAGCCGCTGGATTCGGTTTGATCGCAATCGTGATGAGTTACGCCTCCACGGTCAACGGCCTGTTCTCATTCCGCATGAGTGAGTTGGTTGTCCGCTATGGAGGCGAGTTCCTCGAAAAAGGCGAAAAGCAAAGGGCTGCCGCGCTTATCAAGGCTGCTGGGGCTGGCGAAGCAGCAGTCTCAGGTATGGCTTTCGTTTTTGTGGCGCTGACGGCTGATCTCGCCACTCGTTTTATCGCCAAAACGCCAGGCGTGGAATGGATGTTCATCATTTATAGTCTCGGTTTGCTCGCAAATTTTAATGCTGAGACCTCTACAGGCATCCTTCAAGTCACAGATAAAATTAAATTGCGAGGCACGGTTATTTTATTACAAAGCATAGTATCGGCAGGTATCATCCTCGCGGCATTCCTATTAAAAGGAAACCTGGTCATTATCTTGACGGCATATTTACTAGGCAAAGCTGTCCTGGGACTCGGCCTTTTTATCGCCGCTCAAATCCAACTACGGCGCGTGCTCGGTAGAGGATGGATAAAAGCTCCGCTTTCCGTCCTGCCATCCTTCCGGGATTTATTCAGATTTGCCATTAGTTCCAATCTGAGCGCGACTGCAATCCTGGTCTTCCGTGAAAGCGAACCTTTGTGGGTTGGTTTTTTTCTAAATACGGAAGCCGTGGGCCTTTACAAGATTGCGTATACCATTATAAATTTCCTCTCCGTCCCCGCTGACCCGCTTATCCTCACTGTCTATCCTGAACTCAACCGGTTGATCGTTCAAAAAGCCTGGCCGCGTTTGCGCGATTTTCTACGAAAAGTCACGACAGTGGCATTCGCGTATAACTTTGCCCTCGCTCTCGGCTTGACCTTCTTTGGTCATTGGCTGCTCTGGATCTATGGAGAACAATACGTTGCCGCATATCCCGCGCTGATCGCTCTGCTCGTCGGACTTGTGTTCAATTACACGCTGTTCTGGAATCGACCGCTGCTGCTTTCATTTGGATTGCCTACTTTCCCGCTGTGGGCCACGCTCATCGCGGGCTTGGTCAAAGTGGCTCTTTCTTTCCTGTTAGTCCCGCGTTACGGCTATGTGATGGAAGCCGCCCTACTCTCGTTCTATTACATCCTTTCGGTTGGGGCTATCGTCTGGCGCGGCAGCCGCGAATTAAATAAACAGGCGGCTGCGGCATGAAGATCGCCGTCATCACCAATTCCCGCATCCCTTCTTTGACAGCGAACTCGATCCAGGTCATGAAGATGTGTGATGCTTTGACCCAGCTGGGCCACGAGCTGCGCGTCTTAGCGCCAGCTGAAACACAACCGGTGCCATGGGATAACCTTGCCCGACATTACGGATTGATCCATCCTTTTCATATCGAATGGCTGCCGTCGTACCGCCTGCTCAGGCGCTTCGACTTTGTATGGTATGCTCAATCTGCCGCGCAGAAATTCAAAGCCGATCTGATCTACACCTGGCTGCCACAATCTGCAGTTTTGGGTTTATGGCGTCGCCACCGTGTCATCCTTGAGATGCACGCAGACACGGCAGGTCGTTTTGGAGCTTGGTGGCTGGGTCAATTCTGGAAGAGAGATGGGCGCAAGCGGCTGCTAGTTACAACCCAGGCGGTCAAAAAAGCCCTTGAGCGGTCGACCCACTTTGAATTCCCAGCAGAAACTGTGCAAGTCGCCCCGAATGGCGTTGATCTCGAACGGTACACGAAGCTTCCTGCGCCGACCGAGGCGCGTCGGCAACTGAATCTTAAAAACGGACCGACCGTCGGTTACACCGGTCACTTCTATGCGGGCCGGGGTATGGAATTACTTCTCGAGCTGGCGCGGGCGCTACCCAAGGTGAATTTTCTCTGGTCGGGCGGTACGCCAGAGGCGGTCGCGAGGTGGCGTGCAAAATTAGAATCAGTGCACGCCTCGAATGTGACGCTCACCGGCTTTATCGAAAACAGTCAATTGCCGCTGATACAAGCCGCGGCTGATATCCTGCTGATGCCGTATGGCAGTTCGATTTCTTCCAGCAGCGGTCAGGACATCGCCGAAGGCATCAACCCAATGAAGATGTTCGAGTATATGGCCGCTGAACGTGCGATCATTACAGCGGATCTACCTGTGATCCACGAGGTACTCGATGAAACGCGGGCAGTGTTCTGCCAACCTGGCAATACCGCTGCCTGGAAGTCTGCAATTGAAAATTTGTTAGCTAATGAAAAGCAGAGGACACTTTTAGCCACCAATGCCCGGCGAGAAACTGAAAAGCATACCTGGCTGGCACGCGCTCAACATGCCCTCCATGGAATGGAATGAAAACGAAATATCTTTTTCTGAAAGATTTGCTTTTAATAATTCCTGCATCATTTATCGCTGGGGCGGGCCTCGCCGCGCTTCAACCAGGCGCTTACTGGATCGGATGGCTTGGGTTTTCAGCCTTATCCCTGCTGGGATTTATCGCACTATTTGCGACCTGGCGCTGGGCCGGCGGCGGTAGAGCCCTTATCTGGATGATCGGGCTAGCCTTGCTGCTACGTCTCGCGGCGGGAATCGCGGTTTATATTGCTCTGCCTCTTGACGGCCATAACGTACCGGATGACAAGGCAGGCTACGTTTTCACCGATGCTCATCGCCGTGATGACCAGGCTTGGGAATTGGCGAGTTCCGGTAATCCGTTGTGGACTGCGTTCGATAAAAGCTTCTATTCCGATCAATACGGCGGCCTGCTTGCACTCAGCGCATTGACTTATCGTTATTTTTCGCCGGATGTTCATCGTCCTTTGCTGATCATCCTGCTTGCGTCCCTGACTGCTGCTCTGGGTGTGCCCTTCCTCTATAAAGCCACGCGGCTCGTCTGGGATGAGAGGCTGACTTTAGTTTCTGCCTGGATTTTCAGCCTTTATCCTGAGTCCGTGCTGACGGGCGGCGCACAGATGCGCGAACCTTTCCTCTTAACTTTCATCGCCATCGCTTTTTGGGGATTTGTAGAGTGGCTGAACCAAAACCAGCAGCGCGGTTGGTGGTGGGTGGGAATTGGCATTGTGGGAATGCTGCTGGTCTCACCTGCGATGGCGCTGGTCTTGTTGGTTTTATTCGGCGGTTGGTTATGGCTGAGGGGCGAACGTAAACGATTGCCGTGGCCGATTTTGGCAGCTATTGGAAGCATATTTTTAATCGGCCTGTTGTTTTTGGCGTGGAGTTTGAGCCGTCAACATGATTTCAGCGGCGGGTCGTCGCTTGGGGTCATATTAAATTGGTTCCGCGCCTCCGTCAAATGGGTCATATTTCTGCTGGAACGTGGTTCAGGCCAAATCCAGAATGTATTCTCAAAAATGAATCCGCTCATGCAATTCCTATTTGTGGTTGGCTATGGAATCGTTCAGCCGGTTTTGCCCCCTGCTTTTTTTGCACCCACTACACTGACCTGGCATATCATCGCCATCTTCCGCGCTTTGGGATGGTATTTAATCCTGCCGTTCTTGATCTATGCCCCTATTGTTGCGTGGCGAACTACACCCGGCCGCGAGCGTAGGTTGTGGATTTGGCTATCGTTCTTCTCCTGGATATGGATCCTGATCTGCGCGATCCGCGCCGGTGGAGACCAGTGGGACAACCCGCGGTATCGTCTGATATTCTTTGGATTTGAGGCGCTCCTGACCGGATATGCCTGGCTCTGGTGGCGTGAACAACGTGATCCCTGGTTGCCGCGTATCGTAGCCTTGGAAATCTTCTGTGTGCTACTTTTTGGTCAATGGTACTTGGCACGCTATTATCTAATTGGCACCCATTTTCCAATCCTACTGGTGCTTGGATTAAGCCTTTTAATGGCTGTAGGAATCTTATTAGGTGGCTGGCTTTGGGATCGTTGGCGGACCAAAAAAGCAGGCGCTTGACGTGTCTAATAGAGAGTTTATAATTCAATTATTGAATTTTGGGACTAGGAGAAAATCATGCCCACTGCTCTTATCACCGGAATTACCGGTCAGGACGGTTCCTATTTGGCTGAATTGTTGCTTTCAAAGGGATATCGAGTTGTTGGTATGGCACGTCGTGCCAGCACAGTGACTTATGAACGCATTCAACATCTGTTAGACGATATCGTCGTCATTCAAGGCGACCTGACAGATCAGGGTTCCTTACTATCCATGTTTGAAGAATACAAACCAACCGAGGTGTACAACCTAGCTGCCCAGTCATTTGTGCCCACCTCGTGGAACCAGCCTGCCTTTACCGGCGATGTCACGGCTTTAGGGGTGACGCGTATGCTGGAAGCCATCCGTTTTGTTAATATGAAGATCAAGTTCTATCAAGCTTCATCGAGTGAAATGTTCGGGAAGGTCGTCGAGGTTCCACAGAACGAGATGACGCCTTTTTATCCACGCAGCCCCTACGGCGTTGCAAAAGTGTACGGCCATTGGATCACAGTCAACTATCGCGAATCGTTCGGGTTGTTCGCCGTTTCCGGTATCCTGTTCAACCATGAAAGTCCTCGCCGCGGTTTTGAGTTCGTCACGCGCAAGATTTCGAACGGCGTGGCACGCATTAAACTGGGACTGTCCAAGGAATTGCGCCTTGGCAATTTGGAGTCTCGCCGAGACTGGGGTTTTGCAGGGGATTACGTCAAGGCTATGTGGCTTATGCTCCAACAGACGGAGTCTGATAATTTTGTAGTCGGCACCGGTGAAACCCATTCTGTGCGAGAGTTTTGCGAGATTGCTTTTGGTCATATTGGGCTGGATTACCATGAATAT
>JBGQIO010000020.1:0-27583 GCA_041498515.1 Anaerolineae bacterium
ATATATTGATACCAAGCCAGTAGATAAAGGGATGGAACAGTTAGCAAGCTTCGTTAGCAGAGTGTGGGATTATCGGTAATTAATAATCACTCACTTCAATCCCAACACCTCATACACAACTAATGGTTGAGTTTTACCTTTAACCGTAAGCGGAGTAAAGGGCTTTGCCTCCACTTGTTTCTTCACGCGCTCATAAGCTTCACGGCTAAGCAGGATTTGATTCTTAGCAGAATTTTCCTGGATCCTCTTCGCTGTATTAATGCTATCGCCAATGGCTGTGTATTCGAGCCGCTTCTCGGTCCCTATCAAACCCAGCACTGCCTCGCCATAGTGGATGCCCAAGCCGAAATCGAGATGTGCTGCTTGTGGCAATTCTTGATGTAATTTTGCAATTGCTGTGCGTATCAAAAGAGCGGTCTTAACTGCCCGAAGGGTATGATCAGGCTGAGGCAGGGGCGCGTTATACCAGGCCATAATGGCGTCTCCCAGGAATTTATCCACAGTGCCTTCATATTCAAGCACGGCATCGGCCGCAGCAGCCAAGTAACGGTTTAATACAGCCACGAGATTTTCAGGCGATTGTTTTTCACTGTAGCTTGTAAAGCCTCGGATATCGGCGAAAAGGATCGTGATGTCCACTTTTTTGCCACCGATCTGCAGACTATTTGGGTCAAGCTGGTCGAGCACGGCGGGAGATACCATTCTTTCAAGCAGCCTGCGCTGGGCTTCAAGTTTCTTATGTTCGGTTAGATCGTCGAGCACGATGGCTATACCCTGGGTTTTTTGTCCAGCGTCTTTCAACGGAGACAAGTTCAAGCGCCAGTCCACGTTCCCACGCTTTGGATCGGTATGGCTGATCTCAAGATCAATAACAGCTATGTCTTTTGATCGGACCTGGGCTAAATGCGGTTCGATGTCTTTCGAAACGGAAGCCAGTACGTCATCCAGGTGATGACCAAGAATGTTGGGCATGGTCAGGCCCAGGATCGCTTCTGCCGCGCGGTTGCACAGCAAGACCTGGTTTTGGATGTCGGCGGTGATCACGCCGCTGGCAATCGAGGCAAAGACGTTATCCATCAGGTTTTTAAGCCCCGTCACTTCCGCGAGAGTTTGTCGCAGCGAAGCGAACAAACGGGCGTTATCGATGGCAACCGCGGCCTGATTCGAAAAATCCACCAGCAGATCACGTTCTGTCTCAGCGAAGATTCCGCTGCGGATCCTGTTATCCGCGTAGATGGCTCCGATCAAATCGTTCTTGACTTTCAGAGGTACGCACAAGATCGAACGTAAGTTAAGTGCTACGATGCTCTCCTGTCCGACAAAACGCTGGTCTTCCTGAGCATTGGTGGTGATGATCGGTACACCAGACTCGATCACCCGTTGGACAATGGTTCGGCTGGTAGCCGCTTCGCTGGATTTGAGGGACTCCTGTTCCCAGTTTCGTGCTACCTCCGTAATCATTTCACCTTTTTCGTTACGCAGCATCAGGAAACCACGCTCGGCGCCCGTCAGGCGTATTATGTTATCCATTACGATCCGCAGCACTTCGTTGAGTTCAAGAGAGGAGTTGACCACCCCTCCGATTTTAGCCAGAGCCAGTGAATTGCCCCGCTCTGCCTCGAATTCTTCAACTTTTTCCGCGATCCTACCCAGTGTGTCTGTGAGATTGGTTAAGTCTTGAATCGTATTGCCGGGTAAATCCCTTGGTTTTTTCTTTAGAAAAGCATCGCGCAGTTTGCCGGACTGTAAGGCAAGAGTATTGATTTGTACATGGAGCGTGGCTGGATGAGACTTATCAGATGTCATGTTTACCAAGTTAACCCTTTACCTTGTGAAGATGCTTAATTCCCGGTTAAAGAAGAGCTGTTGACTTACCTCGAGTATACATCACGACCCTCTAAGGTGTCCAAGAGATTGAGTACTCGAGCACGGAGGGTATACAGTACAATGAACATACTAGCACGTCGTGCGCGTGATACATCTGCGATCCTTGGTGTAAACAATCCGGACTCAAGCTCATATGTCAAGGTTTCTATATCTTTTGCCGCTAAGGGAAGCAGTTTTTTTAAAAGCCGGCCGCGTTCTGCGGGTGTGGCATCCATCTGCTGCGGCTTACCAAGCTGGTGCAGGCTCCAATTAATGCTAGCGAACGATCGCTCTACCGGCCCTAATTGATTCCAGCGCGACCAGTCTTCGATCCACCCCGGTGGAGTGATCCCGTTTTGTTCGAGAGATGTTGATAAATAGATGGGTACGTGCGTTAAAAGTCGGTAACGTTTAATAAGGAAAACAACCAGCGCAATCAGGAGGAGGCCCGAACCGATGATGAGGACGCGGCCGGCTAAAGACTGGGCAAATGGCAAGCTTTTGGATGATGCGGTGGATCCGGAATTGCCCTTTGGTAATTGATCTTCATCCCTGTTAGTCAACTTCTGAGGTAGGATCGCACCGGAAGGCGTTCCGTTGGCTTGCGAAGCCGCAATTGGTCGAACCAGCGGGTCCTGGCTGACGGTCGGTTCGAACTCCACCCAGCCAATGCCGGGAAAATACACTTCTGGCCAGGCGTGCGCATCGCGCTGGCGGACAATATATGCGCCGTTCCGATATTCCCCCTGTGCGAAACCCACCGCCAATCGCGCCGGAATTCCAACGGAGCGCAGCATCAACACTTCTGCGGAGGCGTAATAATTGCAAAAGCCTTTTTTGTAATCAAAAAGCACCCAGAGAACCGGATCCCGATTTTCGGGGGGTGCGGGAAGGTTTGTCGCGTACTGAAGGTCCGCACGCAGGTAGTCCGTTATTGCTGAAGCTTTATCAAAGGGATTATCTTGTCCCCCAGACACCTTTTCCGCCAGGTCCAGAATATCCGTTTTGATGTTATCAGGGATTTCGAGATAACGCTCCTTGACCCATTTGGGATATTGAGTGCCGGCACTCTGAAGCTGCCGGACATTTGGATAGGCGGTCTCAGTTCGGACCTGATACTGACCTCCGCTTTGAATCGCCGATGTTGCCTCCCAGGAAAGGACGTCATCAAGTTTGGTATCAATGAGTGTAGCAACGATTGTTCCGGGTTGATCAACCCAGACAGGCTGAGAAGGCGCATAGATCAAGCTCTGCGAGGGGAATTGAACCGTAAATCGCAGAAGAGCTTCCGAGCGATTATCAGAGTTGGGAATTTTCAGGTTACTGTCCTTCGGGTGGAAACTTAAGATTGAAGCGGGAGAGCTAGACCACTCTCCATTAATATAATAGTCATAAACTCGTCCTCGCCAGTAATATCGCGGAATATAGGCGGGTTCATTCAAAACCTGGACCGTAAACACAGCCGTATCGCCTTGACCGGCATCGCGGCCCAAGCCGAGCGTAGCTCCGTAGTAGTTACTTGCTGCCTTATTATAGGGACCTCGGAGGGAACTGACAGCATTTGATACCCGGTCGATCAGAGGTTTGGTGAAACTATTCCATGCATCAGTCACGCTCTTCATATTCGATAGCGAAGTTGGAATGAGCCAAGCAATGACCACTGCAAGGGCCACGGTTGTAAAGAGACCACTGAAGATATTGGTCCAGGCTTCCTGATTAATAAAAACGCGCCGTTGAGTCCAATTAATCCGGTTGTGTAAATAATATTCACGACCGAGCAAAAGTAAAGCAAGCAGCATAAATACCGCCAGCCACCATGAGGCGTACGCTTTAAAGTTGTCGTAAACCTGGATGATCAGGATGGCGAACCCGGATGGGATGATGGCGATAAATATGTTGCTGTGACGCACCAGCCAGTAACCCGCTGCGAGCGAAATAAACCAAAATGTGATACAAGCAAAAGCGACGAAGAAAAGCGAATCATTAACCGGTTTTCGCTGCAGGAATTGGTTGAGAGATGTTAAAAGGATCCTTGCCAGGTGGGTTAACTGGTCGGCGTAAAGTTTGTCTGTCACTGCACCAACCATTTGGAATGGAAGCAAGACGGCTGTGTAGACGATTGTCAGACAGATAATTGATCGACGACCAAAACGGCTAGCTCCGAGTGCCAGGCCAAGGATCGTACCCAGACCGGCGAGTGATTGGGAAAAATACAGGAAGGACGCCCAATTGGTGATTACGAGGCGTGCGCTTGTCACCTGGATGAGCAGGAAGACCAAGGAAACCGATAACCAATCCCAGTTCCGCAGGGCTGACCTTTCCATATTCTGAGTGTACATTACTTAGGGCACGGTCGTCAAATTCGGGAGCCCGGTTGTTAATTCATATCAAAATAGGGTGAGAAAAAATTATGGAAGCCTATCTGATATAATCATCCACGTTTACCATTTACTTTAAGATGGGATTGGGATGACGCTCGATAGAGGAACTCTTCTACATAAACGATATCGCATTGTCGAAATCCTTGGCCAGGGCGGCATGGGATCTGTCTACAGGGCTGTGGATGAAAACCTCGGCGTAGACGTGGCCGTAAAGGAAAATCTATTTACAACGGATGAATATGCCCGCCAATTCCGTTTAGAAGCGGTTATCCTTGCAAACTTGCGGCACCCCAACTTGCCACGCGTTTCCGATCACTTTGCAGTGGGCGACCAGGGCCAATATCTGGTCATGGACTTCATCGAAGGTGAGGATTTGCGCCAACGTATGGAGCGCATGGGCAACGTCAGTGAGGAGGACGCAGTGATGGTCGGCGCCGCCATGTGCGATGCGCTCACGTTTTTACACACACGCAAACCATCCATACTGCACCGCGATATCAAGCCAGGTAATGTTAAGATCACGCCAGAAGGTCACATCTTTCTGGTGGACTTTGGTCTTGCCAAGCTAGTGCAGGGGACGCAGGCCACGACCACCGGGGCGCGTGCTATGACCCCGGGTTACTCTCCCCCGGAACAATACGGAACGGCACGCACCGATCCGCGCACAGATATTTATTCACTGGGAGCAACCCTGTATGCCTCGTTGTGCGGCATGATCCCCGAGGATGGGTTGGCGCGTGCCATGGACAACGCCCAACTCACGCCGCTGCGCAAACGGAACCCAAAGATCTCCAGGCGTTTGGCAGCAGCTATTGAGAAGGCCATGGCGGTCGACCCCGCGGACCGCTATCAAGACGCTGAAGATTTCAAGAAGGCCTTGCTCAGTTCGACCTCCAAGACAGAGCGACAAACAGGTGAGTTTACCGTTGTCCCTCCACCCGATATCCCGATTCCACCAACCCAAGAAAGCCGGGAAGTCAAAAGCAAACCAAAGCCCAATAACGGAGGTAGTTCTTTGTTGCCCGCGATGGTTGACGACGGCAAACCCTTTGTTCCTCCAAATAAGCGGCGCCGTCGTACGGGATGTGCCTGGATATTGATTATATTAATATTGATCGCCGCCGGTACCTGGTTTAGTATTTTGAATTTTTCCCCTAACAAGTTCCCGGTCAATTTGCTCGCTTCCCTGCCTTTTATTGACCGCCCCTTAACCTCGACCCCGACAAAAACTGCAACCAGCCTGCCGTCACCAACAACGATCCAAGCAACTGCCACAAATACGCCAACGGCTACGATTACCCTGACGCCTACCAGCGCTCCACCTATCCTTGCAACAGCGACTCTTAATGGAACTCAAATTGGATTGCCCACCCCGGTTGGGGGCGGTACCGGACAAATTGCATTTGCCTCTGACCGCTCGGGTATTCCGCAAATCTATGTGAGCAATATTGCTGGAGATCAAGTGGCTCCGATAACGAACATGCCAAATGGCGCTTGCGAGCCTGTATGGTCTCCGGATGGACTGCGGCTGGTGTTTATCTCACCTTGCCAGAAACGGTTCGATATTTCCGAAGTTCCAGCTAAAGATACCGGGCTCTTCATCATTAATGCAGACGGCTCGAATCTGACCCCGCTACCGACCGCACCCGGAGGGGATTTGGAACCCGCCTGGTCACCCGATGGAAAACGTATTGCGTTCACCTCCATGCGCGATGGATATATGCAAATTTACTCCATCAATTTGGATGACCTCTCCGTGACGCGGTTAACGAATACCATTCCTGATGAGATCACCAGACAGCCTTCGTGGTCACCGATCAACAATCAGATCGTATTCGCTTATAAGCGCTTTGGTGCATATCAGATCTGGACGATGACAGATACGGGCCAGGGTCAACAGCAGATCGTACGAAGCGGCCAGCAGTTCTGGAATTATTTCCCTGTTTGGTCCCCTGACGATAAATCGGTCATTTTTACTCAACGCAACGCCCAAGGCCCGGTTTTACCCTGGGAGATGTTTATTTCTTATGAAAATCGCAATAAAGCAGTTGCCAGTCAGCTTAGCATAAAACCATTACCGGTTGAGAACGTCCACTATTCACCGGATGGTCTCTGGATGGTGTTTGAAAGTATAAGCACGGATAATAACCGTGATATCTTTTATGCGTTGGTCAATGGAGATCAGCGCACACAATTGACCACGGACCCGGGAGTGGATTTTGATCCGGCCTGGCGGCCTCTGGTTAAACCTTAGTCCTTAACCCGTATAGCAGATATTTAGATATATTACCCAGAAAACCATTAATTTCCTGAAAATGGCCATTTAAAACCTGGGAATTATGGTACAGGAAAATAAAATACGGATCTGGCGGCAGGACAAGCCGCCTTTTTATTTTCTTACACTCCTCTTATTGACGCTCCTCTTGCCCGCATGATATGATTCAAATCGAAGTAGTGGCACTCTCGATGCGAGAGTGCCAACTTATGAAAAACCATGACAGACCTGTCTGAACGGCAAAAAAACTTACTCCTTATTATCATCCGCGCTTACATCGATTCAGCCCAGCCAGTCGGTTCGAAGCGGCTGGTCGACCATTATCATCTCGATCTCTCCCCGGCCACCATCCGGAATGAGATGAGCGCCCTGACTGAAATGGGTTTCCTGCGTCAACCGCATACTTCGGCAGGGAGGGTGCCCACTGAGGAGGGATACCGTTACTTTGTAAGCCAGATGATCAACCAGGCCAAATTGCCGGCGTCCGTGCAACAAGCCATTTCGCATCAGTTCTACGAAACCACCCCGGATGTTGAACAATGGATGCACCTGGCTGCCTCGGTGCTTGCGCATCAATCGCAGGGCGCCTCCGTAATTACAGCCCCGCGGGTGGAAAAGGCACGCTTCCAACACGTTGAATTAATTTCAACGCAGGGCCGCCAGATCCTGATGGTGCTAGTCATGGTCGGAGGCGAAGTTTCACAACAACTCCTGACCCTGGCTGAACCAGTTTCGCAGGAGCGACTCAGCCAGACCGCAACACATCTCAACGGTCTTTTGACCGGCCGCCTTATGGATGAGATCGAGGGCGTTTCGAACCATTCCGACGCTCTTGAACAGGATATCCTGACACTCATTGGGCAGGATTATCGCCGGACTGCTGAAAGTGTGTCTGGCACCATCTATACCGATGGGCTGACCAATGTTTTATACGAACCCGAATTTGCTGATTCTGATGAAGCCCGCCGCGCATTGCGACTTTTTGAAGAGCGATCAACATTACAAGACTTGCTTGCCCGTACGACCGGTAATAGCTCGGTTGGCGGTTTGCAAGTGCTGATCGGCGGCGAGAGCGGCTGGGAAGCACTGCGTCAATGCTCTGTAGTACTGGCGCGCTATGGTGTGCCAGGTCTGGCTACCGGTACGCTCGGCGTGCTGGGGCCCATGCGTATGTCATATACCAGGACTATTCCTACTGTGAGATTCGTTGCCGGATTATTGAGCGACCTGGTCAACGACAAAATTGCAAGTGAATAAATATTGATATTCGAGGCCCGTCCATCGAATATCGATTACCCGATTTGAAAAAGCGAGAGCGAATGTCTGAAAAAAAACGCCATAACCATAAAGACGAGGAAGTTACCCCTGTCCATGCTGAAGCACCAGAAACTCCTGAAACCGGTGAAACAGTGAACGTCGAGATAGAGGCAAGCGAGCTTGAGTCGTTGAAGCAGAAGCTTGCCGAAGCAGAGGCCAAGTCCGCGGAGAATCTCGACGGTTGGCAGCGCGCTGTCGCCGAATTCCAAAACTATAAAAAACGCATGGAGCGCGATCGCGAAGCGGATAAAGCCTGGATGAAAGGCGAACTCATAAAAAAAGTCCTGCCCGTATTGGACGATTTAGAGCGTGCCCTGCTGAACCGTCCCGAGCAGGATGCCTGGGCGAACGGCATTGAGTTGATAACACGCAAGCTGCAGTCCATCCTCGAAGCGGAGGGGATTGAACGCATCGAAGCGGAAGGCAAGGTTTTTGATCCTAACTATCATGAGGCGATCTCATACGAATCCATGGAAGGGGCTGAGAGCGGTTCCGTAATCGCGATTATCCAGAATGGATATATGCTGGGCGACCGTGTAGTGAGGCCCGCGCACGTGAGAGTGGCGAAATAATATTCGATCGTATTAATTATCAAAGGAGAACTTATTCAAATGGGTAAAATCATTGGAATTGACCTGGGGACAACAAATTCCGTTGTAGCAGTGATGCAAGGCGGCGAGCCAATCGTGATCCCCTCCGCTGAAGGCGAACGGCTGGTGCCGTCCGTTGTGGCGGTCAACAAAAATCATGAGCGCCTAGTCGGTCGTGTGGCTCGCAACCAGGCGATCATCAATGCGCAGAATACGATCTTCTCGATCAAACGCTTCATGGGACGCAAGTCCGGAGATCCGGAAGTGGAACGCACGAAGAAGCGTGTTCCTTATGAAGTGGACGAAGCTCCGAATGGCGATGTCCGTGTGAAGCTGGATGGCAAGGATTACAGCCCGCCAGAAGTCTCGGCTATGATCCTTGCCAAGATGAAGACGGATGCAGAGGCATATTTAGGTGAAGCGATCACGCAAGCAGTGATCACTGTGCCGGCTTACTTCAACGATGCGCAGCGCAATGCCACGAAGGATGCAGGCAAGATCGCAGGTTTGGAAGTGATGCGCATCATCAATGAACCGACAGCTTCTTCACTGGCTTACGGCCTCGATAAAAAGAAGAATGAGGTCATCGCGGTCTATGACCTGGGCGGCGGCACTTTCGATATTTCGATCCTGGATGTCGGCGATGGTGTTTTCCAGGTCCGATCGACCAGCGGCGATACCTTCCTGGGTGGAGACGATTTCGATCAGCGGCTCATGGATTATCTCGCCGAGCAATTCCAGAAAGATAATGGCATTGACTTGCGCACCGACCGCCAGTCATTGCAGCGGTTGAAAGAAGCCTCGGAAAAAGCCAAGATCGAGCTTTCAACCACGATGCAAACGGAGCTCAACCTACCCTACATTACCGCCGATGCCAGTGGACCGAAGCACCTTGTCACTACACTCACCCGCGCCAAGTTCGAACAGCTCACTGCCGACCTCGTCGACCGCACGATTGCGCCGCTCAAGCAAGCATTGAGCGATGCAAACCTCAATGCCGGCGACATCAACGAAGTAGTGATGGTGGGCGGGATGACACGCATGCCTGCGGTCCAGGACCGCGTACGCGCTTTTTTTGGCAAGGAGCCTCATAAAGGCGTCAACCCTGATGAGGTTGTGGCTGTGGGGGCTGCAATCCAGGCAGGCGTGCTGGGCGGAGAGGTGAAGGATATCCTTCTGCTCGACGTAACACCGCTCACGCTCTCGGTTGAGACCATGGGATCCATCGCCACGCCGCAGATCGAACGTAATACGACCATACCTACAAGACGCAGTCAGACCTTTTCAACCGCATCAGACAGCCAAACCCAGGTCGAAATACACATTCTGCAGGGTGAACGACCCATGGCGGCTGACAATAAATCGCTCGGTAAATTCATTCTGGACGGGATTCCTCCCGCGCCGCGAGGCGTTCCACAAATTGAAGTAACGTTCGATATTGATGCGAACGGAATTCTAAAAGTGACTGCCAAAGACAAGGCGACAGGACGGACACAGCACATCACGATCACAGCCTCGTCGGGGCTATCCGATTCTGAGGTGGAGAAGATGCGCCAGGACGCTGAGGCGCATGCGGATGAGGATCGCAAGCGCAAAGAGATGATCGAAGTTCGCAATAACGCCGATAATACAGCCTATGCTGCCGAAAAGTCATTGAAGGAGTTCGGCGATAAAATACCGGCAGAGATCAAATCGGAGATCGAAACGAAGGTCGCTGAGGTGAGAAGCAAAGCTCAAAGTGAAGATATCGAGGCAATCAAATCCGCGACCGAAGCTCTTGGGCAAGCCATCCAGAAGATCGGCGCGAGTGTTTATCAAGAACCAAATGCTCAAGCCGGTGAGGCAAGCCAACCTGGCAATCCCGGCGGATCTGATCCCGGGCCGGATGTAGTGGATGGTGAG
This sequence comes from Anaerolineae bacterium, assembly GCA_041498515.1. Classification (GTDB taxonomy): domain Bacteria; phylum Chloroflexota; class Anaerolineae; order Anaerolineales; family Villigracilaceae; genus Fen-1038. The sequence goes on from JBGQIO010000020.1 coordinate 10,332, forward strand.
GTGAAGGAATGAATCGAGAATAGAGAGTAGGGAGAAAATGATTCGTACGGAATGAGTCTCTATTCCCAAATTATCTATTTTCTAATATCCAGGAAATTATGAGCGAGCGCGATTTTTACGATATTCTCGGCGTTGGCAAGGATGCAAGCGATGATGAAATCAAAGGCGCCTTCCGGAAGTTGGCGCGCCAATATCATCCAGATGTAAATAAAGAGCCGGATGCCGAAGAGAAATTCAAAGAAATCAATGAGGCTTATGGAGTCCTGTCAGATCCTGATAAACGCGGCCGTTATGATCACTTTGGACGCGAAGGGCTCGGCAACATGGGTGGCTTCCACGATTACACCGCCGATTTCTCCGACATATTTGATGAACTCTTTGGGCAGTTCGGTTTCTCTACCGGGCGCTCGAGAAGGGCACCGCGCCGCGGACGCGATTTGCAGTTACAGGTCTCTCTAAAATTCGAGGAGGCTGTTTTCGGCATAGAAAAGGAGATCCAATTCGAACGCGATGAACCCTGCTCCCGATGTAAAGGGTCTGGAGCGGAGCCGGGCACTGCACCCACGCGTTGCCCCACCTGCGGCGGGCAGGGGCAAGTTCGTCAAGTGCGGCAAACGATTCTCGGGCAGATGATGCAAACCACAACCTGCCCAAACTGCGAGGGCCGCGGAGAGGTGATCTCATCGCCATGCCGAACCTGCCGAGGAGCGGGGCTAGAACGAAAGCTCGTCCATAAGAAAGTGCAGATTCCACCAGGCGTGGACTCTGGAACACAGATCCGTTTGGCAGGTGAAGGCGGACCTGGAGCTCTCGGCGGGCCACAAGGCAGCCTGTTCCTGGTGCTGGACGTCGAGCCGCACAAGTTCTTCAAACGCCGAGAAAATGACATTTTGTTGAATCTTGATATCAATGTAGCGCAGGCAGTGCTCGGCGCGGAGATTGAAGTACCGACCCTTGACGGCAATGAGAAGCTGAAAATCCCCACCGGGACTCAACCGGGTAAGATCTTTCACATGAGGGGTAAAGGGGTGCCACATTTACGCCGCAAGGATCATCGCGGCGACCAGCTAGTCCTGGTCAATGTGGAAATCCCTTCGAAGCTGACAAAAGAACAACGTGAGTTGTTTGAGCAATTAGCGACGACCTTAAGCTCAGCAGTCAAGCCAAAGGAAAAAGGATTCCTAGATTGGTTGAATGAAGCGCTGGGAGGATGATTTGAAACCCCAAGAGATTAATTCTTGGGGTATTCAGCAATATAAAGCGGGGGACATTAATTTCGTGTAGTCAATTTCTCAATAGGTAATCTCATTTGAAATTAAAGTTGACTAGTACTTTTTACCTAGTTGACATCCTAGGGGATAAAACCTATACTGTGAGCATCTTGGTCTGACCACCATACCACAGAAAATAGTTGGAACCTATGAAAATTCAACCTATAACTCATACTTCTCTTACGGAAACGGCTGCTGGTAAGCTTTCAGCCTCGATTTTGGACGGGAGTCTGTTACCCGGAACCCAGCTGCCACCTGAACGCGAGCTCATGAGCCAGCTGGGGATCAGCCGTTCGACTCTTCGAGAAGCGCTCAAGAGGCTCGAAGAAAACAAGCTGATCGAGTCGCGTCCACACGTGGGCTGGTTTGCCCGGAAAATTAACGAGTCGAATATGACACAAGCAAGGGAATTAGCCCGCCAGGCTGCACCCTCTTCTTCGCGATCGGCAGCCAATGAACCGCCGACCGGGCCGCTGCGTGTGCCCATCGCGCCCGATAAACCACTGCATATCCCAAACCTAAAAAAAGATCGTCTCGGTACGTTCGAGTTCATTTCGTGGTGGGAGCGTGAGAAAGTACAGAATGCCAAAGTAATGGTAATCGGAGCGGGCGCGCTAGGTAATGAAGTGATCAAGAACCTGGCATTAATGGGCATTGGCAACTTGTTCATTGTGGATTTCGATAAAATCGAAGCCGCTAATTTGAGCCGTTCCGTTCTCTTCCGTGAAGCAGACAATAATCGCAGCAAGGCCGAGATCGCCGCTGCACGCGCCAAATCAATCAACCCGGATATTCACGTACAATATATGAACGGGGATGTGACGACCCAATTGGGTCTCGGTATTATCCGCCGAATGGACGTTGTGATCGGATGCCTCGATAACCGCGAAGCTCGACTAGCAGTCAACCGGTTCTGTTATTGGGTAAATAAGCCATGGGTCGATGGTGCCATCCAGGAATTGCTTGGGCTAATGCGGGTTTTTGTACCCGGGCAAGGGGCCTGTTACGAGTGCACCCTTACCGAACAGGCTTTGCGGGACCTTTCGAGTCGCTATTCCTGTCCGCTGCTGGCACGCCAAAATATCCTGCTGGGTAAAGTGCCGACTACTCCCACCATCGCTTCGATCATCGGTGGTATGCAATCCCAGGAAGCCTTGAAGTTGATCAATGACATGCCGGTGGAACCGGGAAAAGTTGTCCATTACAACGGCCTAGTCAATGAAATGCATACGACCGCTTACTCCGCGCGCGACGATTGTGAAAGCCATTGGACTTACGGTGAGATCACCGAACTTCCGGCGCGTTCGGAACGCACAACGCTTGCAGATTTACTACGCATAGCGCGCGCGGACCTAGGCCCGGATGCCATGATCGAACTAGACCAGGAGCTGATCACTCAACTCGAATGTCCCAACTGCCACACCGTGGAAATGATCCTGAAACCTCTGAGCGAAGTGACCTTCGAAGCCGGTCACTGTCCCACATGCGGCGAGCTGCGTGAATCCACACTGACTCATATCATATCGGGTGAGGAGAAATTCCTGCACCGGACGCTATTTAGCGTGGGTATACCGCCCATGCATATCGTCCGAGCACATAATGGAGTTCAATATCGCTTCTATGAATTGACTGGCGATCTTCAAGATTCCCTGCACTTCCACCACTTTGAGCAAGCACATATTAATCTCGCACCGGTGGCCCATAACCGCATTCGCATCAAGGCAGAAGTGAAGTTGAAGGGCGCGGCCCCGAGTAATGCAGGCAGGCATGTCAAATTGCATTGATCTGAACTGACTATATAATGTCAATGCGAAACCCGACCATGAGTCTTTATAACTCCGACCAGTCTTCCGAGCGATGGCACTTACTACGCAGAGTGGTTCTATTGTTCTTACTGGTTATTGCACTTTCGCTCGGTCTGGTCATTCTATTTCGACAAAAGAACAGCTTCCCGATCCTTTTGTTTAACGTTTTAGCAGACACCGCTCTGGGGCTGCTGATCGGCTTAGGAACCAGGTTCGTACTGCGACAAATGAATTGGTTCATTCAGGGCGTGGCGTCTGCTGCCATGGTTTTGATTGGCCTGGCAGTGTTGGGTTACTTCACCGGTTGGAGAAGCGGTATCGGTCCTTGGCAGGTTGGCCTGGTCAGAGTGGATTGGTTCAACTGGGCCCATATCTCTTTGCAGCTTCCTTTGCAATTTGGCCGTAGCCAAATGGACATGCTTGACCTGGCGCAGATGGTGATCGGTGTAGACACAGCCTGGATCGCATTGAGGGCCTGGAGAGGATCAACGCGGGTCACAGGGCAGAACAGCTCTTATGCTCCGCGGGTTAGAAGTCGAACAAGGGCCCATCCAGCACATACGGCAGTCATACCGAATGTCTCACTTTCTAACAGCTATGTACCAGCGGCTTCCAGCGCCCGGCCAAAGGTAAAAAAGAAGAGGTCTTCCGGCCGCCCGGTAATCTCCATGCGAACCGCCGATCCCAAACCAGCTCGCTCCCGGACTCGAGCCTGGAATCCCCTTCATCGCAAGCCGCAGATCGCAGTTTATGAAGAGCATCGGTGTCCATACTGCCTCGAACCAGTCACACGCAATGACCCACGCGGTTCAGTGGAATGCCAAGTTTGTCATGCCCTGCATCACAAGGATTGTTGGGATATCACCGGCACCTGTCAGGTGCCTCATCTAAATACTTGATATTCGATACTTGATATTGGGAGAGAACACTATGTCAGATATAAATGTCACCATAGTTTTACCAAGCGGCGGTGCACGCACTGCCGAAGTCCCGGATGATGTCAACGTCAAGGATCTAATGCCGGAGTTCACCTCGCTCCTAGAGCTGCCGACTACCGGGCCAGATGGGCGAGCGATGACGTATCGTCTGGATAGCAAGGCGCTCGGCCGCGAGCTAAAAGAAGATGAAACACTTTCCGCGGCTGGCATTCCCCAAAACGATCGTTTGATGCTGACTGCTGACATCACAGCTGGCGCTGAAGGAACCAATGTAGTATCCGAAAGTCCGCGCATGCGCCGCCTGAAAGCTGATTATGAGCTGATGTCGGACCTGGCGGGCCGGACCGATATGATCAGTTTCGTGGCCCAGTCGCCGCGCCCCAACCTGCCGCCAGAACGGTACATTGTTACGTTCAAATGCAAGAGCATTTCGAACGTTGACCGGCAGGGCAACCCCATTTACAGCGAACATCATCAAGTGGAGATCTATCTACACAACCAGTATCCGCAGCGCTGGCCTGGCATGAAGTGGATGACGCCCATTTGGCATCCGAACATCAATCACTTGAATGGCAGCGTATGTATTGACGCCGCCTGGTGGACAGCCAGCCGCTCATTGGACAGGCTGGTGATCATGTTGGGTGAGATGCTGCAGTACAAGAACTATCACGATGACCCCACCAAACCGCCATTCCCTTGGGACCCGGAGGCGGCACGCTGGAGCCGGGAATACCGTAAAACCCATCCTAATATATTCCCTGTGGATAAACGTGAGCTGATGCGGCCCGAGCGCGTAAAACTTAATGCCGGAAAAGATGGAAAAGAAGATAGTAAAAAGAAACCCGGGATTAACATCAAACTGTCTAAGGAAGCGCCGAAAGCTGTCCCTCCGTCCACTTCGAAGTCCGCTCTGAGGGTTGTTCCTCAGACCAGTTCGAAATCTGCGCCGAAGGTCCTTCCCCAAACCAGTTCGAAATCCATCATCAAACCCAGGGCCAAGATCCGTATCAAATAGCGATTTCCCCGCGTTGTGCAAACCGGTTTTGCAAGATGTAAGTGTCAGTAAGATTCATCAGATTCAGAAAGGAGTTTAGTCATGCCAGATGTACCTGTCACCATTGTGCTCCCCTCAGGAGGCACCCGCAATGCGGAAGTTCCCGATGATGTCCCGGTGAAAGAATTGCTCCCGGAGTTGACTACGTCTTTGGAACTACCCGTAACGGGCCCGGATGGACGCGCCATGTCCTATCGCATGGACAGCAAGGCGCTCGGCCGTGAGTTGAAAGAGGATGAAACACTTTCCCAGGCCGGCATCCCGCAGAACGACCGGCTGATGATGACCGCTGATGTAACAGCGGGATAAATCAAGCTGCAAACCCTGCCCTCATCCACCCTGGAGTTTTGCAGGGTGGATGAGGGTCGGAAGCTCTTATGTCTTCAAGAACCCTCATTAACGTTTTGCCGTCTGATATGACCCAGCCTATTACCACCCCTCTTCCCGTGAAAAGAGCCAGTCGCTGGAACTCATCCTATGATGCTTCAGGCTTGAACCCGAGCGTATCCGTGTTCATGACCCAGGCAGCGTACAGCCGTATTTGTGTACATTCGGTAAGCGACATGAAGAACGAAGTGGGTGGTTTCTTAATCGGTCAATGGTGTTTGGATGAGAAGCGCGAGCAATTTGTTGTCGTTGAACATGCATTACCTGCGCGTTATACGCGCCAAGGCAGTGTTTATCTGACTTTTACCCAAGACAGCCTGGTCGACATTCATGATCAGATAGACACCACTTACAAAGGGCATAAGATCGTAGGATGGTATCACACTCATCCAAGTATGGGAGTTTTTCTTTCCCATTATGATACGTGGCTTCACAACAACTTTTTCCCGGAACCTTGGCAGGTGGCGCTTGTCGTCGAACCTGTTTCAGCTACCGGAGGGTTTTTTGTCCGTCAGAAAAATAGTTTATTAGATCCAACCCGTTATTTCGGTTTTTATGAGCTGGATGGCAGCTACGGTCGCAGTATGGTTTACTGGACCAATCTGTACCAGTTAGTAGAAGAGAAGAAAGGAGATGCTTCAAAATGAGTAGACGAATGCGAACTTACTTTTATGCAGTACTCGGTGCCATTGGCGGCCTGATTGGTTGGCAGGTAAGTGACATGCTCGGCCTGTCATTTTCATCCAACCTGTATATCAGCGAGGCGGTTGTCGGTGCGCTGGTTGGCTTGTGCATCGGTTTGTTCATCGGCATCACTGAAGGACTGATGACACGAAACGCGGTCCAGGCGGCTAAATCAGGTCTGATCAGCGGCTTACTGGGATTGGTGGCCGGAGCGATCGGTTTGCCACTGAGTGAGTTCTTCTTTCAAACCATCGGCGGAGGTTTCATTGGACGCGCTCTGGGCTGGGGTTTGTTTGGAATGTTGATCGGTCTGGCGGTAGGCGTTTTCGGTCAGAGCCAGATCTGGAAAGGGATGCTCGGTGGATTTATCGGCGGAGCCATTGGCGGGATTCTCCTGGAAGCCGTTCACAACTGGCTTAAGAATCCACTTACCGGCAAGGCTGCGGGCCTGGTGCTGCTTGGTGCTTCTGTCGGCGCGTTCATTTCGTTGATCGTCGTCCTGCTGGGTAAAGCCTGGCTGGAAGTTACCTCGGGCAAGCTCAAAGGCACAGAGTTCATGCTTGATAAATTCATGCACGCAGGTGGACCGGCGATCGCCATTGGCAGTTCGCCATTGAAATCTGAGATCGTTTTACCTGATCCGGACATTGCCCCTCAGCATGCCATGCTGACCGGTGACGGCAATCAGTTTACCGTCAAAGATATGAGCCTCTCGGGTACTTTTATCAACAACAAGAAGATCGAACATGCCAAGCTTACCAACGGACAAAAGATCCGCATGGGCAATACCGAGATGGTATATCACGAAAAGAGGTAGTCATGCGAAAAATAACTCGCATCGTTCTGACACTTGGTCTTCTGCTAATCCTGACGCTCTGGTCTGTACCGACTACATTTGCGCAGAGTACCGACGGTACACAGATCAAGATCACCCAGGTGGATAATTCCAAATTCCCGCAAGTGACCGTGTATGTCTCAGTGACAAACGCGGCAGGTGAACCGGTGGGGGTCGACCCGGCCACTATTCAAATCTCGGAGAACGGGCAGGTTATGCAGCAGACAAACGTGAGCGGCGGCAAGCAAGGTGGTATCGGTCCTCTCACGACCTTGCTGGTCATAGATATCTCCGGGAGCATGAATGTAGGCGGCAAGCTGGATGGAGCCAAAACCGCCGCAAAAGCATATGTGGATCAAATGCGACCCGGGGATCAAGCCGGCTTGATAGCTTTCGATACCCATGATAATTATGTCCAAAAGCTCACCCAGGATCACACGGCCCTTAAGAACGCCATTGACAGCCTAAAGCCGGGCAGCGATACAGCCATGTTTAACGCATTGATTTCGGCCGAAGCTGCGCTGAAGGATGTCTCGGGTAGAAAGGCGATCATTACCCTGACCGATGGCATGGATAATCGCAGTACACACAAGGCAAACGATGTCATCACCGGGATCAGTAATAGCGGCCTCTCTATATCAACCATTGGTCTAGGTGATCCAACGACGAAATCGCTATCAGGTCTAGACGAAACCGGCCTAAAATCTTTGGCAACTCAAGCAGGCGGCGCATACAGTTCTGCCAGTGATCCTAATTCACTGACCAGTTTGTTCCAGCAGTATGGTCGGACATTACAGAGTGAATATGCCATTACCTACACATCCCCCTCCACATTGCGGGATGGCGTGAACAGGAACCTCAGCGTATCGCTCTCTGGTGCTGCAGTCACAACTCAGGGAAAATATAATCCCGGTGGAGTGCTACCTGAAGTACCTAATCAGTCATGGCTGTTATTTGTAGGAATCCTGGTTGGTTTAGTGGTTTTGCTGCTAATCCCCACGCTAATCGGTCTGGTGGGTTCACGGGGTGGAGGTGGAGGACGTAAGAAAGGCCGTATAAAGCTCACGGATCAGCCAGCATCTACTGCACCCAGAAGCCACGTGAAAATGAAGTAATTGAATAAAACCGGGTTCCCATCTTTTGGGAACCCGGTTTTATTTATTGCGATCTGATTATGGGAGATGCTCACGAAGGTATTTTATGCCACTAACTCAACTTTACTGGTTGTAACTTTACGGATGACCATGACAACCTTTCCTTTGATCTCCAAAGGCTCATCCTTCTTATAGCGGAGAGGTCCCATAGTCGGATTAGCCGGCTGAAGGCGGAAACCATCTTTTTCCTTATAAAAATATTTGAGGGTGGTTTCGTTTTTATCCGGGAGCCATACGGCTACCATTTCTCCGTTCCTGGCATCCTGCGCAGGTTTCAAAACAACGATATCGCCGTCGTTAACCATGGCGTCGATCATGGAGGTGCCTTTAACTTGTAGAGCAAATAATTCCTTGCCCTTTTCGCGGGTTGGCATCAGGGAGGCCGCGATCTCGATTGACTCTTCAGGGTCCAGGTAGTTAAAGTCAGTTGAGGGGAGTTGTATCGGTATACCAGCTGCAATAGGCCCCAGAACAGGCACGCGGAACATTTCACCGATGGGAGTCTGCCCGGTAACGCGTAGGCCGCGTGAAATCTTGCGGTCACGCTCGATGTTCCCGTTTTTTTCAAGTTGATCGAGATAATAATTTACAACCGAAGTCGAAGAAATTCCGCAATTTTCACCGATTTCCCTGATTGACGGGGGGTGTTTATGTTCACGCTGATACTTCTGGATAAATTCCAGAATTCTCTCGTGCTTCTCACCCAGACCTTTGCTTTTACGGACCATCATCATTCATGCCTCCTGAGCTATTCCTCGCTCATTTGTGCTACGAATAATACCTGAACATGCGTTCGATGTCAAGACCTAAAAGCAAGGTTTTAGCAGACTGGTTCGGTTCTTAAATATTTACAACAAATTTCGTGAATGGGCAAATAGTACAAATAACGCTTAAATCTTAGCGAATCTGCATTAATCCCTAATTTAAGCTGCAAGCCTAGATAAGTGAAATTACTTGAACCACCTCTATTCCTTATAAAGGTGATCCCTGAATTGGCGGACTATCCGCTAAAGATTAGGAAAATAAATAATAAGATTGATTATATTAAAAAATAAATCAATATAATTAATAATTATCCTTGACAAAATAAATATAATGAATATAATCTGAAAATAACTCGGGAGTGTAGCATGGAGAACCCTATGTTTAATGGTGACCGGTTGAATGATGCGGACGCATTACATCAGCGCCGTTTTGCTCATATAACAAAAGACGAACTTGACATTCTGGTGGGCAGATGCTCAAATACTCCGTCCGCGCTGGTATAACGGCATCCTGGCTCGATTTGGAGATGGTTTGATCAAAGTGGGGAGTTCCATAAAGGAAAACAATTCTGGGGTCAAATCACCTGATTTGTCAGTTTCCATGAGGTAAGATGAAACCTTCCCTGAATAAGTGTCCGGTGTGTGGTGAAGACTTGGTAGTAGCTCGCTATCATTGTGAGAGCTGCGATACTTCGATCGAGGGGCGCTTTGAAAACAGTGCTTTCCCTGGCTTGACTGTCGAACAGATCGAATTTGTCAAATCCTTTATGCGTTGCGAGGGCAAGATCAACCGTATGGAAGATGAGCTCCATTTGTCCTATCCAACTATTCGGAATCTCCTGCATGAGGTGATCCGCGCAATGGGCTACGAGCCGGGCAAGGATGTGTTGCCAGAGGTCAATGAAGAGAAGCGCCGCTCCGTGCTCGAGGATTTGGATTCGGGCAGGATCTCCGCAGAAGATGCCACGCGGCTCCTGCGAGGTGAGGAGGAATAGATCATGAAGACTCAAACAATAGCCCTGGGGTCCAACCCAGCACTCGATATCGAACGCGTCGGCGGCGATTTAATTATTGAAGGCTGGGAGCGTTCAGATCTGGAAGCGCAAGGCGACAACATCCATATCGAACGCTCCGGAGAATCACTCGTCATTTCTTCCGATGGTGACTTGAATCTTTCGGTGCCGCGCGCTGCGATGCTGACAGTCAGCTTTGTCGGGGGCGATCTAAAGGTAAGAGACCTCACCGGCCCGATTGATATATCCTTTGTTGGTGGAGATGCCGTCTTACGTAATTTGACCGGTCAGGTTTCCCTGAATGGCTTGGTGGGCGGCGATACAAAATTGGAGAACGTCATACGGGTTTCCATGGACGCGAATAAGAGCGCGGTGGCTCACGAGGTTTCGGAACGCGTCAAGCGCAAAGTTGAGCAGGTAACCCGACGTGCTGAACAAAAGATTCGCCATGCCGAGAAAAAGGTACAAAATGCGGAACACAAACTGCGTCATCACGCTCAAATAAAGGCGAATATTGATAATGGACGCTGGAAGTGGAATGCCACCCCCGGCTCTTTTCCACCTAGCGGCATCAACGAACCCGTTTCAGATGAAGAGCGTATGACGATCCTAAAAATGCTGCAGGAAAAGAAAATTACCTCCGAACAGGCTGATAAGTTATTGTCCGCGTTGGAAGGCGGTGAATCATGACCACAGACGAACAAAAACAAATCCTCAAGATGGTTGAGGAAGGCAAGATCAGCGCCGAACAAGCATTGAAGTTGATCCGAGCGCTCGAAAGCTCCGCAACGGAAAGCGATCACCTCACGCCTTCTTCCTCTACAATTGAATCTGGACCCGGCACTGAAAAACCTAAATCGCCAGAATTTGAGGAAATTGCCTTCAAAGCGCAGCGTCTGTGGCAAATCCTATTGTGGGTAGGCGTTTCCGTGGTGGTCCTTTCAGCTTACTGGCTGTATTCATTGGTCATTGCCTCGAATTACGGATTTTGGTTCTATTGTGCCCTACTGCCACTTTTGTTTGGTGTGTTATTTCTGGCTTTATTTACCGGGAGCCGGAATTCACGCTGGTTTTATGTAAATGTGGAGCAATCTCAGAACGAGTGGCCGCGCAACATCACTATCGGGCTCCCGCTTCCACTCGGACTTGCGAGCTGGTTCCTGCGCAATTTTGGAAATACCATCGAGGGCTTGAACCAAACTGCCGTAGATGCAATCCTGGAATTTCTATCCAAAGGATTTTCCTCCAAGGAGCCATTAATCGTAAATGTGAATGAAGGCTCGGGTGGCGAGCGCGTGCAGGTTTATATCGGTTAGACAAAGCTTTGTAATTCATTTTTAGCCACAAGTGAAGACCGGCTAAAGTAAAGTTTTCTTGGGAGACAAAAATGGGAAATGCAGAAGAACGGATGAAGATCCTGAAGATGATCGAAGAAGGCAAGATCAGTGCGGAAGAGGGCGCAAAACTCCTGGTGGCCTTGAGCGAAGGTCGCCGAGCTCCTGGTGGACCAGGCACGACTCGCGCCACCGGAGCAGGGCACTTACTACGCATACGGGTGACCGATATCGCCACTGGACGGTCGAAGGCCTCGGTATCGCTCCCATTGGTGCTGATCGATGCAGGGATGAAAATCGGCGCTCATTTTGTCCCGGAGGTGGAGGGGGTGGATATGTCTGCTGTGATGGATGCCCTACGCGCCGGTGTGACAGGCAAGATCATTGATGTCACCGATGACGAAGACGGGGAACATGTTGAGATCTTTGTTGATTAAAACGTATGATAAATCAGTTCTTAATCCATAAAGCCTCAGGGGAGCAAGAAGCTCGACATAGTACGCGTTGAATTCTGAGGGTAGACAATGGAAATCAGAAATAAAGTTGTCCTGATCACAGGGGCATCGAGTGGTATCGGCGCGGGTGTAGCTCGCCGGCTGGCTAGAGAGGGCGCCAACGTAGTGCTGGCGGCACGTCGTAAAGAATTGTTGGAAAGCTTAGCGGCGGAGATCACTTCACAAGGAGGATCAGCTCTGCCTTTGCAAGTAGATGTCACCGACCATGTCGCGATACTGGGAATGATCAGCAAGACGATTGCGAAATACGGTCGTCTCGATGTGTTGGTGAACAACGCCGGGCTCGGTTTCTCAGCCGATGTCAAGAATATCGACCCGGCCAAGCTGCGTTTGCAGGTTGCGGTCAATCTTGTGGGGTTGATCGAGTGTGCTCAGGCTGCCCTGAGGCCGATGCTATCTCAGGGTTCGGGCCACATTATTAATGTCTCGTCTTTGGCTGGGTTGGTGGGTGCACCCGGCAGCAGTGTATACTCTGCGACCAAGTTCGGTGTTATGGGATTTAGCGACTCCTTGCGGCGTGAAGTCCACAAGCAGGGTGTCCTGGTCACCACTTTTTGCCCGGGTTTTGTTGCGACTGAGTTCAGTCCCAGGCTTAAAAAGATCTCTGCGGGCGCACCGGATGCGCCTCATTTACCGGGTGTTATGTCAGTGGGTTATGTTGCCGGTGTGGTGGCTGGTATCATCCGGCGCCCGCGCCGTTTGGTACTGGTACCGTTTGGGTTTTCCGTCACGGTCCAGTTTGCCCGAGCCTTTCCCGGAATAGTGGATTGGGCGAGCGATCGGTTTACTATTCGGTGATCAGCCTTTAATTAGATCACGATTTTAACGGTAAAATCTGATTTCTTTTTATTTATTGATATGATAATGCAAACACAGTCAAAACATCGTCTTAGCGGGATGCTGGGTTTTAGCATCGTATGGATTGGTCAGATCGTTTCGGTTCTGGCCAGCGGCATGACGGCTTTCGCCATGACGATCTATATGTACCAGCAAACCCATTCAGCCACGGCCATGGCCTTTGTTCAGGTGGCGTATATTACGCCTTTCCTGCTGATGTCTCCCGTGGCGGGTGTGATGGTCGACCGTTATAACCGCAAGCTGATGATGATGGTCAGCGATATTGCCGGCGGTCTGGCCACTTTGAGTTTATTCATTTTATATATCACCGGCCATCTGCAATACTGGCATCTATATATTGCCGTGGCGGTTTCGGGGATTGGCACCACTTTCCAATGGCCGGCATACTCGGCTGCCATCAGTACAATGATCTCGAAGGAGCTATATGGACGTGCCAATGGTATGATGTCGCTCATCGAAGCCGGGCCAGGCGTGATCTCGCCGTTTTTAGCCGGTGCTTTGATCCCCCTTATTAAAATCGGTGGCATTCTATTTATAGATACGATCACATTTTGGACCGCCATATTAGCATTGGCATTAGTGTTCGTTCCACAGCCACCCAGGACCCAGGATGGTCAAGAGGCGCAAGGCGGTTTCTGGAAGGAGGCTACGTTCGGCTTCAAGTATATTTTTGCCCGGCCGAGCCTGCTCGGGCTGCAAATGGTGTTTTTCTTTGGCAACCTATTCTCGGGAATCTACTTCGCCATCCTTGCGCCTATGATTTTGGCCCGTACTGGTCAGAACACCGTTGCGCTTGGCTCGGTTCAATCTGCTGGCTCGATCGGCATGGTGATTGGCGGGATCGGTATGAGCGCCTGGGGCGGTTTCAAAAAGCGTGTGCACGGCGTATTGATAGGTTGGATGATAGCAAGCATATTTGAATGCATTATCTTTGGTATCGGACGCGGCCTACCGGTTTGGATTCCTGCTGTCATATTGGGTGGGCTTGTTGTACCACTTATAAACGGTTCCAATCAGGCTATCTGGCAGGCCAAGGTCGCACCAGACCTGCAAGGACGCGTCTTTTCCGCGCGCCGCCTGATCGCCTGGTTCACAAACCCGATTTCTCCGATCATCGGGGGCACACTAGCGGATTTTGTTCTCGAGCCTGCCATGAAAGCACAAAACAGCGGCCTGTCTCATTTATTCGGGCCGTTATTCGGTTCAGGTCCGGGGGCTGGTATGAGCCTGCTTATCGTAATTTGTGGTGTGGGTATTTTCATCGTTGGCTTGGCGGGTTACTTCGTCCCTGCCATACGAGATGCCGAGTCTGTTCTTTCAGACCATGATGCTTTATCTGTCGCTGATGCATCCATTGCCTAGCAAAGATCACATAACAAAGAACGCCATTGCAAAAAGGGCGTTCTTTGTTTTCTCCGAAAAATGAAAATATGAGGGTAATCTGAGGAGTTGATTGCAACGTACTCATGGCATTGTATTTTTTACCACAAATCCTGCATTACATCCACTGGAACTACCGCGGCGCCGACGATGCCCGGGCCTGTATGGACTCCTAGCACGGGTGAGATACGCATGACTTCCAGTTTGGCGATGTTCAACTTTTCATTGAGTTCTTCGGTCAGCTCTTCGGCTTTCTTTGCAAAGCAGCCATGCAACACGGTGACCCACATGGGCGCGTCGGTATACTTGTTATGAAGGTAATCAGCCATGGCTGTCATGGATTTGCCGATGGTGCGCGTAGAAGAAACTGAACTGTACTTCCCATCGATATCCACGCGGATGATGGGTTTAAGATGGAGCAGCGCCCCTGCCATGGCTTTGACGCGCCCAATGCGGCCGCCGCGCACAAGATAATCGAGAGTGTCCAGCGTATAGATGACCTCGGTTTTAGAACGGATGGAAGCCAACCGCTCCTGGATGGCATTCATGGTCCAACCGGCTTTGGCAGCCAGGGCGGCCGCGATCACCTGGATCCGTTCTCCTCCGGAGAGGGTCAACGTGTCCCAGAAATTCACATTTGCCAGTTGTTTGATCTGCTCTGCTGCGCTGCGCGCCGCATTGATCGTTCCGCTCAAGCCGGATGAAATGTGCAGGGAGAGGATATCTTTATCCAATAACGCTATTTTGTTATATAGCTCGGTAAAGACCCCGCTCGAAGGCATGGCGGTGGTTGGGGTATTGGGCTGCATAGCTTCCAACCGGTCGTAGAAAGCATCGGCAGTAATGTCCGTTGAACTTACTTCGCCCTCGGGAAATTGGATATATAACGGGGCCTGTGAGATGCCCAGTTCCTTCAATTCGTCCTCTGACATATCTGCTGCACAATCCGTAACGATTTTCATGGGTCTTCTCCTAATGCTCTTTACGATCATTGTCAATACTGATGGTGATTCCGATACGCGTCCACAGGATTCGCTTCGCTTATCCGCACGCTTCGCGGTACGCTCCGCCATGCTTCGCATCACCCGTTCGTCCCAGGCTGAGAGCGTGGGACGAAAGATGCTAAAAAATGGACGTGTGCGGAGCGTGCACCCCGCACACGTCCATTTTTTTGGATACCTTTAAGGGACTGTTAGTAATTTCCAATCATTTTACCCCAGCAGGGTTAGATTGTTGTTTAAAAATAACGACCCAAATTCCCGGATCCAACCTTTAGTAATTCGTAATAATTGCTCACCGGAAAGTTTACCAAGTGATCCCAGAAGTCCTTCTGAGTTCCAGAAGGACTTCTTTCGTGATGAGTATATACCAGATCTTTATACTAACGTTAGCAGCAACCGCCGCCGCAGCATCCACTTTCACAGCAGTCGTCGCTTTCTTTGTTGATGGTCGGGTCAAACATGGATATCACTTCCTTCCTTAAATAGACGTTTGTCTATGCATTGTGGTAAAAGAGAACCAGTCAGGGAAATAGGACTAACCGGTTCGGTTAATTTGTCTTAAAGGGCGGATTTGATCCTGTCTACTTTGATACCAAATTTTCCTCACGCTCTATCATGGCAGATCGCAGAGCGTCAATTACGGCTTTCGCGCTGTAATTCTCGCGCTGAATACTGTTTTTGAAATCGCTTCGCGCGAGATAGCCTTCAAGTCCATATGCTCACCCATATCGCGCACCGCTTCATCGATCGTTGCATCATCAAAGTAAGAGGGCGTGATGGATATATCCGTAAAACCAGCAGATTCCATCGCAGCCTGATACTCTTTGATCTCCAACGCGCCCGCGATACAGCCAGCCCAGGCGCTCAGGCTTTTCTTTATGCTTTTAGGCAGGGGACCGTCGGTCACAATATCGGAGACAGATAATTTGGCGCCCTGCTTTAATACACGGAAGACTTCTCTGAAAACCTTCTTCTTATCGGGTGCAAGGTTGATCACGCAGTTGGAAATCGCAACATCCACTGTATTTGCATCCAAAGGCAGCTCTTCAAGGAGACCCTGTCGAAATTCAACGTTATGCAATTTCAATCGTTCAACGCTGGCGCGGGCATGCTCGATCATTTCAGGCGTCATGTCCACACCGATGACGTGTCCGGTTTCACCCACTTTCCTGGCAGCGAGGAAACAATCCAAGCCGCCTCCGGAGCCAAGGTCAAGGACGGTTTCTCCCGGTTTCAGGCCGGCCAATGTAATCGGGTCGCCGCAGCCCAGAGTGAAAGAAGTGATATCGTCAGGCAGTTCGGTCAGCAGTTCCTCAGGGTAGAGCTTATTACCGGTCGGTTCGCAGCAGACGTTTGGTCCGCAGCAGGAACCGGCGGTTGCCTGGGCGGCGTAGTGTTCACGTACAGATTCGTGGATCTCATCGGGGGTTCGGTTCATAACATACTCCTTACATAAATTATTTCAAAATTATTAATTATCCACAACTGCAGGAAGATTCCTTCTGGCCTAAAAGCGCGGCACGGATCATGGCTGAAGCACAACCAACACCGCTTTCTACCTGGATCGCATTGAATGGACAGTTCAATTGACACGCGCCGCATTCCATACAATCCTGGGCTTTGATAAGATAAGCGAGTTTGCCTTTCATTTCGAAGGCACCATGCGGACAAACGTCCGCACAGATACCGCAGCCGGTGCAAAGCGAGGGGTCATATTGGAGTGTGTTGGTTTTATAAGCATTGAACATAGACGCCTCCAATTAGTGAATAAAAATAACTGCAATATTTAATAGAAGTCCTACGCCGAACATCCAGGCCATCGTTGGAATATAAGCGAACATTTCGCGCCGCACACCGGTGCGTGAAGTGAAGGTGGTAGAGCCTGTGAAGTTCAAGGCCAGGAAGGCGGTTATAGGTGGAATGAGCAGAGCATAAACCAGTGCCCACGCGCTTCTTAGCCACAGTGCTGAGGCGGGATCCTTGAGAAAAGCTGCCATTGCAAAAGGCAGAGCTAGGACGCCTCCCAGGATAAATCCTTTGGTGCTCAAATCATGGGTGGGTATCCAGGGCAGCAGCATAGGCAATAGAACTGTTCCCGCCAGGATGGCAGCCACCGGCCCTTTCGAACCGATCAAGAGCAAAATTATCAACGGCAAAAGGACCGAGACGAACTCAACCGGGATCAGTGTCAATCGATCCTTGAAGGTGAAATGTACGCGCCTCATCTCCGGGGTGGCGGTGTGAGATTTTAGGTATTTC
>JBGQIO010000021.1:0-27443 GCA_041498515.1 Anaerolineae bacterium
GCCGATGGAATACAGCCCGCGGGAGTACAGGTCCCGGAGCTGGTCACCGGTCGTTGAAATGAGTCGCTCGACCGGTTCGGCGAATGAGCGCGCACGCACAGGAGTCCAGTTGTTATTCCCAAAACGAACTCCGCGCTGGACAAGATCGAAGGAAATCTTTTTGTAATCTTTATAGGAGCGATAGAGCTCAGGCAGGTCGATTTCGTTCGGATTTGGGAAGGTCAGGTTGCGGACAGAGTCATTCTCCGTCAGGGAGACGATCGCATGGTCGTCG
Organism: Anaerolineae bacterium; assembly: GCA_041498515.1. Lineage (GTDB taxonomy): Bacteria > Chloroflexota > Anaerolineae > Anaerolineales > Villigracilaceae > Fen-1038. The sequence goes on from JBGQIO010000021.1 coordinate 275, forward strand.
CGGATTTGAGCCTGAAGCGGCGTCGACGCAGAGGTCGCGATAAAAAGCGAAGCGAATGCTCGCAGAAGGCGGGCAGCGGTGATGTAGAACTCGGATTTGTATTGGTCGAGGTGACGCGTGCCGCGCTCCGCTGCGGGCATGTGCATGAAATCCCAGGCGAAAAGCGGGTCGGGTAACGACAGATTGACATGGATACCCGCGGTGGCAAGGGCATCCCCGTACAGGTCCACACAGCGTTCCAGGTAGCGGCGCTTGGCAATACCCCAGTTCCCTGGAATGGAGTCGTGACTGATGGTCGTGAAGAAGAGCAGGTTGCCATGCCAGGAATATAAGCGCTCTCCGAACTGCGTTCCCGCGCGAGAAAGAGCGTTGGTGAGCACTGCTTCCATGAGTCGGGCTTCATAAACTGCACCGCGCGGGCTGTAATAAGGACGCGTGGCAAACTCGACCATCCAGTGAAAGACTTCGAGTTGGGAAAAGCTGCGCAGCCACGGCTGTAGAGTCTCGGCGCGCAGATAGTCGACAAAGGACTGTTGGGCCGGGCCGGCGCCGACTGTCAACAACGGGCGGAGCTGCTCATCGAGCAGGTTCCATTCGAGTTCGAAGCCGTTAAGGCCGCCGGCTGGCTTGTCTTTGGCAGCGGACTCAAGGGCAAGCTTGTATTTCTCGCTAAATTGCCTGGGATCAAATGTCATGTTTTATTCCATAACTGAATGGGATATAGGTTTCCACTATCTCATCTGGCCGCACATGTAACGAATTAGCTGAGTATTGATGGTTTTCCCAAAAAAAGCCGTGCAGATCCGTTCAATCCGTCGCGTAGCACCCTGTGGGCGGAATCCGTGTTCCATTTATTATCATTTAATCGAATTCAACCCGACCACAAGTCGCTGGAAAGCACCTTCGGTGCGCTCGGCAGGTGTAGCGTAGGAGAACCGGATCCAATCTCCACCAAAGGGTGAAAAGAAAGCACCGGGCACAATAGCCACGCCGAAGTTTTCAGCCAGGTACAATCCCAGAGGTTCACTATCTGCCCAGCCCTTTGATTTGATGAACTCGCCAACATTGATGAAAGAGTAATAACCCTTGCCAAGAATATATTGGAAGCCTTGTGCATCCAGCAGCGACTTAAGCACTTTACGACTGGCATTGGTCGGCTCGACGATGGTCCTCGACGCTTCCGCATAACCCATTTCGTAGGCAGCCATCGCCACGGCCAATGAGTAGAAAGTAGGCATGACCGTGTGGGAGGCGCGCGCTACGATGAATTTGACTGCCTCCTCGGACGCGATCATGTGGCAATTGCGGATATTCGACCCGCCCAGGCTCTTGGTGATGCCGTCCAGGAACATAAGGTGCTTGCGCTCCTCTGCGGAGAACAACTGCAGGAAAGTGTTCAAGTTCATCGGTTGTTCATCGGTCACGTAGTGATACATCCAGTCGAAGAGCACAAACGGGATTCCCGCTTCGAGCGCCGCCTTGGCGAGTACAGCCTGGCGTTCCGGGGTGACGGTCAGGCCGGTGGGGTTATCGGGATTGGTAATGATCAAACCGGCAATTTTGCGGCCGGATTTGCCAGCGAACTCCACACTGGTGCAGATGCCGTCCTCGGAATAAGCCCATCCGTTGGCCGGGTCGCCCGGCGACCAAAGCACATTTGCACCGATCCCATAGGGCCCCCAATTGTAGGAGATCCATGGAACACGGGATACCGCGATCAGGTCACCTTCGCGCCCATGACCCAGGCTCAGCATCGCCTGGTAGGCTTTCACCAGGGCATCACGCCCACCGCACGTGCCAATCACATTGTTTGGACCATAGCCCAGGGCCGAATCAAGATGCCAGTATTTCTCGATCACTGTCTTACGATAGGAGTCGGTACCAAAGGGCATATCGTAGGCGGTGCCATGCTCGACCTGCATTTGTGCTGCACGCTCGAGAATAGGGCGCGGTACGCCGGGCAAGGATGCACCGCCGTCGCCCTGCGAGGCATCGAAGACGGGCGAGCCGGGATCCTTTTCCTGATAGACCTTGAGCGACTTATTAATGAGGAACATGCGCGAGGGCGGGATGGTCTGCATATCCTTCAGGTGATTGCTAACCGGCACAAGGTTCGCATCCGGTACGGCATAAACGGGAGTGGCGTTGGAAATGCCCATGATGGTTCTCCTGAGGTTAAGGAAAACGCCCCGTTCGTATGGGGCGTTTTTTGCTGGTATCTTTATGCGAATCCATTGGAGATTACTTCCACTGGCCGCCATCCCATGACGAGAAGGAGCGGATATGTCCGGTATCCGTAGTAGTGAAAGTGTTCAGGATTGGCATATTGGCTGTCAATATATCATCCAAAGATGACAATGTCAAGTTCGCACCCATTCATTAATCTTATCAGAAGGATATTTCGAAAAAAATTCCAAAGTTCAAAACAAGCGGACAGCAGCGCATCTCCATTAAGCATAGTAAAGTTCACAGGGCCTCCACCGAGATTAAATCACCCTCGGGATATGATTCTTTGAGCCGCATCAGACGCGAATCAAATTGCGATCAGCGCTATCGCCAGGACGGCGATAGCCACGCCAATCACCTGCAGGCGGTTCATATGTTCCATGGTGATCAGCCTGGCCAGGATGGCCGTCACTGCGGGATAAAGGGATCCCAATACAGCGGCAATGTCGAGCCGCCCGCTCTGGATTGCCAGCAGGAAGAAAAAGTTTCCGCTTACGTCGAGAACTCCGGCGAGGGTCAGCCGCCCAAAGGGTGCGGAGGGAGGGACGAGCGCGCGGTGCGTCGATAAGGCGAAGGCGACCAGCAGCACGCAAGAAGCCAGTCGACCGGCTGCCAATGGCCAGAAGACCGAACTCTTCCCGACCTGATCAAGGGCCGTGAAAAAGACTCCGAACCCCAGCCCGGCCAATAACGCCATGCCCAGACCGGCGGGGCGTCCGCCTAGTCGTTCCGGGCGGGAGAGCAGCCAGATACTGAGAAGCGCCAGCCCGAATCCTATCAACTGCAATTCGTGGGGTAAGCCCGCGGTCAGCGCTGTGAAGATAACCGGAATTGCCGTTGCCAGCACGGCCGACACAGGCGCGACGATGCCCATGCGCCCGGTTGCAAACCCGCGGAGCAGGAATCCAAGGCCGACCATGCCGAATAACCCGGACAGCGCTCCCCACACCAGGTCAGACGGCGGTGGCAGCGCCTCGCGTCTGACCAATGCCATAATCACCAGCGCAGCCAGCCCAACGGTGTAGGAGAGAAGGATGGTGTGCAAGGTGCCGATACGACGTGCGACCAGGCCGCCGGTGAAATCGCCCGACCCCCAGGCAGCAGCGGCGGATAGCGCTAATGTGGCAGTTAGAAGAGAGGAGATCACTATCCAGCCTATCTCAGGTTCTGAGAGAAAATAATTTCGAAAGAATTTTCTACCCGGCTTGCATGTTCAAATTCGATCTCCGAGTTTGATGGCAGGCAGTGCCTGCGGTACGATGTAGATGAAGTCCAGAATTAATAATCTTACCATCCGCGGTAAGCCAATCCATCTTTCTGTTGCTGGTTATCTCTTTTTGCCCCCGGAAATATTATGAGTAACCGCGGCGCGAACGAGGTCCTTCAAAGAGTTTTCATCGATATCTTCCCCTTCGCTGAAATCGATGGCGCGCGTAGCCTTCGCATCCAGCCCGGCATTGAAAAGACCCTTCGGATCTTCGATGGAAGCGCCCTGAAAAAAGTTGAGCTTCACATGGTCTTTGAAAGCGCCGGCGCTGCAAACAAGGCCGTTCTTGGTCCATACCGCCGTGCCCCATTTCCATTCCTCTATGATTCCGGGGTCAGCCTCTAGGATCAGTTTGCGCAATCGCGCCAGAGTTTTACCTCGCCAGTCAGCCAGTCCTGCGATTTGGTTGCTGATGCGTTGAGAAGGCGTCGCATCATTTTTTGCAAGTGTTTTTTTCATGATTTCGCCTTTCGTTCATCCGGCCATTTGATCCATTGCAGGGAAGAAGACATATGGATACTTGCCATTCTTACATTTGACCCTGGATTTCGTCATTGACGAAATCCAGGGTCAATGTCGTTGCCCCCGATGTACAGCCTTAGGCCTTGAAGAACTCCGTCAACACGGGAGCAAGGACATCCATGGCAACATCGTGTGTCTGGCCTTCCAGAGTGCGGTGCTTTGCGTTGGGGATGGCCTTTGCCAGCGCCTTTGCCGTTTTTCCCATAAAGGGCATAACCTCATAGTTCGCGCCGCCGTCCATCACGAGGGTAGGCACTTTCACACGGGCTGCCCGGTCCGCGGGCAGGGAGCGGTCCGCGCCTAGTGTATCAGCATCGTAGGCAAGCGTGGGCGCTACGGCTTCGAACATAGGCCACACGGGCGACTGCCGCATGCCTTCAATCATTTCGGTGGGATTGCCCACCAGTTTCATGAACAATACAACGGCATCACCGCGGCGGTCGGCTGCCAGCGCTTCTGCAAGCTTCTTTCTATATTCCTTATATTCCTGTCTGGCGATCTCGTCAGAGTTATAGGGCACCTCGTACACAGCCAGTTTCTTGATCTTGCTGCCCAGTTTGATCGCCGCTTCGAGCGCCAGCGCTCCACCCGAAGAGGTGCCAAAGAGGAATACCGGCCCGCCGGCTTCTTGGATGAGCGCATCGATATCTTCGACCTCGCGCTCGAGCGCATACGGTTTCGAGTTGCTGCTATCGCCTCGGCCGCGCCGGTCATAGGTGATCACCGTGAAATTAGGCTCGAGAAGTTTAGCCAGTCCCGGCATCGGCCCAAAGGACCGATAGCAAAGTGCTCCGTCCACGAGGATGACCGGCTGCCCTTTGCCTGTCTGATCGTACGCAATGGTCGTGCCGTCTTTTGAAGTTACCTTATTCATAATTTTCTCCTTTTTAATGATTCCTTATTACGCCCACTCATGCCCTTTCATAAGCTTGTTTGAGCCAGCTAAGTACTTCCTTATCCACCTGATTTGGATCCTTGATACGAACGCGGTGGGTGACCATGCTGTTCCAGATGCCTGAAGCCTCGAGCCTGCCGCCGGGTTTGATGCCTTTTAGCTTTATGCCGATATCCATTCGATCGGCCGTGAACCCTATGACGGCGAATTTCTTTTTGCCCTTCAGAAGGTTGAGATAGGTATCTGTTGAATCTACACGGATATCCTCGCCGAATTTCCTTGTTTTTTTCATGAGAAGGTCATATGGTTCGCGCCACTCCGACTTGCCTCCGCTAAAGAGCTTGTCGATCTTTTCATCGGTGCTCGGATTCTGTCCGTTGGCCCGCTTGAACACCAGCACGATCGCCATGGCATGTCCGTGACCCAAGCCGTAATCTTCTTTTAGCCACGTAACAATTTCTCCAACCTTAACGCCCGGCTTCAGGAAGCCTTTCTTTTTGGCCTGTGCCTTAAAATCGTTGGCTGTCATGCCGGTTTGGGCTTTTATATTATCGAGATAGGCATTAAATGTCATAGTGCACCTCACTTTATTATTTTTTCCGATCGATATTGCAGCAGCATTTGTACAAGATTGCTGCTGCTGGCAATCAGGGGGTCAAAGCGACTCCGGTGGATTATTATTTTCGCTCCGGGTGATAGATGAGGATGAGCACGCCTGAGCCAACCGGTTTTGTTTCCGCCAGTCGCAAGGTGTAACTTTCGCTCCGATCAGTGAAGAGGCGCCTTCCACCTCCCAGAATGACAGGAAAAACCATCAGCCGAAATTCATCGACAAGATCGTGCTGCATCAACGTGTGTACCAGCTGAGTGCTGCCTGCAACCAGAATATCCCGCCCTGGCATGGCTTTCAGCCTGGATACTTCTTCCGCCACCTTGCTCTTGATCAGTGTCGAGTTGTTCCAACCGGCCTGTTCCAAGGTCGTCGAAACGACGTATTTAGGCATGCCGTTCATCTTGTCGGCAAATTCTCCGGTCCGGGAAGGCCACGCGGCGGCAAACCCCTGATAGGTTATCCGACCGAGCAGGAGAGCATCACTCGCCATGACTTCATCGAGCTTGAATTTATCTCCTTCCGGACCGCGGTCGAATTGAAAGGCCCAGCCGCCACGTTCGAATTTTTCGGCCCCGCCTGGATCTTCCATGACCCCATCCAGCGTTACAAATTCTGAAACAATTACTTTTCTCATGGACGTTGCTCCTTTTGCCAAAGGATCACTGATGCTTGAATCCTAATGTGTTAAAAGGGCCCTGTCTTGTATAAAAACGACAGCAACTCGGCCCTCCGTTGATCAATGATTTGAGCAGGGGCGAGTCCGATGAAGCGCTTTAGCGATCTCGTCAGATGCGGCTGGTCGAAATAGCCGGTCCGATAAACGGTATCGAGTATGGGAACGCCTTCCTTTAAGAGGGCCGTCGCATATCGGGCCCGTTCGATTTGATAAAAATCGCCGTGTGTTAACCCGGTTGCCTGCAAGAATCGACGCTGAACGGTGCGTAAGGAGGTTTCCACAGGCTCCCCCTGGAGCACATTCTCCACAACGGGATCACGCACTAACGAGCCGTCGCGCACCAGCCTGTCTACAAACGTGTCAGCATTTTCAAAGTCGGGAAATTGCCACGCAGAGCCATGCAGCCAGAATGAGTTATCCCCTGCTTCAGGCAGATTCGTGTCGCGTCGATCCATGATCATTTTTGCCGGCAGATCTGGCATAAACGCGCCGGGCTTGAACTGGATGCCAATAAACTCAGCGTCCGCATGGCCTTCTGCTGGTGTGGCCCTGGTCTCTGGTCCGCGCACCGTCAGCGTTGACCTTCCCAGATATCTTGTCACGACTATCGACCAGTGACTCTCGGCCATCGAGATAAAAGAGGCAGCTTGTTCGCTTTGACTGCGCCAGATCCTCTCGACAAAAGGCGAGTCTGATTGTCTTTCATCACACATTAAGTCCATAATTTCGCATCCTGTATAACTCTAAAGGAGATTTAACAATTCCAGGAGCTAAAATATTCTAACCAGGGGATCTGAATTCGTCGGCGAATGCAAAAGGGCTATGTGCCCTTAGGTTGGTAGGCCAACGCGATATCCAACTGGTATTGGCATTCGTTATTATAAACATAAACGACGTGGTGCCTTAAAATGCTATGAGTAATATAGGCGGCAGTCCGGCGACCTATTGAAGAGGAATTCACAATAACATTCAATTTTGCCGCCGTCCGAGTGCACTCAACAAGGCCTATTCAGCATGGCCTTAAGAATAAAATAGTTTGAGTGATGGTTCGGAAATTTGGACGCGCAGTGATGCCTGTGTACGGATACTTTCATTCATTCGATCATAATGTGGACGATGAAAACTTCCGCTTTCTTCCGCCGCTCGTGATGCAATATTTCTATAACCAGTGCCACTGCGCAGGCATATCCAAATATCGCCTTTATAAGGTAGTCAAGAATTAAATATCATCACCATGGCAACGCAGTTTTTGTTAGGCTGGGGATACGCGCAACCCGAACAGTTTTTTTGTGTTTAGCAGAGAGAAAAGGGAGGTTTTGAGAGCATTTCTCTATAAAAATATCCAACACATCAAATTGCAGTCTCGTATTCTACCTACTTATCATCCACACATATAAATTCCTTGGACCATGAACGCCGAGCGTTACGGTCAATTCGATGTCAGCCGTGCGGCTGGGGCCGGTAATGAAGACAAGATAATGGCTGCCCTTTGCCTCCGCAAATACCTGGTGCATATCCGCGCGCAAAGCAGCCGCGGTTACAACAGCCAAATGCACGCGCGGCAAAAGCGATACGGCCCGTGGTTTCTCTGTGGAGGAGAGCAAGGCGATCGTCCCTGTTTCGGGTAGGATGAAATCCGCTTCCGTAATGCCGAGGTCGCATTTCGCCATTTCATTTTTGTCGGCATTCGGGGAGACAAGCTCAACGCCGAGAATATGAAGATGGTCTGCAATATTCATTTGTTTCAAGAAGGGCGTATTCCAAACAGTTGCTCTACGGATGTTCTGTTCAGAGACTAGGGTTTTAATTGCTGATCCAATCTCGGAGGATGTGATCTTTACCCCGACGCCGGAGAGTTTTTTTATTTCACTGAGAAATTGCCCAACTTCAGAATCTTCGGATTCGGGCCGGCGAGATTCATAGATAGCAGGACGCAGGCTAAGAGGGGTCTGAGCGGTGCGCCCTAATGAGCGGCGAATATTTTCAATAACGGGATTGGTCATCAGGGTGTTTCCGTTTCTTTAGCGAGTCCGATGATTCCACCATTCCCTGAACCTGGCAGTGAAAGGCGGAAGTGGGCGAACGTTCGTCCAGCGGCTAAGAGGATAAGGCAGGCCTGAGAGCCAGCCATCATGGCGGAAAAATGGATTGATAATTGGCAGGAATTGTGCGCCGAGACGATAGATCCAATTCCACGCGAGGGCAACAGATGTAAGTGCGGCAGTTCCACGAAGGGCTACCGGTATGGATGGTTTGGAATATTCATCACCTTCGGCTACGCGGCGACGCAGGTGGCGCAAGATCGTAGTGATGGGAATTTTTACCGGGCAGACCTCCACGCATGCGCCGCAGAGTGTGGAAGCATAAGGCAGTTCACGGGCGGTTTGCGTCCCGAGCATTTGCGGCGAAAGGATTGCGCCAATCGGGCCGGAGATAAACGAACCGTAGGCGAAGCCGCCTACATTTTTATAAACCGGGCAAACATTCGCGCAGGCACCACAACGGATACATTTGAGCACATCCCGACCGACGGGGTCTTTGAGAATTTTTGATCTCCCGTTATCGAGCAGGACCAGATGGAATTCTTTGGGACCGAACTCACCCTCCGCGCGGCGAGGGCCTGTGATGAATTGGGTATATGTGGAAAGTTTTTGTCCTGTAGCGGACCGCGCCAATAATTTTAGAAAGACCGTCAGCGACTCCCAATCAGGAATTACTTTATCGATGCCTACCACGGCAACATGCAAGTCGGGCATGGTAGTGCACATGCGGCCGTTGCCTTCATTGGTCACCATCACGAGCGTACCCGTCTCAGCGATCAGGAAATTGCCACCGGAAATTCCCATTTCTGCCGATAAAAATTTTTCCCGCAACGTCTCGCGCGCAATACGGGCCAGCTCCAGCGGGTCGGTCGGCGCATCGATGCCGAGGTGCTTACTGAACAAGGCAGCGATCTCTTCCTTCTTAAGATGAACCGCCGGGACGATAATATGCGATGGCCCCGTGCCTGCCAGTTGGATGATGTACTCGCCCAGGTCGGTTTCTATTGCCCGGATGCCTGCCGCTTCTAGAGCATGATTCAGATTTATTTCTTCGGTCGCCATTGATTTGGACTTGACCACAATTTTGACATCATTCTCTTTTGCGATTTGGAGCACGATCTGGCGTGCGTCTTCGCCTGTTTCCGCCCAATGAACGCGGCCGCCTGCGGCTTGTACTGCTGATTCAAGGCGTAAAAGATAAATATCCAGGTTATCAAGCGTATGCAGCCTGATATCAGAGCCCATTTGCCTCAACTGTTCCCATTGCGGTAATTCGGCTACGCGAGCGGCGCGAGTGCCAACAAAACGACTCGTGGCCTGCTGCACCGCGAGGGGGATATTGGCGGGTATATGCTCGCTATATTTTTCAAAACCGATGTAACGCGAGGCTTCCTCCGTCATACTGTATTCTCTCTGGATGCAAGCAGATCAATGATATGCATGGCATTAATCTTCGAACCAGCCTTGTTTAATCCACCTGCCATATTCATAAGACAGCCAGGTTCACAGGTCACCAATGTATCTGCACCCGAGGCCATGACACATTTGACCTTGTTCTCCATCATACGCCGGCTGACTTCGGGGTAGGTAACAGTGAACGCGCCTCCGAAACCACAACAAGTCTCTTCCTCGTCGAGCGGAATTAAATCCAAACCCTTGATGGCATGCAGCAGGGTTTTAGCTTCCGTCTTGAGACCCATTTCGCGCAGATAATGACAGGAGGCGTGATACGTTACCTTATGCGGATACACAGCGCCCACATCTGTAACATTAAGTTGGTTAACTAAAAACTCGGTGAATTCATATGTACGGGCAGCCAGGTCGGTCGCCAGGCTGTGTTCAGCTGTTTCAACCGGAAATAATTCAGGATAATGATGTTTGACCATGCTCGCACATGAACCGGAAGGCGCAACGATCGGCGCCTCGCTTTTGCTGAACGCCCGCATGAAGTTCAATGCCACGGCACGCGTCTTTTCCTCGAAGCCGTTATTGAAAAGCGGCTGTCCGCAGCAGGTTTGTTCCGGAGGAAAAACCAACTCTACATCGAGATCTTCCAGAATTCGGACCATATTCTTGAGTGTGGGTGTGTAAAACTGATCCCCCAGACAAGTGATAAATAATTGGGCTTTGGACATCATAAATCCAATCGCTGCTACCGTAGAAATGCTTCGTGCAAGCCGCCGTCCACGCTGATGATCTGACCGGTGGTTTTGCTAAATTTGCTGCTGCTCAACAAATATGCAACTTCGGCCTGGTCTGCCAGGGTAATGGGTAACTTTGTCAACGTCCGCTGGGCATAGAAAATCGCCAGCTTGTCACGCAAAGACTCTGTGCTTTCGCTTTCTTCAAAGACAATCTTGTATTTGGTCAGGGAAGTGATCACGCGATCGCGAGGGAACATACTGCTCCCTTCCACAACCGTTGCCGGCGCCAACCCATTTACCCGGACCAACGGAGCCAGTTCAATCGCGAGTTCCCGCACCATATGGTTGGCAGCGGCTTTGCTGGTATCGTAGGCGACCGAGCCCTGTTTAGCGACGGCCCCATTCGCGCTGGTAGTTATTACCAGGCTCGTTTTAAGACCTTGTGCCTGCCAGATGGTTTTTGCTTCATCTGCAACCATGTAGGGGCCTGTTACATTGATTGCATAAGTTAGCGCCCACTTATCGTCCGGTATGAAGCCGTTTTTATCAGGGGAGACAAAAATTCCAGCAGTGATGATTATATTGTCTACGCCGCCGTATGCGAGTACGGCTTCCTCCAGCATGGACTTAATGCTCTTGCGCTTCGTGATATCCACACCTAATCCAATAGCAGGGCCACAACCTGAGATACCCGTGCCTGCTACGCCAATTCCGAGTCCATGCGTTTTGATAAGATCCTGGGCTGTTTGTTGTGCAGTTTCTTCCGACAGATCCGCGCAAACAACATGTGCACCTTCTTCGGCAATTCGATGAGCGGTTGCTTTTCCGATACCACTGCCTGCACCGATGACTACCACTGCATTACGTGCCATTTCTTTTTCAGGCGGCATGCGTTTAAGTTTGGCTTCTTCAAGCAGCCAATATTCGATATCAAAAGCTTCCTGATGAGGCAAGCCTTGGTATTCACTGATCGCCTCCGAGCCGCGCATCACTTCGATCGCTAGTGAATAAAACTCGGCTGTAACCCGGCTTTCGCTTTTGTTTTTACCCCAAGCGATCAGGCCCAATCCCGGGATCAAGATCACGGTCGGATTTGGATCGCGCATCGTAGGTGAATTGGGATGTTTGCAGGCTTTGTAGTAGGCAATGTAGTCGGCGCAATAGTTTGCGAGTCCTTTTTCCAGTTTTTCAATTAATGTTTCAAGTGATTCTTTTTGCGGATTCCAATCCACATACAGGGGTTTGATTTTTGTACGCAGGAAATGGTCCGGGCAGGAGGTACCCAGTTCTGCCAGGCGCGGCGCGTCCACGCTGTTCACGAATTGGAGTACGTTGTCGGTACTATGGACAGTTCCGATAAATTTATTTTGTTGGGAGAGCATGCCGCGCAGTTTTGGTAATAAGCGGACGAGCATATCATTGCGCTCATTTTCATCTGGCGAGCTATATTTCTGCCCTCCAAACGTCTTAGCCCCCTTGTCACATTGTTCGATGTAGCGGGCCGCCCTCTCGATCAATGAAAGGGTTAATTCGTAACAGGCCTTATCGTCATCGGCCCAATCGATCAGGCCATGTTGCCCCATGATCAGGCCTTTCAATTTCGGATTCTGATTTACTTTCTCCCGCATGACCAGTCCGAGATCGAAGCCGGGTCGCTGCCAGGGTATCCAACCGACCTCGTCGCCGAATACTTCCTGCGTCAAATTCTCCTGATCTTTGCTGGCTGCGATCGCGATGGCAGAAATAGGATGCATGTGGTCAACGTGCCGGTAAGGAAGGAGCCCGTGCAAGGGCGTATCAATCGAACTGGTCGCAGGATTCAGCCCATAAGTAGTGTGACGGTACATATCCACCATTGAATCTTCAATTTCGGTCTTGACCCCTTTATGTTCAGCCTTGTTATAGATGGTTTCAAGCGACTGAAATTTATCCATGTAAAGCGATGCAAAATTGGCTCGTGTGGATGTCCGCAAATCACCGCCCGAACCTTTGACCCAAAGCACATCCACTTCCTTTCCGTTCAACGGATCTGCCATCTTTATTTTAGATGAGGTATTTCCTCCGCCCGTATTGGTGATACGTTGATCTGCACCGAGGATATTACTGCGGTAACGAAGACGTTCCACCGGGTCAAGTTGATCGGCAACTGTGTCATCCCACAAATAATCGACATGTCTAAATTCATCCGGCTTCAAGGTCATATTCTCCGCTCCGATCGTTATCAATAAAAAAAACTCCAAGGAGGTAATACGTGCTCCGACAAGGGTTCATCCGAAAATGATTTTACAAAATTTTGCCCTTGACGGCGTCTCCACCATCGAGGCTGATGGCTGCATCAGACTTTTTTGGTTATCAAAACCTTTTAAAGAATCACTCGGAGAGCATGGAAATACAATTTAATAAAACTAAAACTTACTGTACGACTCGCTCATCTTCCGGTATTCGATAAAGGGTTCATTGATCAACTTTACGGCCAATTCGATCTGGCAGGACTCTTCCAGAGTAGATGACCAGTGGAAGGCCTCATCGAGTGTTTGGCCCGTGGCAAAACTTCCATGCCCGCGCAGCATAATGATCTTGTAGTTCTTGAGCGCATTGGCAACTTTTTTCGCCATTTCAGGAGTCCCCGAAGGAAATTCTTCCGTTACCACGGGTATTTTCTTGAGCAGGTAGGAGGCTTCATTATCGATCGGTATCAGTTCATCACGCGAGAGCGAGAAGGCGATCGCGGTGCGCGGATGGCAGTGTACAATCGCCAGTGCCGGCGTGTTTAAATAAATCGTGCGATGGACAAGTAATTCAGTGGAGGCCAGGGCAACGCCGCTATCGTTTTTATCCAGTCTCGTCTCGATCAAATCCAGCTCCTTGAGATTACCCAGCATGGCCCCGCGGCGCTTGATAACGACGCGGTCACCAAGACGAATGCTTATATTGCCGCCATGCGAACTGATCATATTGGCGGCATACATATCGCGGCCAATATCGCGAAACATTTCGTAAATTCGTTTATCAACCATGTTCAAATCCTTTACTAAATATCAGCCAGTTGTAATTCTGCCAGTTTTTGAGGTCTGGGCACGCCATTTTCATCCCAGCCGCGACCGCGGTAATATTCTTTGAGCATGGGTTCAAGTTGTACCACCCAGCCCTTCGACGGACCATCGGTCGGTGCCTCACTGAGCAACCGTGGAGGAAGAGTATCGTCCTTCCTTGTAAAGCCTTCGCGCAAATTATAGAGCCGCTCCAGGTTCCAAACGCGCTCACCGACGCGTATCATTTCTCCGGTGTCGTATTGAATTCCTGTCACTGTGGAAAGAACGCGGGCAAAGTATTCATCCGCTACAGCCAAGTTCGTAAATTTGCAGACCACAAGCGAATCGATTGCCGCCGAGACATTTTGGTGCAAAATGACGAAACTGGATTTGCCCTGCACCTGGAAGCGGTCGATCATTTTAGGCAAACCCAACACTTCAGGGCCAACCATGTTGCCACGCATGTGGCAGCCGCCGCGGTTCGATGTGGCATAAAGCAGACCCTGTCCCTGCATGCCGCGCGGATCATAGGCAGGCATTTCCATCCCTTTGGCAGACATCGAAAGTTCCGGATGGCCACACTTCGTAGCCAACCGGAGACTTCCGTCAGCCATGTCTGAACCGATGTCCCGGCGATAAGCCATCGCTTCTATGGTGGGAGCAAGCTGGTCGGCGCGTCCGAAGCGCAAGTCTGAATCCAAATATCCTTTTTCGCTGAGTTCCATGGCGCAGGCGATCGTCGAACCTACTGAGATGGTATCCAGACCCAGATCGTTGCATAGCGAGTTGGCCTCGATAATGGCAGGAAGTTCGTCAATACCGCACTGCGCACCGAATGCCCAGGTAGTTTCAAACTCGGGGCCTTCGCCCTCCACTTTATCAGTTTTGCTGATACGCGTGCAACCGATCGGGCATGCCCAACAAGATGAGTTTTTGACGAGGTACTTTTCTGTCAACTCTTCGCCCGAAATTGCCTCCGCGCCTTCGAATTGTGTCTGTTGATGATTACGCGTGGCAAGCGCACCAATGTTGTTCATGATGTTCATCAACACCACCGTCCCAAATTCAGGCAGAGCCTGGCTGGTGAGCGGGCTGGCAGCGAGCAGTTTACGCGTTTCATAAAGCAGGAATTTGAAGCGTTCGGGGTCGTGGATGTCAGGGCGATCTTTGCCTTCCATCACAATGGCTTTGAGATTCTTGGATCCCATCACCGCCCCGGGACCGCCGCGCGCCAGGGCCCTTTCACGATCATTCATGATGGATGCCATACGACTTAAGTTTTCGCCTGCAGGCCCTATGCACAGCACGTTGCGCTTGTTATTGCTCTGGCCCAGTTTCTGCGTCAAAGCAAATACACGCATCCCCCACAATTCACTTGCATCGTGAAAGGTGATGACCTCATTTTTGATTTCGATCCAAACAGGCTTCTCTGATTTATCGCGGATGATCATCACATCGTACCCGGCCTTCTTGAATTGCATCCCCCAGAAACCACCGGAATTCGCGTCCAGTATAGTTCCCGTCAGAGGGCTTTTGGTCGTCACCGAAAAACGATTGCTCGTTTGGTAACCTGTGCCCGTTAAAGGACCGTTCGTAAAAATCAAAACATTTTCGGGAGAAAACGGGTCCACCTCGGGTCCCACCAAATCCCACAACAGACGCGCACCCAACCCACGCCCACCAAGAAACATCTTCGCCATGTTCAAATCCAGCGGATAGGTTTTATAAGTTTGAGTACTCAAATCGATGTCCAAAACTTTCTCAGACCAACCAGACATTATCTTCTCCTTAGCCGCCGGCAATGGGCGGGAAAATTGCGACGATATCCTGCTCGTTTACATGTATATTCAGATCGACCACATTATGTCCATTAAGGACGATCAAGATATGCGGACGGAGTCCACCATTATCGAGGATGACATCCCCGAGCGGCGGATTCCGCCGAACCAGTTCATGTAGAGCTGCTCGGATGGTTGATTCCGGTATGGACACTTCTTTCGTCCCTGCGAGGTTTCGCAGGTTGGCATATAACTTAATAAGAGGCATATTAATTTCGTTTCGACAATTCCTTCTTCTCGTAATCCTTAATTACACCCATGAATGCCGCACCCACGGGGACACCCTGCCGCTTGCAATAATAATCCCAGACTGCGCCGGCAGGCAGGGCTTTGAGTTCTTCTTGTAAAGCCAGTCGTTGGGAATAATCGCCGGCAACTTCATATCGTGTCAACAAGCCATAAGGTTCAAGTAATGCGTTGAGCAAGGCGCGTAACGTGTTGCGCGCGCCGATTGTCCATGCTGCGACGCGATTGATACTGGCGTCGAAGTAATCCAGGCCTATGTGAATACGCTCCAACGCATCGTTACGCACAATTTCCTGTGTAATGGCTTGAAGGTCATCGTTGAATGTGACAACGTGATCACTATCCCAGCGCACGCCGCGACTGACATGCAATAACATCTGGTCAAGATAGAGCAACAAGGACGAAATTTTATCCGCAATTGTCTCCGTTGGATGGAAATGACCCGAGTCTAAAGTAAGCAATATTTTTCGGCTGATCGCATAAGCGCTGTAAAACTCCATTGATCCAACCACATAGCTTTCCGAACCGATGCCGAAAAGTTTGGGTTCCACGGAATCAAGGTTTAAACGCGGATCGATTTTTTCGGCGAGGATCAGGTCGAGGGATTCGAGAAGCAGGCGTCTCGGAGTTCGACGATCCGCAGGTGAGTCCTTGATCCCATCCGGGATCCATATGTTCGTTACTGCAGGAGTTCCCAACTCCTTTCCAAAATATTCCCCAATTTTCCGGCTGGCTATGCAGTGATCCACCCAAAACCTGCGGATACCTTCATCACGGTGTGAAAGTGTAAATCCGTCGGCGGATTTTGGATGCGAGAAACAGGTTGGGTTGAAGTCAATGCCATGACCATTTGCCTTCGCCCAATCTTTCCACGCCGAGAAGTGACGCGGCTCGATGGCATTGCGCTCCACTTTTTTATTCGCTTCCAGATAGATGGCATGAAGATTCAACCGATGCGATCCGGGGAGCAAGCCATAGACCACATCCAGGTCTTTGCGGAGTTCTTCCGCCGTCCGTGCTTTGCCGGGATAGTTGCCGGTAGCAGCAATCCCACCGCTGAGTTCGCCTCCGGGATTCTCGAAGCCACCCACATCATCCCCCTGCCAGCAATGCAGGCTGATGGAAACTTTTCCAAGACGTTCCATCGCCTTTTCAGTGTCCACGCCAATTTCAGCATAGCGTTCATGGGCAATGTTGTAAGCGACCTGGATATTGGATTCAGAATAGGTCATGGATGCCTCTAGAAAATATTTTGTTGTACATTGAACGTCTTGCAGATTTCACGTATTTCGTCCGTGCTCAATCCTTCAGCGATTTCTCCTGCAGAAAGGTTGAGATATTCATATTTTGCGGCGGTCTCGGCATATTCTACGCGATCCGCGGCCCGCTTGACGGAAACATCCGAGCGCGCCATCACGCCATGTTTCGACCAGACGACGATTCGGTGCTTGCGCAGTGACTCTACGTTGCCGTCCATCAGTTCGTGCGACCCGGGCAGACGGAAGGGCAGGAAGCCAATACCTTCGGGCAGGTTAACAATGGTCTCGGGTTGCCACCGCAGCAGGTGTGTGTTCAAATATTGCTCGTCCTGGTAACGCGGGATGTGGCTCAGGTAGGTTAGATGTACCGGTTGTGCGTGGATGACCGCATGGAAATTTGTTTTTGTGGTGATGATCTGGTCGTAGTGGACAGCTAGGTGTGAATTGAATTCACTGGTGATGCGCTCGAAGCGGCGGTGGTAGGATGTAAAGAGCTTGCCGGTCCGCCCGTCTTCGTTCACGACAATGCAGGCTAGGTTGGCAGTCGGCTCATCTATAATTTCGCGCAAACGGCGGCCGGAACCACTGACGATAAAGGTCACGCCCGCCAACTCTGGGACAGGCTGGGGCAGTTCGATCTCATCCACAACCGGGAAACGGGTGCGAACCTCGATCTGCCAGCGCAAGCACACAGAGATATTGCCTGCGGCTCCTTCGCTGGCTTCGATTTCAGCCAGGTGACGTCCGGCTTCACCCATCATGGTGAGCAGGTCGTCGAGTTCGGGATAGGGAGGTTGGATCATGGTTTTTTCAATTCTTGAAGACAAATATCTCCACTATTTTCTAACATCAGGCAATGTTAGGTTCTAATAACTCGGATAGTTTTTGGTAGGCTTCATCCCAGCCAGCAGACTCAACGGGCTGATAGATTTCGGGTGCGAACGAGAGCCGCACAACGGCGCGGGCTTCGCTGAGATCGGCGATGTGTCCGAGCGTAATGGCTTGCATCAGGATATTGCCAATTGCTGTGGCTTCGATGGGTCCTGTCACTACCGCCCGCCCGGTGCAGTCGGCAGTGAATTGATTGAGCAGCTTGTTCTTTGTACCTCCGCCGAAGATGTGCAGAGGAGTGAGGCGCTTGCTCGTCAAGCTTTCGAGCCTTTCGAGAACCAGGCGATATTTCACGGCAAGGCTTTCGAGTACAATGCGAATGATCTCGCCTTTGGTTTGCGGAATGGTTTGATGAGTCGTTGCGCAGTATGCACGGATCTTTTCCGGCATGCCGCCAAGGTGCAAGAAGGAGGCATCGTCAAGGTCGATCACGGCCAGGAAGGGGGCGGCTTGGGAGGCAAGTTGGGTCAACTCATCGTAGGACTTGTTCCATTCACGACGGCATTCCTGCACCAGCCATAATCCCATAATGTTTTTAGAGAGGCGCCACGTGCCAAATACGCCGCCCTCATTGGTAAAGTTATATTCAAGTGCTTTTTCATTCACATTTGGTTCACGCACTTCTGCCCCCATGATGGACCAGGTCCCGGAACTCAGCCATGCGAAATCCTGATTCTGCGCGGGCACAGCGACAACTGCCGAACCTGTATCGTGACATGCTGGAACGATCACGGGGGGAGCGGTAGTCCCGGTCTCTTCAGCGATGCCAGGCAGTAGATTCCCAATCCGTGAGCCTGGGTCAGTTACAGGTCCGAAAAGACGAGATGGAATATTGAAGGTGTTGAGAATGGTTCTTGACCAGTCCCGATTGCGCGGATCGAAGCATTGGGTGGTTGTCGAATTGGTAAATTCGTTGGTGATCTCGCCGCTCAACCAATAGTTGAATAGATCGGGTATGGTTACAAATGTTTTTGCAATATCGAGGAGCGGGGATTTTTGGATGACCATCGCCAGCAATTGATATAGCGTGTTGATCTGCATGAATTGGATGCCCGTGTTGACGAATATGGTTTCGCGAGGCACGCGCTTGAACGCTTCTTCAAGCATTCCGTCAGTCCGAGCATCACGATAATGGAATGGATTGGACAATAGCGATTTGTTTTTATCGAGCAAGGCAAAATCAACACCCCAGGTATCCAAGCCAATGCTATCAAGTTTTTTTTCAAACTTCGTTGATGAAGCGGCAATTCCTGCCTTGATGCCAGACCACAAATGCATAACATCCCAGTGCAGACCATCTGGCAGGCGGACAGGGTCGTTGGTAAAACGGTATGTTTCGGTCAATGTAAGGTGAGAACCATCGAGTGTGCCAACAATGGTTCGCCCACTTTCAGCGCCGAGGTCAACTGCTAGATAATTGCTTCTGGTCGTCATAACCTAATCCAGGTGAAAATATTCTTCGAGTTCCATAAAACTTTCATCGGGACGGGCATTGGCGTCCGTAAAGGAAGCCATGAATTGCTGCCAGCGCGTGTTGACTTCCCTAGCCTCCATTTTAGCTTGTGCTGCTGTAAGGCTTTCTTCGGTTTCAAAATAACCAAAGATCAGCCCATCCCCGCGCATGAATAATGAATAATTATGCCAACCGGATTCACGAAGCGCAGCAAGCATTTCAGGCCAGACTTGTTTATGATGTTCTTTATATTCCCCCAGCCTGTCTGGCTTTACTTTGAACAGGAAGCCCACACGTTTCATGGTCCCTACCCTATCAATTGTCACTTCGGCAATCAGCGAGATAATAGCCAACTGCCGAAGTGACGCTCTAATAAACCTTAACTCCGAAAGGCTACCATCTTAGAAGTTAAAGTTATCGATGTTACCCTTATTAAAGATCGTCGGTTGACCCAACAATACAGTAGGGCCATTCGGTGAATCCGCAACAGTGTAACTACCGAGCTTGCCCGCCGTGAAGGAATCACCGACTTTGCCGGTGATCTTGCCGGTAGCTAATGCATCCAGGGCATAGATGGATAAGTAGCCAAGGTCGCCTGGATTCCAAAGTGCAAATTCAGGCGCAGCGCCGCTCTTCACATAATCGCGCATTTGGTTTGGTGTACCAAGGCCAGTCACAAAAACCTTACCAATTAGTTTTCCATCAGAGACAGCACGGGCCGAGGCGGCGATACCGACGGTGGTTGGGGCAATGATCACCTTCAGGTCGGGATATTTCGTGATCAGTCCCTGCGCCTGTTGGTAGCTCATCGTATCATCGTCGTTGCCGTAAACCACTTCGACCAATTGCAGCTTGGAGTTCTCAGGTTTTGCCAGATCAGCCTTCATGACGTCGATCCAGGCGTTCTGGTTCGTGGCAGTGGAAGAAGCGCTCAAAATGGCGATCTTTCCGCCGTTGGGCCCGGTCAGATCGAGGGCCATCTTGATCTGAATATCGCCGATACCTTGCGTATCTGCCTGGTTAATGAAGAGCTGGTCACCACCCTTGGCAATCGCGGAGTCCCAGGAAATGACCGGAATGCAAGCCGTCATGGCAGCCTGAGTGGTGGAAACCAATGCATTCGCATCGTCGGCTGAAATGGCCAGGCCGCTGACTTTCTGAGCAATCAACGAGTTAAGGACCTGGATTTCCGCGGTGGCGTCTGCTGTGGCGGAACCCTGGTACTGAACGGTTACGCCCAATTCCGTTGCGGCAGCCTGGGCGCCCTTATTAGCTGTATCGAAGTATGGGTTGCCGAGATTCTTGGGAACGAGCGCATAGGTTCTGGCACCGGTCGCTGGAGGGCATGCTGCCGGGGCCTGTGTGGCTGCTGGGGCCTGTGTGGCTGCCGGGGCTTGCGTGGCTGCCGGGGCTGGGGGTGGCGGAGCTTGCGTGGGTGTTGCCGCAGGTCCGCAAGCGCTCAAAAGAACGACGAGCATAGTCACCAATGAGACGGTGAGAGCGAGTGAACGGTGTTTCATCTTTTACTCCTTTAGGTTTTAGTGGGATGGATGGAGCGAATTACTGTTGGACCGAATCGAACCTTTATGTATTAAAGTTTACTCCGTTGCACCTCCTTCCTCATTTAAATGTGAGCTGGTTTTTGTAGACAGTAACCCTTTCAACTTCAAAAGGGAATTTCGCTAGATCGACGCAATGATTGGCGCACGTGACCAGAAGAAAAAGTAAATAAATATTGCTAACAATATAATCACGCCTAACGCGGAAAGTACCGACCGGCGATCCACGCGTATATTCCGTCCGGATGCCTGTCCAGCCAAATTCGGGAACAAAATGGCACAGACCAGAAGCAAGCCAATGACGATCCCCTGGACTTGCCCCTGGATATTGACCAATCCCATTCCAAAGCGGATCAGACCGATCAAAGTCAGAGAAAGGACGGCACCCAGCATCGAGCCTATACCGCCATTAATATCCACACCGCCAAGAACGGCGGCGGTGATTACGGCCAGTTCCAAACCAGTTCCAATATCGGGACGAGTGCTGCCAAACCGTGACGCTAGGATGAGTCCTGCTAAAGCGGACATGAAGCCCGAAAGTGTAAAGATGATGATCTTAATGCGCTCTACAGGCACACCCGAGTAAATTGCAACATCCTGGTTATTTCCGATCACGAACAGGTAGCGGCCAAATGTGGTCTTGTGCAGAACAAGTCCGAATACGATGGCCAGGATAACGAATAAACCAACGGAAAATGGAATGAGAGTGCCCGGCAATAATCCCTGCCCTAGATATAAGTAACTCTTCGGATAATTCGTCGCTGCTAGATCCCCTAAAAAACCATACGCCACGCCGCGATAAAAAGCATAAGTTCCCAGTGTCACCACCAAAGCCGGCAGTTTGACCCGCGCAACGATAAAGCCATTCAGAAGCCCTCCCAGAGACCCCAAAATTAGAGCACAGAGCGCCGCTATCCAGATATTAACTCCAGCGTTGTATAACAACCCCATGAAGGATGCGCTCATTCCCAGGTTGGATGCGACCGAGAGATCGATGTTGCCGGTGATAATGATGAATGTCATCGGCAGCATCATCAAACCCAATTCCATAAAGTCGGAGGAGGCGCGGGATAGGTTTTGAGCATTCAGGAAGTAAGGGGAAATGCGGCTATTGAGGATGATGACTGCAACGACCAAAGCGACCATCATCCATTCCCAACGCCGGAACTTCTCCAGGAAAGATCGGCGGGGTGCAAACTCGTTGATCGTAATGGGTGCCCTGGATTCTGCAGCGGACGTAAGTACGGTTGATTCTTTCATATCTTGATAGTCCTCTGCGCGCGCCGTTGGATTAGATTGTCTGAAATGACGGCTATCAAGATCAGAAAGCCCTGAGCTGCCAACTGCCAGAAGGGGGATATACCCACGATGGTTAAGGCATTTTCAATAATACCTAGAAGTAGTGCACCCAGGAGCACGCCAGGCACTCTGCCTATGCCGCCGCTGATGCTTACGCCTCCAACTACAGCCGCCGCGACCGTCTCGAGCTCGAAGCCTAAAGCCGTGTTGGTTTGTGCCGACTCATAGCGTGAGGCCCAAAGTACCCCTGCCAATCCGGCGGCAATCCCTGTCAATATGTAGACCATAAAGATAATCCGTTGTGTCCGGATTCCGGAAACTTTTGCGGCTTCATGATTGCCGCCTACTGCATAAATATCCCGCCCAGTCCGGGTGTAGTTCAGGAAGTAATAAACGATCACAGCCACAACAATCGCAATAAGGACCATGTTGGGCAGTACCAAGGGTGTCCCTTTGGATACCATTTTAAAACTTTCAGGCAGTTCATATGAGTTGATCCATGTGCCTGAGCTGTAGAAAAATACAAGACCCCGGTAAATACTCAACGTACCGAGGGTTGCAATGATGGGCGGCACCTTTCCATAAGTGATAATCAAACTATTACCCATTCCCAACACGGCTCCCAAAGCAAGACCGAGCAAGACGGCTGAAAACATCGGGATGGTTGGATGCACTTTAACAAAAGATGAAACCATCATGGCTACCAGGCCAATCATGGAAGCGACCGATAAATCAATACCCTTGCTGATAATGACCATCGTTTGTGCCAACGCGACAATGGCGAGGATGGAAATATTTAGCAGAATTAACTGGATGTTATTGACCGACAAAAAATTCGGAGTGCGCAAACCGACGGCGGCTATCAATACGATGATGAAAACGCTCAGACCCAACTCTCGTATGCGCGCTAAATTAAATAGCCAGTTTGAACGCGGAACTGCCGGAGTTTGCACGGTCATATTACATTTCCTGTATTAATAGTTTGTGTTGCGAAATGGAGAATCTTCTCCTGCGAAGCTTCCTGGCGGGATAATAACGCAGTCACACGTCCTTCCCTCATCACCAGTATGCGGTCACTCATCCCAAGTATTTCAGGAAGTTCGGAAGAGATCATTAAGATCGCCATCCCCTCCATGGCCAATTTATTCATCAGGGAATGAACAGCTGCCTTCGTACCAACATCGATGCCACGCGTCGGTTCATCTAAGATCAGGATGCTGGGCTTCGTAGCCAGCCATTTGGCCAATAACACTTTTTGCTGATTTCCGCCTGAAAGTTCACGGGCTTTTTGAAGGATATTGTTGGCCCGGACCTCCATTTGCTGGGCAGCAAGTAAAGAAGTCGAGCGCTCCACCTTCCCGTTTAGCCATCCCGCGACGGCATATTCTTTGAGCAAGGGCAACGAAATATTGGCAACCAGATTCATTGGAGGAATGATCCCGTGGATCTGCCGGTCCTCGGGCACATAAGCTATCCCCAGCCGGATTGCCTTTTCAGGCGATGAAATCGCCTCTTTCTGACCCCGGACCTGTATCGTGCCACTTGATACTGGTTCTACGCCGAAGATGGCCCGCGCCACTTCTGTTCGGCCGGCGCCGATCAAACCGGCCATCCCCAATATTTCACCTTTACGCAGTTCAAAACTGACATTCTCAAACTCCCCCGGACGACATAGACTCTCGACCTTAAGCACGGTCTCGCCTGGCTGCCCAGCCTGCTTCGGGTACAGGTTTGAAATGGTTCGCCCAACCATCATGCGAATTAGGTCATCACGACTTACTTTAATTAACGGCCGGGTATCGATATAAGAGCCATCGCGCAAGACTGTGACTCTGTCAGCTAGTTCGAACAACTCTTCAATTCGATGCGATATAAAAATGATCGCCGTTCCTTCTTCACGCAGACGCCGCACCAGGCGGAATAAATCTGCCACCTCGTTTAAAGTCAGAGACGAGGTGGGTTCATCCATGATCAGGATGCGGGCATTGATTGAAAAGGCCCGGGCAATTTCAACCATCTGCTGTTGAGCAATGCTCAGATTACGGGCTTTTTTCTTTAGATCAAGATGTACACCTAAGGAGGAAAGTAACTTTTCGGATTCACTGTAGAGCTTGTGCCAATCGATCCGTCCGCCTAAGGTCGTAGGCTGACGGCCAACGAAGATATTTTCCGCTACATCCAGGTCTGGAAACAAGCTGAGTTCCTGATAGATAGCAGCAATTCCAGCCTCGCGGGCATCCAGAGCATCGGAGAAACGCACCTGTTTTCCATCCACGAATATCTCTCCGGAATCCGGCTGGTGCACTCCAGACACGACCTTGATCAGAGTGGATTTACCTGCACCGTTCTCACCGAGCAGTGCGTGGACTTCGCCGCTCCTCAGGGTAAAGGAAACTTGATGCAATACCTCGACCCCCGAAAAGCGTTTGGTAATGTTTTTTAATTCAAGAATATATTCGCTCATTATTGGAAACTGTCTCTTCTTCGCAAATAGTCACATCAACACCCGCATCTTTTAGTTTGGCCACCCATGCGGGTGTCAGATTGGAATCAGTGATCAAATGCGTGATTTGGTCGGGGGCGGCAAAAGGCGTCAGGTCTTCCTTGCCGAATTTACTCGAATCAATCAGAGCGATCACTTGTTGAGAAGACTCTATGGCTTTACGTTTAAGTTGCGCCTCGGCAAAATGGACTTCGGTCATCCCCCGCTCGAGGCTGAAACCGCTGCAGGAAAAAAAAGCTTTTTCAATGTGCAGTTCCGCAATTATCTTTTCACTCAATAATCCGGTTACTGAAGAAGAGTCATTATTGACCACACCGCCAATCAGAATGACGGTGTTGGAGGGATTTTGAGCCAGCTCTCGTGCTACTTCAAAGCCATTCGTCATAACGCGTAATTTTTGCCGATCCGATAGGGCGCGCGCAAGATAGTAAGCGGTACTGCTCGCATCCAGCAGAATTGAGTTGCCGTCTTTTACTAAAGTAGCAGCCTTGTTCGCAATAGCAAGCTTGGCACCCGCGTTTTTCTGAAACCGAAGTAGGAATGAATTGTTCTGAAATTGATCCGGTTCGTTTAGGATTGCTCCCCCATGAACACGTTGAAGTCGTCCCTGGCGCTCAAGAGCATTTAGATCGTTCCGGATTGTGCCCTCTGAGACTCTGAGCGCAACCGCCAGTTCCGGGACACGCAAACCAGGCTGTTTACGCAATAATTCCAAAAGAGATTGTCTACGTTCGTATGAAATCAATTATGGAACCTATTTGTTGAAATTTGTTGAAACTTATTGTTTTCAACAAATTTATGTTATCAATTTTGACGTTTCTTGTCAATAGGCAGTTTTATCAAAAACATTTAGCAATCGTGCTTTACAAAGCATAAAGTAAAAAGAGCACCTGGTTCATTAGGTGTCTCTTTTCAGAGGAAAATTTTTCTACCCCATCCGCATCTTCGATCCTTATTGAATTGCTTCTGCCAGATCTGTGATCGTGCGCGCCAGCTTCAATCATCCTCCGGTTAGAATTAACCGGACCAGTGGTCCGATCTATTGGATTCTGATTTAGATGATTCCAATGTGAAATAATCCTCGATGTCATAAACGGTCTTCCAGGATCTTCATAAGGGCATGGGCAACTCCATCCTCATCGTTCGATGGAGTAGTCCAGTCAGCAACTTTTTTGATTGTTTCCGGCGCATTCCCCATAACAATGGAGAGTCCGGAAAATGAAAACATGGGCAGGTCTATGGGCTGATCGCCGATCGCGGCAGTCTCCGCTGAAGATATATTTGCATATTGGGCAAAGAGTTTAAGCGCGCTGCCCTTATCCACACCCTGGGCGGTTAGATCCATATAATGAAGCCCGGCATAAACGTGATGAATGGATTCCATGCCGCTCAAGACGTCGGAGGCAATTGCGTTAAGGAAATCCATTTCACCGGTGATGCTCATTTTCAGGATCGGGCGATCGAAGTCCTGTTCGGGAGAAAACGTGCGGACGCTATCGCGGGCCGTCTCGGCAGTGAGTGGGTCGAGCTTTTCTATCAGGCCATCCGGCCCGTACCAGCACATCCTTCCATTGGGAAGGTCAGCAACCAGACCCGCATTATTTCGGCGCACGTAGGCGATCACTTTGTTCAATTCCTGTGAATTGTGAAAGGGCCGCGCGGAGATCACGTCGCCATATTTTCCAGAGCGAATTAATGAACCGGCGCAGCAAATATAAGGGAGATCCATTCCCAACATGTCAAGAACGATCTCCACGCCGAGAGAATCGCGCCCGGTGACGAGGACGGTCGTGATACCAGCCTGTGCCCCGCGTTGCAGAGCAGTGCGGGAAGCCTGAGTGACCTTTTGTTGAGAATTCAGCAGAGTGCCATCCAAATCAATGGCAATTAATCGGATATTGCGTTTCATCAAATGCCCAACCTGATGGATTTTTCATCGATAGTGATTCCTCTCCCCATTATGATGCAAAATTGTAAACCATGGATCGCTTATGATTTATCTGTTCAATTCACTTCTTACTTTAACACGCACCGCCTCTGCAGTATCCAGTGTTAACGCTTGCTCTGCCAATCGGCCTGCAGAAGGTATATCCCATGTGCGAATGATTGCTTTCGCTTGAGGAATAAGCGCGGGCGTCATGCTCAATTCATCCACACCCAGGCCGAGCAGAATCGGGATAGCCTCCGCGTCGCCGCCCAGTTCGCCGCAGATGCCCGCCCAGCGTCCAGCAGCATGCGCGGCGTCAGTCACCTGTTTGATGAGTCGCAGAACGGCCGGATGGATCGCATCACCAAGATGAGCCACATGTTTGTTCGTGCGTTCCGCCGCCATCGTGTATTGAGTCAGGTCGTTGGTGCCGATACTGAAGAAATCCACTTCGCGCGCAAAGGCCTCTGCCATGATCGCTGCCGAGGGGATTTCCACCATCATTCCCAACTGCACTTTTTGCGCGAAAGCGACTCCCTTTGATCGAAGAACTTCACGCGCCTCGGTCACAGCGGCTTTTGCGGCGCGGATTTCTTCGAGCGTTGCGATCATCGGGAACATGATGCGGATGTCGTGCCCGACCGCCGCGCGCAGCAATGCGCGCAATTGCGGCTGGAAGATGTCGGGTCTTTCGAGACAAATTCGAATCGCTCGCCAGCCGAGGAAGGGATTCCCTTCGGGCGGGAGATCCAAATAAGGCAACATTTTGTCGCCGCC
>JBGQIO010000022.1:0-27029 GCA_041498515.1 Anaerolineae bacterium
AGACAATCATACAATAAGCCATCTTGGTCATAGGGGATACTGGCTGTTTGCTTGTCGATAACCAACTTGTCTAATTTATTAAGAAGAGCCTGACCTTCGGACTTAGCTTTCAAAGATAATGAAAAATACATTGCGCTAGCATTGGGCATCGGTATTAGTAAAAATGGATTTCGACCTGGATATTTAATTAAACCAATACTCTCAACAGGTTCACCCGCCTTATGGAGCACTCCATTCGGTGATTGCCAGTTTTCGGCCAGTGTTGTTATTGCCTGTAGCCTCCAATCCCTGTTTTGTATATTCGGGTGATCTGAATTTAGCCTAATAGCTTTCACTAGAAACCCATCCTTTCTCCCTATCCGTTTAATTCCCTACTTCCAACAATTATATCCTCGCACTTACGACCCACAATCCGTTTTTACAGTATATACTCTTTATATGCTATTTCGCTGGCTCTTAGCCAGCCTAATACCTAAACTATTTCAGGTGCTAAGCTGTATAATTTATTAGTCATTAAGACGCCGAATAGCGGTCAAACGATTGTTAAGTCTGACTTGTCCACCAACTATTGCATCGCTCAAATCAAATGACCAACCTTTCAACGTTTGACGCAAAGAATTTACTTATTGAAGGTGCATTGCCCGAATATGAACAAGGTATGAAGTTTTTCTATCTCCAACTCGTTCGCCTCAATACCACCATATATATTGTCGACCAAATTCTAAATATCCAGCTTGACCTATTCGTCGAGCTAGATAAAACCGTGTTTTTTAAGACAGTCGTTCGCAACTTCTTCGATGCTGGCCTTCTGGTCATTACCCGGCTTGCAACTGACCAAGGAGATGACAAGTACACTTTGATACGATTCAAGAACAGAGTCCGAGAATTGATGAAGCCTGAATACGCGAATCTTTTTGATGAAAGGTTGAGGAAGTCCCGCTTTGACAAGAGAACGATTGCTATGCTTGAAAGAGCAAAGCGGCTTCGTAACGAGCGCGTCGGGCATACAGCACAGGACGTGGTATTAGGAATTTCCGAGGGGACGCGCTTAAGCTATTCAGAACTCCGGTCTTTACGCGACGCATTAAACTCACTGCTGGCGGCTATATCGTTCAACGTAGACCATTTGATGTTGCCAGTTCCATACGACCCGCGAGTTCAGCATCCAGCTGGTAGTAACCATGAAACAGACATAGAAGAGTTACTAGACTTCGTGGCAATGAAAAGCCCCTGGTTGAACCTGCCAGAAAAGAATCCAAACAAGTGGAAATACCAGCGAGCAAGGTTAACAGAAGATCAGATTAGCCAAATCAATCACTACCGCAGGAAACTCGGTTTGCCAGAAGCATGAGGCAAGCAATAGGTAAGAGTCGCCTTTCCTGTTTCGGGTCCCGGGGACTCCTGTCCAAGAGACTTGCGGTGGCCGCTGGAGGCGACCCCGCGGCGCAATTGTAGAACTACACTGTAGAAACCATAGACCGATTTCCCCCTAAACATGGAACTTTATAGGCTTAGGGCGATGCATTCCTCCGGTTGACGATTGCCGTGTTGAATGCCTATAATAGGACTACGTTCAGGCCTGGCAGACAGGTTCCATCGATTTTCTTGCAGAAAGGATATGTTAGCCATGTTGAGTCTAACCTCAGTAATGATAGGAACGAAACAACTCAAGGATTTAGCCGCTTTCTACGAAAAGGTAATTGGTAAGCCAGCGGATATGTCAGATAGTGCAAATGGTTTCTTCGGTTGGAAAATTGGTAATGCGTTTATTTCCGTTTTGGAGCATTCAGAAATGGGTGGTAAGACAAAAGATCCCGGACGCGTGATGTTTATATTTGAAACTATACAGGTAAAAGAGGAGTTTGAGAGAATCAAGGCTCTTGGCGCCGTGGTAGTAAGAGAGCCCTATGAAATGGGAGGCGGGTGGATTGCGACCCTGACCGACCCTGATGGAAATTACTTTCAATTGATGACTCCGATGGGATAGTAAATCGCTCCACCGGCGAGGCGATGCCTCCATCACCATAATCTTTATCACTATATAAACCTTGTAGACAAGCTATTGAGAGACTCTGGATCAGTGGGTTCAGGCTCAAATCACTAGTCAGTCACATCTCCGCTTCGCACCTCCACTGCGTTTCGGCTATTCCGGTTGAGGTATTTTTTTGTTTAATTCTATAAAGTTTATCTGTTCTTTTAGGTCTCTTGATCCAAGAGTTTCTTGGGGGTTGGAATAATGCTTGATTTTTCGGAAAATAGCCCTATAATGCTTTTAAGACAAGGATGAAGGTAAGATTACTCCAGGTTATACGTATCATATTGAAATTATGACTTTGTCAGCATAGCTTGCGATAAAGTGGTCGCGACCAGATTTAAGCTATTACGTTGAGATTGTCAACTAAGTATTTAGTTGGGCGTTTCGTTTCAGTCCAAAGCCTTAAGAATAAAAGGGCTTCACTGATATAGGCACAAGTCAGCCATGTATTGCACAATTCCCCTCACGACTATGGTTGATATGCTCAGAAATGAATGTGATGACCCCTGATATTCGTTAAATGGGCCACCATGAATACTCTATGGTGGTGTGGCAGTTTTACTTTATCGGTTTTTCTGACCATCGCCTTCTGCCTCAAACGCCGATATAAATATTTGGCTTTTGCCGTCCTAAGTGGGGTAGGAATACAACTGCTACACAGTCTGTTTGGGGGAACGAGGTTAGCGCCTGCTGAAAGTGGAAACCTGATCGGGACTCTCCTCGTGGATTTATTGCCCGTTTGGATAACCCTGGGGATAGCTGGCGCTATCAAGTATTTTCTGGACAACCCATTTGATCCTTTTGAGTTAGTTCTGATGGTATTGATAGGCCCGTTCGCGAGGTTCATGGATGATGAACCAACGGATCCGAGACAATGCGGTCACTGCTTGAATTATGTGAGCGAGGAACGCGTCGATACCTGCCCGTATTGTGGGCGTGCCTTAGAGACCAGATACTATTCTTGGTGAGTCGTTGTTGCGGCAAACACTCGTGCAGGCGATGTGTTTCGTAGGATCCGGGCAATGACGCCGCACGTTCGTGAATTTCTCCAGGGATTAGGTGATGAAGAATCGATCAGCCATTAGGACGCCAAATGGCGGGCAAGCACCCAGATAGGTGATTACTTTGCCACCATAGCAAAATCAAATTGAAGGAGGAAGTAAACAATGGAACAATCTATCCCAGTTTCTTCACAAGTGACTCAGACGCCGAGACTAGGCGCTGGCTTTGGTCTCCGCGCAGGCGCTCAAGCGATTGATCTAATCGTTCACATTATAATAAGTTTCGTTGCTGGATATGTAACAGGTATCCTAATCTTCTTGTATGCCTTGGTAATCGGAATGCCTCCGTCCGTTCTACCTGCCAAGCTACAAGCTTCGATGCCTGTCAGCTATATACTTCCTCTCACTGGCTATGTTTTATACCATTCCATTTGTGAGGGAATACATGGCGCAACACTGGGTAAACTTATTTTCAAAATTCATGTTCTAAAAGAAGATGGAAATCCTACATCAATTGGTTCAGCGTTTATTCGTTCTGTCGCTTTCTATGTTGACAGTTTATTTTTTGGCATAGTAGCCGCTGTTAGTATGCGCTCTTCGGAACTACACCAGCGTTTGGGTGATAAATGGGCAAAAACTGTAGTTGTAAAACGATCAAACCTTAGCCAGTATCAATGGCCGTCAGGTAGGAAATTTGTTATAGCCTTTCTAATTGCCATCGCGGCTGATGGTTTTATGATTGCATTAGAATTGATGCTTAAACTTTTGTGAGAGAAAAAAACATCCAACACAGCGGGCAACGCTAACCGTTAAGTCGCCTTTCCTGTCCCAGGGACTTGCCCTCTTCGAGGACCTTCGGCGGTGGCCGCGGGAGGCGGCCCCGCGGCGCAATTGAAAGACTCTTAATCAGCGGGTTCGCCTGGAACTACACCCGTTGCAGGCAGGCAGTAAACCTGCCATCTCCGCGGCAAGAAGAGCACTTGCCATCTCCGAGGGTTTGCTCTCCGAGGACCTTCGTTTCACTTCAACACTTCGTACCTCTACTACGTTTCGCGGCAAGAATAAAACTTGCCATCTCCACTTCTCTACGATAAGGTCCTGAAGAAGGCGTTTATTGTTTAATTCTGTGAAATTTATCATTTCTTGCAGGTCTATTGATCCAAGAGTTTCCTGGGTATTGGAATAATGCTTGATTTTTCGGGAAACAGCCCTATAATGTTTATAAGGCCAGAACAAGGGTAAGTTTTCTCCAGTTTATCCGAATCATTTTGATATTGTGACTTAGTCAGGTAGATTCGAGATAAAGTGAGCGCGTCCCGATAAAAGCAATTAGCTTGAGGTAGTCAACCAAAACGAGAGGCGGGTCGTGGAGCACACTCCATCCTGGCAGAATGATTTCAGCCGCCGGCGCGTCCATTGGGCCAAGAAATCAAGTAATGGGTTGTCATTGATTTTTCCTGCACGGACTTTCGTTCCCTCGAGTATGTTATCCAATGTCTAATTTACAGATAGGCTTAAAGTAGTCTCGCCAGTACCGCTGCTGCCACCGATCTCAACCATTGGGTGGCAGTCTGTCAATTCGTCTTTGAAGTCTTAGTAATTCACAAAGACTCAATGAGTAGGCGATGATCAGGAAGCTATAGATGACGAAGAACGTTCTGGTTGCACTGCTATTGCTCGGAATGATGAGCTTCGCTGGCCGTTCTGCCGCAAAAGATCAGACGGGCCAACGCGACCACGCGGCCACGCCCAACGCCGAAAATCATAAGAGTGATTATGAACTAGCCCAGCTCTATACGCCGGTCTTCTATTTTCACCCAGCCGAGGTCTATCGACCCCAGCCGGTGGATGTGATGTTGAACCAGTCCCGACTTCGGCAGAGTCGCCGGTTGTGGTTTGACGTCAACGTTTCGAACCATCCTACGCTAACGGATCTATTTGCCCTGCAAAGTGACGAAAGTTATTTTCTCGACGAGTGGTTCGGCGACGAGGGGAGCTCGGAATACAGTAATTACACTTCCCATCGCGCTTACTACGAGGCGCTGCTGAGCCCCATGGCAGGTGGGCCGGCGCCTGTGGTCTACGCTCACGTTGTGCGAAATGAGAACCCGGACAATATCACCATCCAGTATTGGGTTTTTTATTTCTACGACGATTGGTTCAATAAGCACGAAGGTGACTGGGAGATGGTCGAAGTAGTTCTAACAGCTGCAGGCAAGCCGGAGTGGGTGGTGCTCAGCCAACATCACGGCGGCACTCGCCGGTCATGGGCGACCGCGCCGGTTGAAGAGGTCACGCATCCGGACGCCTTTGTGGCGCTCGGTTCCCATGCGAACTACTTTGTCGGTAACGAGATATACCCAATCGAGAAAGACATCGGGAATGGGCGGATCAAGATCATCGACCGCACGGGCACATCCAGCCGCCTCATTCCCAACGTGATCCTGATCCCCGACAGGACCGAGTTGGCAGCGAATCCCGATTCATGGCCCGAGGCGGAGTGGGTCATGTTTCGTGGACATTGGGGTGAGATGGCAGGCCAAAGCGACTTTAGCGGACCACTCGGCCCGGCCGACAAGGGAACGCAGTGGCAGCAACCGTATGCCTGGGGGATGAATCAGCCGATGGACCTGGATACTTGGTACAGCAATCGGCTGCGCGTAGAAGTCGTGGGAGCGAAGCCGGCCGAAACACAAATCCAACTGACGAACGAACATGGCGATGATTTAGCGAAGGCCGAGGGACTAGGCAACCTGTCCATACTGCATGCTGATCCGCCGGCGAGCGTTGTCGCGTCCATCCATGTTGCGCCTCATACGAACTGGGTAGTGCTTGTTGCATTACCCGATCCAGGTGCAGGACAATTGATCCGACTCCGCTTTACCGACGTGCAGTTCACCGAATCAGGTCACGCGATGCTTGATCTGGCTTCCGGCGATATGGCTCATCTTGGGGCTGCGGACATACATGATAAAGGGAGCAGCTTGATGCGCTTCGTGTCGGAGTTAGGAGCTCCGGGTCTGAGTCTGCAAGGCGCCGCTACAGACATCCAAAACCGCCTGGCGTTAAGGCCATCGGCGGCGGACGCCATCGCAGCGAACTGGGATGCCCCAGACCTTGTGTGGATGGGCGACGTCCTACCTGCCTATCAATTAAGTTTAGGGGTAATCCTGGCACTTTTGTACAGCCTGGTGCCCACATTAATTTTCGTCGGAGCGCTGTATTGGGTGGACCAGTTCGAGAAGGAACCGGTGCGAATGTTGGCAGCCGCATTTTTGTGGGGGGCCATTCCTGCGCTGGCAGTGGCGCTGACCACGGAGTTGTTCTTACGACTGCCACCGAACTTGATCGGCCCACACGGGCTGGAAGCCGCGCGTTTAGGCTTGATCGCGCCCGTGCTGGAAGAGGTGATAAAGGGGGCAGGCGTGCTATTCATCTATTGGCGCTACCGAAGCGAGTTCGACGATGCCCTGGACGGCATGATCTATGGAGCAATCGTCGGTTTCGGCTTTGCGATGACGGCCAATCTTCTCAGTTACCTCAGCAATTTCATGCTATGGGGTTACCAAGGACTCAGCATGGCCCTGGTCGTCGAACGAACCGTCCATGCTCTAGACCATGGGCTTTATACGGCGATTTTGGGTGCGGGGCTGGGGTTTGCCCGACAAACAACGAAACGCTGGCGGCGCTGGATCCCGATAACGGGGGCTCTGGCACTGGCGATATGTACACACGCCTTGCACAACTTAGTGGCGCACAGTCTGGTGGGCTTGAATGTTTTCACAGTTGTGATTACAGGAGCAGGAACTCTCGTGCTGTGGGTCGTCGCCGGATGGTCATTATTGCGGCGGCGGCGGTGCATGCAGTTGGAGTTAAAAGGCATGCTTCCTGAGCCACTTTATCACACGGTCGTACGGCCGCTTGCCAGCACATGGGTGCAGTTACGTACGTTGAGGCAGGAAGGAATCGGCGCCTGGCGCCGGACGCGACAGTTGCACAATTTGTGCGGGGAATTTGCATTCAAGCGTATGCATGCGCGTCTCTTCCCCGAAGAACCGGAGAGAGCCGCAGAAGCCAACACCTTGCGGGAGAAGATCGGTGCATTGGTTGGGTATGAAAGAACGGCCCAATGAGAAAAGCGATGTTTTCGACTCCCAAGGGAAAGGCCTACACCCATTCAATAACTTTGTGTCATGACCTGCTCCAGTCAAGTTTTGAGGCGCTATTGCTGGGCGCATACAAGCCTTTTCTGGACATTCCCTCCTCTCAAGTAACTCTGAGTGTCTCAAACATATACAACTTAGTTCCAGACAATGACAATCTATTTGGCGCGCTCAATCGATTTCGACCTGAGGCGTTGGAGGTGCGCGGCCCGACTGAGACCGCTGAATGGAGAGCGGCGGAGCTGAACTTGACACTGCAAACATATAGCGGGGCACTAGACGGATTTACTTAGGCGAACCGACGACCGATCGGAGATTCGTACAATGCCTTCCACTCTCGCACACGCCGCATCCGCGTCACTAGTTGCAGTTACTATAGCGCACATTCATCCCAACGAAACGTCGTATATCCTGGCGGCATTGTTTTCTGCAAGTGTCCTCGATCTAGATCACGTGTATTACATGGTAAGGGACCGACATTTCTACCAAAGATTTGGTTATCGAGGTAATCTGCACTATGCCCGAAGTGCAGCTCATGAAATGCTGGGGTTACTCATCACGGGTGTGGCCTCAGGACTATTGTTCCTGGTAGATCAGAAACTCGCCCGCGTGGTATTCATCGCTTTAACAATACACTTAGTGCAAGATTGGGTAGTTGGAAATTCTCGCCCATTCATGCCGGTTGACAGCACGCCCGTGCAGTTCTTCTCCCTGACCTTAAGACACAAAGTGATCATTGACATAATTATTCTCATGGTATCTGGAGCCCTGTGGACACTATACCTAGCCGGCGATCCATAGCTTTACCTTACCGGACAGTGCTTACCTCCCTTGAGAGGCGGTTGTTTCTACCGGATATCAATCCGTCTTATTATCACGTATTCGGAATCGTCCTCTCGCT
The DNA here is from genome assembly GCA_041498515.1 of Anaerolineae bacterium. Taxonomy (GTDB): domain Bacteria; phylum Chloroflexota; class Anaerolineae; order Anaerolineales; family Villigracilaceae; genus Fen-1038. Next base: position 8,101 of record JBGQIO010000022.1, read on the forward strand.
GCTGTATCTTTATGCTCAATCACCGGGGTTGAAAGCTGTTTTTATCGCCCTGGTCCTTCTAGCAGACTGGATTGACGGTGCCACAGCCAGGCGGTACAAAAGGGAAAGCAGAGCAGGTTACATTGTTGACGTTGTAACCGATAGGGTTAGCGAGGCCTTGATCTTCTCGGCCGAGGCAGGAACGGCACTCGGGCAAGTTTTCTTCCTGCTCTGGCTTATCAATCTCGGACTAGCTTTCTACAGTTTTTATTCAAACAAACATTCGTCGCTTCCTCTGCGCTTCGCTCTCCTGATGTTTCTGATCGCCCGAGTGTTGTGACGCGGAAGGACATTAGTATAGCGAGCTACTTCCCCTTCGTTGCAATGGACGCGGCTACCCAGAGATGTAACTAGGCTATCTTTTTTGCAGGCGCTTAGGTTCGCAACTGTTCTGAGACCGCGCATTTGCAGGACTGAAAAATTCCACTATCGTGCCGGCTTTCCAATGACAGCATAGCGCTTGCCGGCTTTCGTGGTAGAAGACCATAGATTTCGGGGTCGACAAGCCCAAGGTACCGACCGTACGCGTCTCACTTCCTCAGCGACTTCATCCTCTGGGTGATCGCCTTGAAAGCTGCCGACATTTCACCATCTTTATCAGTCTGGACAAATGGCGCGGTCTTTACAAAAGAAAGCTCATAGACTAGGATTGGCTGTTCGCTCCCTCTCATCGCCAAATTGGCGACTTTTTGAACCAGATATTTGTTGCGAATTGCTTCCGCGGTCGAAGCCCCAACAAAGATGCGATTAGGAAGGGCATATTCCTGCATACGATAGGTCATTTTGATCAAGTTACCCATCACGTTAAACTCTGCCCGTTCCCGAGTACCCAGATATCCGACCATTGCCTTCCCCGTATTGATAGCAACGCCAACCACCCAGGATAGGTCAGGTTTCGGCGGCTCCGCCTTTTTTACGAATTCAATAATATCGCGCGCAACCATGACCGCCCTATCTTCAGGATCCTGTCTACCCTTGACCTCCATGAAAACCGCCAGGAGCCCATCTCCCAAATATTTAACCATCCCACCATTCTTGAACACGACCTGGGTGGCATATTGGTAAAAAGCATTGAGAAAGAGGGAGAACACCTTAGAGCCGACCCGTGCTACCAGTCCAGTCGAATCAGCGATTTCGACAAATAGAACCGTGACCTTTTTCTCCGCGAGATCGGGCAAATTCCCTGTCTTCAAGTAGTCCTTTAATACTTCCTCGGCTTCAATGGGTGAGACAAAACGCAACAAGAGCTGCTTGACCTGCCCCTCCCTATGGATCCTTTCGAGTAATTCTATTCTCTGCATAGCCAGGGCGGTTTGATGGCTGATTCCAACGGCTAATTGCATTTCGCGTTTATCAAAAGGGTGCGCCTCTGACCGATTCCTTTCCATATAGATCAGCGCAAAAGGTTTCTCCCCGCTAATCACTGGAACGCAGAGGGCTAGCGGGCTGGCCTCCACAGAAGAATTCCGGATCACCCGAACCATCAGATTGTCTGCGTTCTCCCGGATTATTTTGTTAAAGTCCTGAGCCAGAATGATCTCACAGACATCCACACCCAGGCTACGTTTGATCAGGTCTATGACCAGGCTTATAGCCGAGTCGACATCCACTACGGTGTTTAGTTTCTCCGTGATTTCGTTTAATGTGATTGGGTGCTCGTCCACAGCCTCCAGAACCAGTTCACGGGTGAACAGGCGTGTGCCGGCAACACCCTTCTGATCGCCTGGGGTTTCGGTAATTTTCGTCAGATACATTACAGTCTGACCTATGCGAATCACGTCACCGTTCTGCAAGCGAGAAAGCCTGGTGATCTTCTCGCGATTGATATAAGTGCCATTCGAGCTTTTCAGATCATTGATGGTAACCAATCCGGTCATTGAATCATAAAATATCTCCGCGTGCCGTCGCGAGGCTGAAGTATCATTAATTACAATATCACAATTGATCATGCGTCCTATCACCATCTTCCCGGACGTTAAATTAATCTGATAGGACTCACTGTTTGGATTAGTAATTTTAAGCGAATACACGATTTCAACCTTCCAACAGAATTCCGCCAACCTGGTTTGTTGCACGCAAAGTGTACACTAAGTGCCTAGAAAGAACAACAATCATCCAGTGCTGCATACCAAATCTGCCAGCAGTTAAAGCGATTGCCCGTATGTTCAACAATCCTCAGGACAATAAAAGGGCCAGGCTGAGGGATTTATGTCGATGGGCGGAAGCCTGACGAACGTACAAGGGGAGTTTGATCCTCCCGTTAAAATTTCCAAGTCAAGACTAATTTTCATCGATGCAATAGGTCGAAGGACAGTTATTTCAAAGGCAGGAAAGAAGTGGGCAAAGGCATAAACTCTGCACCTGTTCCTGCACTATAGAAAGGCTCGACGATGAGGATAGGTTCTGAAGTAAAGGAGACCTACGGTCGCGTCTCGGCGGGGACTAAGTCCCACGCCGAGACCCGCTTCGCGGGGTAAACTTTGCTCCGTGCGCCTCGCGATGCTGGGCAAACTCCATCCCACGCGGAGCCAGTGGGAGTTTTTTGTATAGACTGAGGACATAGTCAACACACGTGAATCACCCAGCGTGATCTAAGGTAGCGGATGCCACGCGACCGAGAGGGCAATTGCCATGGCGGACAGCAGTGCGCCTCCCGCCGCGAAAACCACGCTCACTTCAGCAGTCTCGTGCTTCGCAATCAGATAAGTGGACAGGTGCTTGAACACACTCTCGAGTTCGTTGGCGCTCGAGGCCGGATAATAAGTCCCGCCAGTCATATCCGAAATGCGTTTCAGTGTTAGCTCGTCGATTTCTCTGCCGAAGCCTCCTCCGCTGCCCTCATTGGCAAATCTACCGAATTCGGAAGGGTCGCTGCTCTGGCAACTAGCGAATTCGCTGCCATTCGTAGTGCCGAATCCGATCGTGTAGACCCGCACTCCGCGATCGACTGCCTGCTGCGCCGCATCCAAAGGTAAGGGCCCGATGTTGCTCACCCCATCTGTAAGCAGGACGATAATACCCGGAGCATATGAGCCTTTCGGGACCGGCGTTGGTGCTATTTCATGTGAAGTATCCGACACGCTCGGTGCAACCGCTTTATCTGTCTCGGCAATCGCATCCAAAGATTTCAAGATACCATTACCAATTGCCGTGCCACCTCCGGTAAGCAGGCTCTGAATGGCTGTCTGCAGAGCTACCTTGTCCGTCGTCGGAGCCTGAATCAGCTCGGCAAACCCTGAAAATGCAACGATACCGATCTGAGTATTTGGCTTCTGATCCCGGATGAAAGTCAGGACGGCAGCCTCTGCCGCCTGCAGTCGATTAGGTTGAATGTCCGTCGAGCACATGCTGCGCGACACATCGATGGCCAGAATGATAGTCGCCTCATTGGCAGGTACGGTCACGATCGATTCCGGCCTTGACAAAGCAACAACGAGACTGGTTAAAGCGAGCACAAACAATCCAAAAGGGAGATGCCTGCGCAGCCAGGATCGCCGAGGCACCAATTCACGGATCAGGGTCAGACTAGAGTAGCGGACCACGAGACGTTGGCGACGGCGAAGTATCCAGACATAAAAAGCTACGACGACGGGTATCAGCGCGATAAGGTATAGGAAGCCAGGCCACAGAAAAATCATCCGGCACCCTCTAAGATTGGCTTACGGTCGAGGCGACGTTCTAGGAGATCGGCAGAATCACAACAGGGGAAGTACACCACAATCATTAAGACCCTGTACCCTCGCGTTGGCAAAGACGGACTAGACTTTGGTCTTCGCAGGCCTAATTGGGAGTTCGGGCCTGGCTGGCATGAGCTGAGCCTGACAAACGTACAAGGGGAGATTGATCCTCCCGTTAAAATTTCCAAGTCAAGACTAACTTTCATCGACGCACAAGATCGAAGTGCAGTTTTTGCAAAAGCCGGAAAGCAGCAAGCAAAGGGGTAAACTGTGCTACGGTTCCCTTACTATAGATAAGCTCCGAGCCGATAAAAGCACCTGTAGCAAATAAGACCTCCGGTCGCGTCTCGGCGGGGACTCAGTCCCACGCCGAGCCCCGCTTCGCGGGGTAAACTCCGACCCGCGCAGATCGGGATAGATTGAGGATAGAGTAAATGCACGCGAATCTGCCATTATGATCTAAGGCAGCGGATGCCACGCGACCGAGAGGGCAATTGCCATGGCGGCCAGCAGTGCGCCGCCAGCCACGAAAACCACGGTCACTTCAGATGTCTCGTGCTTCGCAATCAGATAAGTGGGCAAGCGCTTGAACACGCTCTCAAGTTCGCGGGCGCTCGAGGCCGGATAATAAGTTCCGCCAGTCATGTCCGCAATACGTTTCAGGGTGAGCTCGTCGATACCTCTGTGGATGCCTGCTCCACCTCCCCCGGCAGCAAATCCGCCAAATCCACCGAATCTGGAAGGGTCGCTGCTCTGGCAACTGACGAAATCATTGCCGTTCGGTGTACCGAACCCAATCGTGTAAACACGCACTCCGCGATCGACTGCCTGCTGAGCCGCATCCAGTGGTAGAGGCCCGAAATTGCTCACCCCATCCGTCAGCAGAACGATGATATCGGCAGCATAAGCACCTTTCGGAACCGGCGTCGTCACTATTTCCAGCGTCGTATTTGACACACTCGGAGAAACCGTTTTGTCTACCTCGGCAATCGCATCCAGGGATTTCAAGATCCCGCTGCCTATTGCCGTGCTGTCCCCGGTAAGCAGACTCTGAATGGCTGTCTGCAGAGCCTCCTGGTCGGTCGTTGGAGGCTGAATCAACTCGGCAAATCCTGAAAATGCGACGATACCGATCTGAGTATTTGGCTTCTGATCTCGAATGAACGTCGTGGCGACCGCCTCTACGGCTTGCAGTCGATTAGGTTGAATATCCCTTGAGCACATGCTGCGCGATACGTCGATTGCCAAGATGATGGTAGCCTGGTTGGCAGGCGCGGTGAGGATAGATTCCGGCCTTGACAAGGCAATTACGAGACTGGTTAAGGCGAGCACAAACAATCCAAACGGGAGGTGCCTGCCCAACCAGGATCGGCGAGGCAACAAGTCACGAATCAGGGTCAGACTAGAGTAGCGGACTGCAAGACGGTGGCGCCGGCGAAGTATCCAGACATAAAAAGCGATGACGGCGGGTATCAACGCCAGAAGGTATAGGAAGCCAGGCCACAGAAAAATCACCCGGCACCCTCTACGATTGGCTCGCGATCGAGGCGACGTTCATGGAAATAGGCAGGATCACAGCGGGGGAAGATCGCCAAGCATTAAGGCATCTGAATAAGGCCAATGACGTTACCGTCAGCGTCTTTTGCCGATGCAATCAGCTTGCCCCCACCGACGTCCTTAACCGCTTGCAAAGTTTGCGCACCAGCATTCAGGAGTATTTGCAGACTCTTCCTGATATCGTCAACGTGATAGAAGCCGACGGGTCCCGTCATTCCCTGTTTGTGGCCATTAGGATCCAATCCTATATCCTGGTCGCCAACTTTAAAGCCAACATAATAAGCCTGATCTGCATAAGGCTCGACACCTAAAAGCATGCTGTACAGCGCCTTTGCTTTAACTACGTCTTTGACGGGATAGATAACCGTTCTTATACCTTGATTCATAATTAACTCCATATTCTAAGGGTTTAGTTTATATATCTTACCAGTTTACTTGTCAATGGCTTATAGATTTACCCTCCAAGTATCTTGCAGTAAATCTTCCATCGCTTCATTCGTCTCACAAATCCACTATTTAGCTTTCTTCCTTAGTTGAAGTTTTTCCCGTTCTTCCTCCCAAAGAATGACAAGCTTTTGAAAATATTTCGAGATCAGTTCCAACTCCTTTTCGGAATAACTCGAAGTCAATCCATCAATCCCTTCTCTAACCGAAGTAAACATGGCAGAAATTTCTTTTGTCCTTTCATTCGTCAGAACAATAAGAGTGCCGCGTCTGTCTTGCGGATTAGGGCGGCGCTCAATAAGTCGGGCTTTCTCAAGACGATCAAGCATGGCCGTAGTTGCACCGGAGGTAAGACCGGTATAGTGCGCAAGCTCCGAAGGAGTGGCCAACCCTTTGAAGAAGATGAGGGCAAGACATTCCATGTCAGTCACATTAACGCCCAGGATCTCGCCAACCGCGTGGCGAAAGAGCACCGTGCTGATGCCATATTCCCTCGCACCTATGTTGACTTGTTTCACCAGATCCTTCTTGCTGGATATTGCCATATTGATGCCTCTTGACATTAGCTTGAAATTATAGTATCTTGATTATAAAGGTAAATAATCTTTAATGCAATAGGGATTCGCCTATTGCAACGGTAAGAAAGGATAGGACAAGAAATGAAAACCATCGATAAACTTATGATGTTCCATATGGCCGTAAATGATATGGACAAAGTCAAAGAGTTCTATACGGATAAATTAGGCTTTAAAGTTACGAATGACTTCGCTTACGATAAAGCTCAAGCGGCTCAAGCAGGTGTACCAGCCGGTAGCCGCTGGATATCCATGGAGCTCCCCGGTGGTGGTACGTCCATTAATCTCACTAATGTATTTGAAAACATGAAGCCCGGAGGTATGAAGCTGTATCTTTCAACTCCAGATATTGAAGCAGCGTACGAAGAGTTGAAAGCAAAAGGCATCAAGCCGACTGCCGAGATCACTCATGCCGGATGGGGTACATCGTTCAGCTTTAATGACCCGGATGGCAATCAGTGGCTAGTTGTGGAATCGAAGAATTAAAGTCCCGACATGTTACGCTCTACCCTCCTGGATAAGGGCCGGACTACAGCACATTTGGAGACATAAATGTATGGCTGTTCATTCAATCGGGGAGTAGCCAGAAATCTGTGGGTTTCGGCTGCCCCTGATCTCACGTCCCACGTCGAGAGGATGCGGCAGAGATTCCGAACAATTATATGAATGGCACTGACCTAGCGAAAACAGAGAGGCATACTATCCTCTTGTGGAGGATAGCTAATTATCAATAACCTTTTTGGTTCAGGTTCGCTTCGAGGTTTTTTGAACAGAAATTAGCAGGGACCAGGTATTGAGACTTGCAGAAAACAACAGAAACAGCACCGGTGTTATCATCCAATAAAGGATTTTGGCGTCCGCCCCATTCAGAATAAGAACCGCGATCACCAGCAGCGATACAAAAGCGACGATTTTAATTCCACTGCGCCTCAAAAGGATCCGATCATTCGCCCGGGCAAGGTTAGGCCGAGCGGCGCGCAGCTCCGTCACAGTAATGATCAATCCCAAGATCGCAATCATCACCAAGGACGGTCCCAGCCCGAACCGATCCTGGCCTGGGATCAGGAAGGTAAGGGAAATTCCTATCAGGTAGAGAAATGTTGTAAAGGTCTGACGAGCGAGCAGCCTCATACCGGCATTCTCGGCGAGGTTTACCGCCTCCAATTTCAGTGACAAGGCAACGAACAACAGGCCGACGAGCGTAGCCGAGGAGGTAGCGATCGTCGCATAGAATGTCTGCCACCCCTGCACGAGTTGGCCAAAGTCCTGCATAACTCCAAATTATAATATTATCCGACAATATCTTGAATACATAAACCGAAATGATTAATTCGATTCGGTTTCTATTTTCCCACTTCCGAAGGCAATTCTTCACAGCTTCCCCTGGCGTATCTTAATTCGTGACGAGGACACCAATTTAGGCGACGATTTTGGATGAATCGTTAAGGTATACTCTTACTTGCCTCGTAACTTAGCGGGGAATGCGTCCCAAACCGAGCAGAGAGTGTAGATTTAAAATCGTACTCTATGCGGTGCACCGCTGGCTGTAATATGACAAACGACAGATGACTAAAGGGATTGGAAAATGTAAAATAAGTTGACTAAACAATTATCAATTTCATCGATTGCCTCCCTCTGATCCAGGTGGATGGGCTTCCGGCAATCCAAAAATCGCTCAACTGACGAACCTCCTAAAAGTTCTTTATGATAATCTTTCCAATGTTTGTCACGAGGAAAGTCAAGTTGGAGTGTATTAATCATGAAAAGAAATTTATTTTTCTTAAATTTGCTGAAAGCAGCTATTTGTCTAATCCTTGCTTCGACATTATTTTTTCCAACCCCTCGATCAATTGTCAAAGCTGCTTCAACCATTTCCCTCCGATCAATTAAAACCGGCACAAACGGCACCGGCTCGACCAGTCTGGTTTTAGCTACTCCTACAGGTACCCAATTGGGGGATGTGCTGATCGCCCAGGTTGTTGTTAACTCAGCCAGCACGGTGATCAATGTACCCTCCGGGTGGAACTTGATCCTTACAACAAAATCAACTTCTTCTGTGGAGGAAGCTACTTTTTACAAGGCGGCATCAGCCTCCGAACCGGCTTCGTACACCTGGACTTTTGGAGCCAGCCAGCCGGCAACCGGAGCTGTGAGCAGCTTTACAGGGGTCGATACTGCCAACCCCATTGATGCGAAGAGTGGAAAATACGATAATTCCACGGCTACAACAACTTTTACCCAAATTACAACCACGGCTGCCAATGACATGTTATTGGCCTTTGTGGGAGTCTCGGGGAATACAACAGTCACGCCTCCATCCGGGTTTACGGAAGACTATGATGTCAATAACACAGCCACTGGTAACGGCAAAACAGCAGAAATGTCCCAGTCGCTTAAAGCAACGACCGGAGTAACGACCGTGGGTACGGGAAAAGAGGATACTCTGGCAGTATCCAACCTCACTCAACTTATAGCATTAAAAGCGGCGAGCGGCACACCTACTCCAACACCGACTACTTTAAATACCTTTACTCCCACCCCGACCCCAACATCGACAGCAACGCAAACCTTTACTCCAACTCCGACGGCAACTCTACCGGTAACATTCACATCTACTCCAACTCCAATACCAACGGCAACTCTGCCAGTAACGCTCACTTCTACTCCAACTCCAATAGTAACTCTACCGGTAACACTCACTTCTACTTCGACTAATACGCCGACTTCCAGCCCCGGTATTGCCCTCCGTTCAACAAAAACCGGCACAAACGGGGTTGGTTCAACCAGCCTGGTCTTAACCACTCCCGCCGGCACCCAATTGGGGGATGTGTTGATCGCTCACGTTGTTGTTAACTCGGCTAGCACGGTGATCACGGCACCCTCCGGGTGGAGCTTGATCCTTATTACCAAATCAAGTTCATCCGTCGAGGAAGCTACTTTTTACAAGGCCGCATCAGCCTCCGAACCGGCTTCGTACACCTGGACTTTTGGAGCCAGCCAGCCGGCAACCGGCGCCATGACGAGCTTTACTGGAGTTAATACGACCAGCCCCATCGATGCTAGCGGTGGAAAATACAATGGTTCCACAGCAACAACCACCTTTACCCAAATTACAACCACGGCCTCCAATGATATGCTATTGGCCTTTGTCGGAGTCTCGGGAAATACAACGGTCACTCCTCCTTCGGGTTTTGTTGAAGACTATGATGTCAATAACACAGCCTCCGGTAACGGCAAAACAGCAGAAATGTCCCAATCCCTCAAGGCAACCACCGGACTAACCTCAGTGGGGACGGGCAAAGAAGATACCTTGGCAGTATCCAACCTTACTCAGCTTATTGCCTTAAAAGCTGCAAATGGTGCACCTTCTCCAACTCCGACTGTTCTGATCACCTTCACACCTACCACAACACCAACTCCGACAGCAACTTTACCGGTAACACTTACTTCTACTCCAACTCCAACGGCAACCCCAACGGTAACATCTACGTCTTCATCAACCCAGACGCCAAGTCCCTCCCCAACTCCAACTCCAGGGGAATCGTTAACCCTTCCATTGCGTCTCGCTTTCTATTATCCCTGGTTCCCTGAAGCATGGACGCAAGGCGGAGTATATCCATTCACGAACTACACCCCAACCCTGGGTTTTTATGATTCTTCCAGCCTATCGGTTATCAATCAACATATCGCCGATATGCAATACGCTGGAATAAAAGGTGGGATTGCATCATGGTGGGGTCAAGGAACTCCGACAGACGGCAGAATCACTACTCTTCTAGGTGCCGCTGGAGGGAATTTCAAATGGACACTGTATTATGAGCCGGAAGGCATCGGCAATCCCACGGCAGCGGTTATTACCTCCGATTTGACTTACATCTACAACCACTATGCTCAGAATCAAAACTTTCTTCGAATCGGGGGCAAGCCCGTCATATTTGTGTATGCGGACGCAACAGACGGCTGCAGTATGGCCGACCGCTGGAAAACTGCCAATACTTTGGGTTTCTATGTGGTGCTAAAGGTATTTTCAGGTTTTCTAACCTGTGCAAATCAGCCGAATAGTTGGCACCAATACGGTCCAGCTGCAGATTTTGATCAGCAAGGATCCTATTCTGTGACCATCTCCCCCGGATTTTGGAAGAAGGGAAGCACGGTGTTGCTTGCGCGCGACATTACCCGATGGAATCAAGACATAAGAAATATGGTCGCGGCTCATCCCGACTTTCAGTTGATCACCACGTGGAACGAATGGGGAGAGGGTACCATCATTGAGTCATCGGTGGAGTTCGGTCGTTCCTACCTGGATGCTTTACACAACGACGGGCAGACAGCTCCCACGCTGACCCCCACCAATTCTCCTGCACCTACTCCCACACCCACCAATCCGCCCACGCCCACACCTACTTCCACAAATCCTCCTGTGCCCACCCCGACTCCTACCAATCCACCTGCGCCCACAACGACTCCCACTAATCCACCCGTTCCAACGCCAACCCCCACCAATCCACCCGCACCCACGCCGACTTCCACCGCGACATCACAACCCAGCGGATCTGACCCAATTATTACGGCTGCGGGTGACATTATTTGTGATTCCCTTACGACTACATCGGCAGGATGCCAACAAATGGCCGCATCGCAAGTCGCCATCGATCAAAATCCGACAGCGGCATTAATATTAGGTGACCTTTGCCACACTCCATCCGCCAATTGTTTTAACAATTACTTTAATCCTTCATGGGGACGCTTATTTTCGATCTCCTACCCAACGACCGGTAACCATGATTATTTAGTAGCAGGTGCCGTTTATTATTTTGATTATTGGAATGGGATAGGAAACACCGTTGGTCCGGCAGGCGATCGCAGTAAGGGTTACTATAGTTTCGACAAAGGAACCTGGCATTTAGTTGCTCTGAATTCTCAATGTAGCGAGGTTGGCGGTTGTAATTCCGGAAGTCCACAATATACCTGGCTACAACAAGATTTACAAAATCATCCGAATAAATGCACACTAGCCTATTACCATATTCCGGTATTTTCATCGGGAGGCAGAGCAAATAACAATATGCTACAAATATTTACACTTTTGTACAATAATAATGCAGAAGTGGTTCTTGACGGTCATGACCACATTTATGAACGATTTGCTCCTCAAGATCCAAACGGATTGGCAGACGCTTCCCGGGGAATGCGCGAATTTATTGTCGGTACCGGGGGCGCGAACCATACTTCGATCGCTACCATACAACCAAATAGCGAAGTCAGGAATACAGATACCTTTGGAGCTCTAAAATTAACACTGCATCCTGATTCGTATGATTGGCAGTTCATGCCGGAAGCAGGGAAGACCTTCACTGATTCGGGAACGACTACCTGCCACTAAATCATCGATGCCTGCCTTTGCCATTTTTTCGGGTACATTACGGAGGACCGTTAGTAAATACGATTTTTCGAGGTCGAAGATCAATTTTATTATTTATTAACGATCCACAATATATGCTTTGGTTGATTCGATCAAGTTCTTATGGATCGAGGCTGTTTCTAATCCCGCTTTCTGCATGCCCAGGACTACGCCGCCGACTACAGGAGGCGCTTCCAATTTGACAAGTTTAGCCTTGGGGGCTAGCCTATGGATGGTCTCCTCCAGGGGTTTAATATATATGTCGCCTCCTTCAAAGATACTTCCAGCAAGGACGACTTCAAATTCATATTTTTCAATATTGAGCTGTCTGATCACCGCACAGGCCGATTCGCCCAATTCACGGGCGGCCCATTCAATAATTTCACACGCGACCCGGTCGCCGGCATACGCTGCATCAAAAACGCTCAAAACCCACGATGCTTTCGGTTCGTAACGACCAAGATCTATGCCCTCCAGTAAATCGAACAGATCTTTTGATTTTGTGATTTCCATAAAAATTTTACTAAGCGAAGTAGCAGGGCCGCGTTTACTCCATTCGTGCGCAATAGCCTGAATCGTTTTATTAACAATCTCGATCCCGCCCCCGAATTCGCCAAAGAGATCTCCTTCTCCGGTGATGCGCCCTTCACGACCATTTTTGTCACGGCCTCGACAATTATTGCCCGTTCCCGCGACGACACTGACTCCCCAGCCCTGTGAAGCGCCGGCCAAAAGGCCGATCACCGAATCATTGGTAATTTCAAAAGGACACGATAGATTGAGTTCCTGTATCACATCTTTATGGGACTGCAGCTGCGAAGGCCAGTCGTAGCCGGCGATACCGAGCCCCGCTCCCGCAATCTGCTCGACTCGCAGTCCGGCGTTATTCAGAGCTTGAAGCGTTATCGCCTTCAAAACATCACGCTGCTTGTCGAAACCAACCGATTGCCAATTGCCGGGCCCACCCTGGGCGAACCCAAGCGCGTTACCGGTTTGATTTGCAATCAGTGCATGGGTTTTGGACCCACCCGCGTCAACGCCAAGGAAAAATTTATTTGTCATATCCGATGTTATTCTTGTAGATTTGGTTATTAATCGATGACCCTTCTAAGATTGTAACTTCGAAAAGCTAATCCTGGAATTGCGGTAGCCAGTCTTTGTCGGTAACCAATAGATCGTCCAATACCTCCTGCACTTTGTCGGCTTTTGGACCCAGGGGATGGGTGAGAAGGGCCTGATATGCGGCATTATGGTCTCCTTGAACGGCAGCCTCTACGGTCAATAACTCGTACATCTTTACCTGGGCCACCAGACCAAAGCAGGCAGCCGGTAAAGGTTCGGCGGGAAGCGGATGGACCCCTTTCGAGTCTATCCTGGCTGGCATTTCAACAACCCAATCAACCGGCCAGTCGTTAACAGCTCCGTTGTGTCGAATGTTGACCACATGGACCTGACCGAGATCGTTGTAATGTGAGTCAATCAACTGTGCAGCCAGGGTTGAGTAATAAGCGCCACCGCGTTTCATTAAGTCTGGTGGAGACTCCGTCAGGGAGGGGTCGGCATAATCGCGTAAAAGGTCTTTTTCGATTTCCATCACTTCTTCAGCCCGGGAAGGCGGCCAGAGTTCCTGCGCCTTCAGTTTTTTATCTGTGTAATAAAAATATTGCAAATAATAATTGGGTATCATCCCCAGTGACTCAAGGGTGCGAAGATCCCATTCGGGATGCTCTTCCTTCCGAAGCCGATCAACGTATGCGGGGAAATATTGCGACCACATTTCCTCTCCATCCACCGTGAAACCCCTGTGCCAGGTGAGGTGGTTAAGCCCCAAGGTATTCAGGAGGGCATTGGTGGCTTCGATCCTAGAGCCTGTAATTCTATACAATTCTTCGAGTATGCTCATTTTGGCAGTGATGCCGACATTGCACACTCCCAACGCCAGGATATCAGGTGCGTAGCGGGAGAGCGCTTCCGTGACAAGCCCGGCGGGATTGGTGAAATTTGCCAATAAGGCTCCTGGCGCGGTCTGGCGAATGTCATCTGCAATGTTGAGGATCACAGGTATCGTTCGCAAAGCTTTTGCCATGCCACCAACGCCCGTCGTCTCCTGACCGATCAAGTTGTGACGTCTGCCCAGGTATTCATCGCCTTTGCGGGCAGCCATCTTTCCGACGCGAAGCTGCGTTATCACATAGGATGCACCGGCGATGCTTTCTCGTTGATCCCCAGATAGTATGACCTGGAATGGCGACCCTTTGGAGTTAACCATACGTTGAGCGAATCCGCCCACGATCTTTAACCGTTCGTCGTCAATGTCCATCAACCAGAGCTCTTTAATCGGGAGGCGATCGATGCGTGCGAGAAAACCATTGACCAGTTCAGGGGTGTACGTTGAACCGCCTCCAATTACTGCAATTTTCATATTTCGACCGCCTTTCAGGCATTAATGGTTTGTCGAGCTTACAAGGACGACGGAAATCAGACGCTTGTACCTTCACCGTAGAGATGACATCGTACCCAGTGTTCCTGGCTGACATAACTTTGCCCAGGCATAACCTGACGGCAAACGTCCATTACTTTCGGGCAGCGGGCTGCAAATGGACAGCCCGGTGGTGGATCGATCAGCGATGGAACTTCGCCGCGTCCTTGCAGGTCTTTGCGGGTCCGAAGCCCGCTGTGTGGATCGGGGACGGCGGAGAGGAGCAGTTGAGTATAGGGATGAAGCGCGCCGCCAATGATCTCTTCGCTTCCGCCGCCCTCGACCATATGACCGGCATACATCACCATAATTAGATCGCCAATATAACGGGCAGAGGCCAGGTCATGGGTGATGTAAACAAAAGCAATGCCGAGCTCTTCCTTCAGCTTTTCGATCAAGTTAAGGATGCCCATGCGGATCGATACATCGAGCATCGAAATCGGTTCATCGGCCAGAATTAATTCGGGGTCGACGGCGAGCGCACGAGCGATCGCGACACGCTGTCGCTGTCCACCCGAGAGCTGATGGGGATAACGGCGTGCGATATCCTGCGCAGGTTTAAGTTCTACCAATTCCAATAAGGAGAGGACCCGATGCTCAAGTTCGTCATGATCGGCCATTTTTTTGTGGATCAGGAGAGGCCGCGCCAAATGATGCTCAATGTTGTGGACCGAGTTCAACGAAGCGAACGGGTCTTGAAAGATCATCTGAACCATGCGGCGATAATTTAATGAGGCCTGATGTGGTTCGGCCTTTAGAATGTCAACACTTTTGAATTTAATACCGCCTTTTGTAACAGGAATAAGGCGCGCAATCATCCGAATCGTTGTTGTTTTTCCGCTGCCTGATTCGCCAACAAGGGCGATCACCTGCCGGCGGTTTACCGAGAAAGATACATCTTCCACAGCATGGACATGATGGGTCATGAAAACCGAACCAACCGGAAAGCGCTTGGTTAGATTGTGAACACTTAAGATCGGCGAAGAATCAGAGTTGAGAAACGTCATGATCGGCTCTTAGTAGAGATGGCAGGCTACGGTATGATCTTCCGAAACCGTTTTCATCACCGGTGTCTTTTGTGAACAAACGGGCATGGCCTTCGGACAGCGTGGATGAAAGCGACAACCGGAGGGAGGAGCAATCATGTCCGGAGGCGAACCCGCTATCCCAGTCAGTCTATGCTTATCTCCGCTGATCGAGGGGAAGGAATTCATCAAACCGACCGTGTAAGGATGCAGGGGATTCTTGAATAATTCATAGGCTGGAGCTTGTTCCACGATTTGACCGGCATACATGATGAGAATCCTCGTCGAAAACTCGACAAGCAAGGAGAGGTCGTGGGTGATAAATAGAATCGAAAACCCGAGTTTTTCGCGCAAGACCGCGATCTGTTCCAGAATATCTTTTTGTACAACCACATCCAAGGCTGTGGTGGGCTCATCCATAATCAGCATATCCGGGCTTAGTGCCAAAGAGATCGCAATCACGGTGCGCTGGCGCATTCCGCCTGAAAGCTCGTGAGGATAAGAATCCAACCGACTTGCTTCAATTCCGACCAGGTTGAAAAGATTCCTGGCGCGGTGGAGCGCTTGAGATTTCGAGAAGCCTTTTTGCTGCATGACATCCAGAAGCTGGTCGCGAATCCGCATCACTGGGTTGAGAGAATTCATCGCGCTTTGGAAGACGATGGCGATATTCTGCCAACGGAACTGTTCCAGCTCTTCATCGCTCATCGACAGGATATCGCGCTCACCAAACAGTGCCTGTCCACCGGTAATAATTGCGGGCGAACGGAGAATGCGAAGAATAGCATGAGCGGCTGTTGATTTTCCGCTGCCCGATTCACCGGCCAAGCCGACCACTTCACCCGGGTTAATATTAAAAGAGATACCATCGACTGCCTTGACCGGACCGCGTGCGGTGAGGTATTCGACTTGAAGGTTTTTTACATCAAGGAGCGCCATATCAGCCCGCCGGATCCCGGATGACGGGGGTTGCCCGTTTGGTGGTAATTCGATATTTCTTGAGGACAGCGGTAATCTCCTTCTCCGTCTTCAAACGCGGATTTGTAACTTCATCCACGGCATAGATCAACAAGGTAGTGGCAAAGGCGACCAACGCGACACACAGCCCCGGCGGGACGAAGGTCCACCAGGCACCTTGCAGTAGAGCGGAATTATTCTGGGCCCAATACAGCATGGTGCCCCAACTGACCGTGGTCACGTTCTCAAAACCAAGGAAAGCCAGACCGACATCGGCTCCGATGGCGTAGATCACGTTACCGAAAAAGGAAGATACCACCAGGGACATCATGTTCGGCAGGATCTCGGAAAAGATAATCCTGAAGGTGCTTTCACCGCTGACAATACTTGCAGCAACAAAGTCTTTTTCGCGCAAGCTGAGAGTCTGTGATCGAAAGACGCGCGCCGGCCACGCCCAACTGGTGATCGTCAAGACGAAAGTAACAGTAGCTATGCCCGGAGGGAGAAAGGAGGCAAGAGTGATCAATAAAGGCAGGGCCGGAATGATCAGAAAAACATTCGTTAGGACGTTAAGTAGTCCATCTACGATCCCACCCAGATAACCGGCAGTCATACCAATGGCGAGACCCAGCAAGGTGATCAGCAGCCCAACGGTGAATCCGACCAGCAGGGAAACGCGAGAACCGATCACGAGCTGAGCGAGAACATCCTGTCCCTGACCGGTGGTGCCGAGCCAGTGTTCTGCCGAGGGCGGTTGATTCTGGCGGCCGACGAATCGAGTGGGATCGCCAGGCGCAATCAGCGGAGCGAAGATCGCAGCCAGGATGAAGATAGCGAGCAAGATGGCCCCAAACATGGCTTTGCGCTGGGACAACAGTCCGGCGAGGAATTCCTTTTGGGTAGATTGCATACTCCTGCCAGGAGCACTTTTTGGTTTTCCGACATTTTCAGCCTGCGAGGATTGCATGATCGGCTTCATTTTGTTTCCCAGGTTAGGCGGCCCGCACGCGGGGATCGAGGCGGACATACAGAAGGTCGACAATGAAGTTCGCGACCAATATGGCGAGGGTTATCATCAGGAACAGGGCCTGCATCAACGGGTAATCGTGTGCGGTCACTGCACGCACCAGATAGAAGCCCAAACCCGGATAGGAAAAAACTATCTCCGTCAGGATCTGTCCGCCGAGAATGAATCCGATGGACATACCGAATTGAGTAAAGTTGGGCAAAATCGCATTACGCATTGCGTATTTGAACATGACCTGCCATTGCGGCAATCCCTTTGCCTCGGCCATGATGATGTAATCTTCCGCCAGCACTGCTATCATGGTGCTCCGCATACCGATCAACCAGCCGCCCACCGAGACCAGGATTACCGTGCCCGCCGGCATAATGAGGTGATAGATCACGCTCCCGATGTATTCCCACGTCCAACCGGGAGAGAGCAAATCGGAATAGGCATGGGACATCGGGAACCAATTAAGCGTAAATCCCAAAATAAACAGGGCCAGCATCGCCAAAAAGAAATACGGAAACGATCCGATAAAATTAAAGAGACTTGGCAGGACTGAATCCAGGAACCCTCCGCGCCTCCAACTGACGATCACACCTAACACCGTACCCAGGAGGAAACTGAGCAACAAAGTAACGAGACCAAGCAGGATCGTCCACATCAGGGCGGTGGAAATAATGGTGGATACTTTGGCCGGATAGGCGGAAATGGAAAGTCCGAAATCGCCGCGCAATGCATGAGTTAGATAATCAAAATATTGCTGTAATACCGGCGCATTCGTGAAGCCGTACGCCTTTTTGAGAGCCTCAATTTGGTCCGGGGAAAACTTACCGTGCATCCGGCCGATCAGCGCGCTGACCGGGTTGCCGGGCATGGTGCGCGGCAGGAGGAAGTTAAGGGTCAATGAAACCCAGATTGCAAGGAGGTAAAGACCAAGATGCCTTAGCAGGTATTTCACGGTGAGACTCTCCAGAGAAAGAGACTTCTCTTGGGGTTGCCGGGACTGTCGCTTGCCAAGAAGGGGGCAGTCCCGGCATGACCAAAAAGTTTATTTCGGTTTGATCGAAGTAAGGACTAACAATCCATTCGGAGCAAAAACGGGTGTGTTCCAAGGCGGACCGGGAGCATACGGATTCTCTTTCGTTGGAAAGCCGGTGAAACGAGTGGTGACATATTCGTACCAATCCGGTCCAGGGAACAGCGGGAGTGCAGGGGCATCATTTACAAAAATCATTTGGAGTTGATTCATGAGGTCTTTTTGCACAGCCGGGTCAGAGGTCTGTCCAAACTGCGCGAGCAGCTGATCAGCTTGCGGATCCACGAATCTGTTCCAGTTCTCATTCGCGTCTACGCCGATCGGCAGGACGGTCAGTTTACTCATCTGTCCGCGATAGTACTCATATGGCGTCGCTCCTCCCGATGCCCAGCCTATCGTCCATTGGAACTTGCCCTGAAAAACCTGTTCCTGCCATGTGTTTTGTTCGGGAGTATCAAGCGTAATCTCAATGCCCAAGTCTTTCATGTTCTGGGAGATAATCTGTGAGGCGGAATTCCAATCGGTCCAACCGTTAGGCGAGAGAAGCGAGTATTTCATGGGCTTGCCATCGGGGCCAATGCGGATCCCGTCTGAACCTTTCTTCAAACCAGCTTTGTCGAGCATCGCGTTGGCCGTTTGGACATCATAGTTGGTCCATGTTCCAGCGGTAACCGCGTCAGGATTCTTCCAATTCTTATACTCATCAGAGAGACCGGTGGCATCCAGC
>JBGQIO010000023.1:0-26948 GCA_041498515.1 Anaerolineae bacterium
CGTCCTGCATGATTACATGGTACTGCGTTCTATCAGTATTTTTACCAACGGGAAGGTCCGGCGATAGATGTGACATGCAGTTTATCATTCATAAATGAACGGTGGATGAACAAATAGAGTATTCCAGGGATGAATTCCATCTGCGTCTTTTGCGGATCTTCAGACAACGTCTCGGCAGAGTATCTGACGGCCGCCCGTAAAATGGGTCAGATCCTGGCCGAACGCAAAATCCGGCTGGTCTATGGGGGCGGCAAGACCGGATTGATGGGCGCGGTCGCGGACGGCGCGCTCGAAGCGGGCGGCGAGGTGGTCGGGGTCATCATTACCTCCATGAATTCGCCTGCGCTGGCGCACACGGGTCTGACCCGGATGGAGGTCACGCCTGAGATGCACGCTCGCAAAAGGCGCATGCACGAACTGGCCGAGGGTTACATTGCCCTGCCCGGCGGTTTTGGCACCTTCGATGAATTATTCGAAGCCCTCACCTGGGGACAGATCGGCGAACACGAAAAGCCTATCGGGTTATTGAACGTGAAGGATTATTATGTGCCTCTCTTAGCCGCCCTTGATCACGCCGTGGAAGAAGGTTTTATCTTCCGTGAACACCGGGAGGCGTTGTGCTGCGATGCAGATGCCGGTAAATTGTTGGATAGGATGGAGAATCATCAACATCCACATGAGGCGGTCAGGCGCTGGATGAGGCAGGGATGAAAAAATAGAGGCGGAGGAAAGTTCGCCTCTATTGTTTAACGACTGAAATTTCCCAGCAGCCTTTGCCGGTCGATCAAACCCTTCAACTCGCTGTAAGGCACATCGACGGTTTGCGGTCCGGCGGCGTAGGCAGCCACCTGGTATTCATCGAAGGTGATGAGCAGGCCGTCGGCGGTGATATTCCAGTTACGATAATTATCGGGTGTTGGTTCAGCGCCTTGCGTGAAACCGGAGTCAAAACCGATATTACGTGATTTGAGTTGAGCTGTGCTGTAAGCGGCGATCGTTTCCAAATAACTCGAATTGGGTAGGAAGAGCTCGCCGAGAACAAGGTATTTTCCCTGCTCCAGATCGTAATTAGCCGTCTGACTTAAATGATAGGGATGAGCCGCGCCTGAAACGTAGCCTTCCGTGTCGAATTTGAGGCTTAAGGTATTTCCTGGAGGCGAAAGGAGCTTGTATTGAACGTCGAATGAGCTTCCTTCCGGAACGGGTGTGAGATTCATAGTGACCAGATTCTGTTTAAAATCCGCCACGGCTTTATTCACAAGGGTGGTCATTTCAGAATTGAAATTCTTCACGCGCGGGTCGTCACTGCCCGTGAGCGAGGGAGTCTGTGTGGTGATCTTGTAAAGTGGTGACTGGCTGTCTTCTTCCGAGGGGGTGGAGGTCAGCTCCACCTGCTGGTATAAGGCGAGAGAAGTTGGTGTTTGGATCGCCGTTGATGTCGGAGCTATGGTCGGCGCAATAGCCGCACAAGCCAAAATAATCGTTGTCCCCGCAGCCAAAAGGATCGTTTTTTGTAAATTCCGAGAGGGGAGATTTGACATTGGTATCACCTGTAATTGAATACCACAGTTGCTTTTCTCTTAACCATGTGTCCTTGGTGTTTAATTTTTTAAGTATCAGTCTCTTAACGATTACTGCATAATACCTTTAGTAATTCAATTGTCTCCTGCTTGCCGCCTATGCCGTTCTCACCGCCTGGGCCAACGCAGGAGGGACAGCCATCCTTGCATTCGCACTCGCTGACGAGTTCCAGCGCACGCGCGATCAATTCGTCGTGCAGCTCGAACAGCTTCTGGCTGAAACCGATCCCAGCCGGAACCTGATCGTAAATGAAGATGGATGGCCGCGCGCCTTCTCCGCCCGACGTGCCTGCGCGAGCCGCGCGTACCGTTCCTGCTGCATCGGTATGGACCCCCAGGTCGCTTGGATCGCACATCAGGAACAGCGGTGCTAATTGACTTAAGACATAGGACAACCCGGCTAAACCGGAACGAATGCGCACGTTTTGTTCCGCTTTGTGATGACAGGCAGGGCACAGCGTGATGAGATTGTCGAGCCGGTTGGCGCGTTCGATCATGGAGTGCCCGGTCTCCTGCGGTTGCTTTGCAGCGTCAGGAGATATGGCAATCCGTTCATGCATGAATGCTCGGAAAGGGATCTTGTGATGGACATCATGCTCACGCCCGGCCTCTGGCGCGCCGCAGACCTGGCAGCGGAACCCGTCCCTAGTCCTGACTGCCAGGCGGATGCGCGGCCAATCGGTGCCATAGTCGTTCGGGTCATTGGTCCAGGCACTACTATTGCGTAGAGTCTCGACCGCCGCTTCCGAAAGGGATACCCAGTAGCTCGTGGTCTGCAAATCGGTGGCCGGCAGATCGAGGGGCTCCTCGCCAAGGTTTTCCCGGGTAAACCAGCGCAGCTTTTTGAAACCAACGACCTGCGTGGTGACTTGGATTTCACCCCAGCCTTTTTCTCCGACCCGAGATTTCGACTCTTCCCCTGGTTGCGGCGCAGCGTGTTTAGACTCTTCGCGGAGCAACCCGGCGGTGCTCGTGGAAGCAGAGGAGAGTGAGCTTTGAGCAGATTCAGAAAGGATTTGGATCTCGGTTTCGCGCTGCGGCTCGGTATAGTAATCGAGGGCGACAGGGATGAGATAGGCCGTATGATTTTGCAGGTTCAGGTCTTGCACAAAATATTGCTGGCCTTCGTGCATATAAATCGCTCGCGGGTGCGTCATCCAATAGGCGCTGGCGAGGTCGATCAGGCCGACTGTGCGCGGTTGTCCGTCTTCGTCGGTGTGCAGCACCACATTTTCTGGCGAGGCCGAACGAAGAGAGATATTCGCGGCAGGATAAGTATCCGACATCCAATAAAACTTATCCTTTGAGAAATGGGCTTCTTTGTTAGAAGTTAAAAAGTTAAGGAACTCTTCCACCTTATCGGCTTCGAGCGAGCCGAAAGCTTCCCCTTTTTGAAAAGGCAGCTCGAACATGGCGCAACGCAGGTGATTGAGCAGGATCAGCAAATGATCGGGATTGACGAGCGCCTGTTCCGGCGAACGGCCAAGGAAATAATCGGGATGATGCGCCAGGAATTGGTCGAGCGGATTTGCGGAGGCGACCAGCAAGGCCAGCGCAGGCGCTTCACCGCGCCCGGCCCGGCCCGCTTGCTGGGTGAGGCTGGCAATCGAGCCCGGATATCCGACAAGCACTGCCGCGCCCAGCCCGCCGATGTCTATACCGAGTTCGAGGGCATTGGTGGCGACAACAGTTTGGACCGTACCGTCGCGCAAACCTTTTTCGATCTCACGGCGTTGAGAAGGGAGATAACCGCTGCGGTAGCCGCGTATGCGAGAGACGATCTTCGATGATTCTTTATTCGATGGGAGATTTTCGAGGTTAGAAGCCCGATCACCTTCCTGAAGGTAAGTCAAAATGATTTCCACGCTCCGGCGTGAACGTGCGAAGATAACCGATTGAACATTATTTTTAGCCAGGTCCTGGGCCAGCCGCACACTTTCCATTAGCGAGCTTTTACGAAGGCCGAGGGCTTCGTCCACGACGGGCGGGTTATATAGCAGGAAGTGGCGTACACCGCGCAAGGATCCGTCCTGATCGATCAGCTCAACCGGCGCTTCGATCAATCGCTCACCGAGTTCTTGCGGATTGCCAATCGTTGCGGAGGTAAGGATGAATTGCGGATGTGCGCCATAAAACGCCGCGACGCGTTTCAGCCTGCGGATCACGTTGGCAATATGCGAGCCGAAGACACCCCGGTAGGTATGCATTTCATCAATGACCACGAAGCGCAGGCCACGGAAGAAATCCGCCCAGTTGGTGTGGTGAGGCAGGATGCCCGTGTGAAGCATATCGGGGTTGGATAGGATGACCCGTGCATTCCTGCGGATGGCGGCGCGGTCCCTCTGAGGGGTGTCACCGTCGTAGATAGCCGTTGGAAAGTTAATCGAGCGTGCGTTAAGGCTTTCCAACGCGGCAAGCTGATCCTGTGCCAGTGCCTTCGTAGGATAAAGATATAACGCTCGCGCCAATTCTTCCTTCAGGATGGAGTTGATTACAGGCAGGTTGTAGGCCAGTGTTTTACCGCTGGCCGTGCCGGTGGCGATGACAATGTTTTTCCCGGCTTTGGCGTGAACCCAGGTTTTGAGCTGATGGTCGTAGAAAGAATTAATCCCACGCACCTTCAAGACCTGTCCCAGCTCGGCAGGCAGATCGTCCGGGAACGGGTGCGTTTGTGCGGGCCGCGGCGGGCTGGTCTGCCAGACGGTAAAGTTGTGTGCCGTCTCAGAGTCGGTGCGCCAGAGTTGAATTAAAGAATCAAGGGACATGGTTCAAGCTGCTCCAGCTGCCGGGAGCTTCTTAGACAAAGTCTTACCAGGTGTACCAAACCAGGGTGATAAAATCTTAAACCATGAAATGGACAGATCAACGCAAGCTGACCGTGTTGATGACTATCCACTTGCTATGGGGATTGGTCTTGTGGTTTAGTATATCAAAATATGGATTGGGGATTTCCACAGATTCCGTCCATCTCCTGTTCGGCAGCCTGAATTTTTCGGCGGGCCAAGGATTGATCTCATTTGACGGCAGTTATCTTTTGAGCTGGCCTCCGCTGTATCCCGTTCTCCTGGCAGTTATTCACAGCGTGTCCGGCCTGGGGATGTTCGCGTCGGCCAATGTTTTGCAGGCTGGTGCGTTCATCGTCTTATCGCTGTGCCTCTCCCTGCTCTATCTAAAAATCTTTCCCGGGAATTTTCTGCTCGCGATGGCCGGGAGCGTACTTTCAGATATAGGGGTAGTCGTCCTGACCAGTTTTGACGTCCTCGGTTCTGATTATGCGTATTTGGCTTTTGCCGTTCTTTTTATCTGGCTGGCAGGAAGTTACCTTGAGCACAAATCTCCTCACATAATACTGGCCATGTCCGTGATCGGGATGCTGGCGATGCTTCAACGTTATCTGGGACTGGCGGTGATCGCTACCGGCGCGGTGACGATATTGTTATTCAGCGGCGGAACACTAGCACAACGGATCGTTAGAAGTTTATTGATCTCACTATCCGCTCTTCCGGCAGGGTCATGGCTTGTATTTACTTCACGGTTTCTCGAGAGGCGCGCACCCATCAGTTTCGCCGAAAATTTTTATTGGTTCTCGAAATCGATCCTTGAATGGTATTTCCCGCCGGTGGCGCTCGAGCCCCATCTCATCCTTTATATCGTCTGTCTGTGGATGGTTATCCTCGGATTGATCCTTTTGCTGATCTTAAGCTCTGAAGGTTATAAGTTATTTACTTCCTTTAGCATCCCCGTTTTCCTGTTTGGGATCCTGTACACCCTGGTGTTATTTGGTTCGGCCTCGATCACTTATTACAACAAACTTGGCGGGAGATTCCTGCTGCCTGTTTATGTGCCTTTCGTGGCGCTGATAACCGTGGGGGTGGATGCACTGCTCAGGCTTCGTTCGGAGACTATCCTTCGTAACCGGTTCCTGCGCTCCACCGTTTCTGCGGGTTTGGTGGGGGCCTTGGTTTTTGTTGCTGCCCTCCTAATTCGGATCACCCTGCCGGTCGTATTGGAATCGCATGCGAATGGCGCCGCAGGAGGGGAAAATGTTTTTAATACCCCAGCGTGGCGTGAGAATACAGCGCTGAATTACTGGTTAAGCCATCCGCCGCGGGGAAAGTATCTGTTATTAAGCAATTATTCAGATGGGGTCGCTTTTTATACGCAGCACTCCTGTTATGCCGCACCTCGCAAATATTCAGGGCCTTATGGGAATGAAGAAATTCCCGTGAGCCGATATGCTTCTGAATTATTTTCATCCGGGCAGGATGTTTATATCCTCTGGATCGAGCCAAACGAATTTTCTTATTTTTATGATATGGAAGAGTTGAACTCCATCGCGGAAATCGAGCCGCTCTTTTTCAGCGAGGACGGAGGGGTTTATCGCTTAAAACCGATGACGGGGTCGTAATTTGTTTGACCGATAAGAACTCTAAGATTCTGTTTTTCCGCTGCTGCTTTGCGAATAATCTATATATGCAGCGTCAGGGTTTTCGGTCTTTCTCAATTGCAAGGTCCGGAAGGCTAACGCGCCGACGATCAGGGGCAGCCAAAAAGTAACGGCCCGGTAGGCCAGGGTGATAATAACGGCATGACTGATATTAACACGTAGTGAAACCAGTGCGATGGCCATGACCCCTTCCACGATCCCAATCCCTGAAGGAGTAGGAGACACGATCAGGAAAAGGTAGGCAATGGCAAACCCAGCCACGATGGTGCCCAAGGTGAAGGGCTCGCCGAACGATAAGAAACTGCAGATCAAAACAGCCATCAGTAAGACTTTGCTTGCCAGTGAAAGTAAAAATGGCTGGATCAGGCTGCGATACTTTTCAGGGAGGGAGCCCACCCCCTCGGCGATCTCGCGGGCGAAGGAATGTGCGCGTGCTTCGCTGAGATATTCGCGATGGATGATCGGACGGACGATGCGATTTATCAACCCGGCTATTTTCGCCAGAGTCTCCCCAAGCGCTTCCGCAGAACGATAACCAAGATAGAGCAAAAACGTCCATACGGAGGCAACCACAAGCAGGATGAGAGCAGCCATGATCTCACCTGCCCCTAGGTCGTGACGGCGGATCAGGACGAACAATCCCACAGCTAGGACGCAGAGAAATGCTGCTTCATCGATGACCAGATATAATGCGCTGGCTACGGTCACCTTACCGGGTGGGAGGCTTTGCCTGCGGCCTTCGGAAATGAACATCGCCACGGCGCCTACACCTGCGCTGGCCGTAACGATATTAACGAAACTCCCGGCCGTCGCGATCATCGTCAGTCTGCGAAGGCTTTCCTTTAATCCGAGTAAGCCATAAATGGAATGAAAATCCCAGCCGAGAAAAATAAACCAGACAGCCTGGATGAGCAGCGCCAGGGCCAGATACCAGAGGTTGGCACGTTGAAGGGTTTGGAGGATATTCTCGATTTCAGAGGCGCGGATTAAGACGAATATGACCCCCAGGAACAAAACTATCATAACAATAAGCCTGCGCATGACGGGGGATTATAACAAATCCCTCCTCCGGTGGACTACCTGGAGGAGGGACCGCTACAATATTCACACAAATTACGGAGGGCTAACCTCGCCGTCGTCCGCCCAATCCACCGACCAGGCTTACAAAGTAGAGCAGTTGCAGAAGGGCGGCTGCCAGGCCGGCCACGTAGGTAAGAGCAGCTGCATTCAGCACGCTGTTGACGCCGTTTTGTTCATCTTCTCCGACAATAATGCCGGTCTCAGCCAGCAGGCGCTTGGCGCGCGCCGAAGCGTTCAGCTCAACCGGCAAAGTTGCCAGCGCGAAGACCGCACCGCCTGAAAACACCAGCACGCCCAACCAAGCCAGGTTCGTGAGGTGAAGAATCAGGCCGGCAAAGATCATGATCCAGCCGAGCCACGAGCCAATGTTTACCGCCGGAACGAGCGCAGCGCGGAAGCGCAGCGGAAAGTAATCGTCGGCATCCTGCATGGCGTGACCCAATTCATGCGCTGCCACTGCCACCGCTGCCACCGAGGCGTTACTGGCAACTCCCTGCGAAAGATGCAGGACCTTGTCGCGCGGATCGTAGTTATCGGTCAGGTTCCCGCCGACGGTTTGAATTTGAACCCCGGCAAGGTTCCCTCGAGCGATCAGGCGTTGGGCGGCCTGCGTGCCGGTCAGCCCGCTGCGGACGCCAATACGACCCCACTTTCTATAAGCAGAGTTGACATACCAGGATGCGAACATGACCAGCAGGAGTCCGGGGGCCATGAAACACAAATAGGTTGGATCGAAGAAGAACACTTTTACCTCCGAATGAAAATCATTTCAAATTGACGGTCGCCAAATTCTCGTAACTATTAAGGAGTAGGAGTAGGGGTCGGTAGCGGGGTCGGGGTCGGAACCGAGGTTGGAATGGCTGTACCATTGATCATATCCGTCAATACTTGTACGGCCATATCCAGTTGCGGGTCGCGACCGGCTTTGCGGTCAGCCGTCGACCTTTGAACGTAGACGTCAGGCGTCAGACCTTTCTTATCGATCTGGCGATTCAAGGGAGTCAGCCAGCGGGCAATCGTGACACGTACCGCGCCTTCATTATTAGAGAGCGGTACCCAGTTCTGGACGGAACCCTTGCCATAAGATACCACACCTACCAGCTTCGCCCGACCATAATCCTGAAGTGCGCCGGCGGTAATTTCCGAGGCCGAGGCGGTTCCTTCATTGATCAAGACCACGATCGGCACCTTGGTCGCCAGTCCACCGGAGATGACGTTGTAGGACTTTTTGGTCCCATCGCCATATTGCTCATAAAGCACCACGCCACTATCCTGGAACTGGGAAACGACTTCCACCGCGGTCTGCAAAAAGCCGCCACCATTATCGCGCAGGTCAAGGATCAATCCTTTCGGGTGCTGAGCCATCAACGTCTTGAGGGTGTCCGTTAATTCCCTGGTTGTGTTGTCGCCGAAAGTGGTGATCTGGACGTAGCCAAGGCCGTTCGCAAGCATTTTGCCGCTGGCACTCGGGACGTCAATTTTAGCGCGGGTAACATCGAATTCAAGTGGATTGGCCGCCCCCTGGCGCTCGATCGTTAAGTGGACGGTAGTTCCGGCCGGGCCGATAACTTTCTGTCGCACCAGTTCAGCGTTAATGCCGGTCATATCCTGATGGTCCACCGCGATGATCTGGTCCCCAGACTGCAAGCCGGCTTTTTCGGCAGGACTGCCGGCCATCGCGCTGGTGATGGTGAGATAGGCGCCGGTCGTATCCACGAACGCTCCGATACCCTCGTAGGAACCCGCCAGCTGCGCGTTGGCATCTTTATAGGTCTGCGGATCCATGTAGGTGCTGTGCGCATCTCCGAGCGACTGCATCATGCCGTTGATGGCACCCTGCATCAGTTTCGTATCATCGACGGGTTGATCCACATATTCGTCATGGATGATCTGCCATGCCTCCCAGAAGGGTTTGAAAAGCGTTTGCAGGTCCTGCGGGGTCGCCGCTTTCGTTGTGGGAGAAACCGTAGGCGCAACAGCGGGCGGCAGCGAATGCCCGGACTGAATGTCCGCAAACGGCAGCATATGACCGACCAGGAAACCTCCCGAGAAACCGCCGGCGAGTAACACCATTCCGAGCAGGCCGATAAGAATTATTTGTAAAGTTTTATTCACAGAAACCTCCTGGGATCTTTAACCCTTGTGAGCATATCATCGCGTGATTAAAGGACGATGAAATAGCTGTATGAAAGTCGTAAATATTGGATAAACGATCGATATGATTTCTCAAAAAAGCTTCTTTATCTGCCGGCGAAATCCTTCGTACATGCAGCTTTGTTTGATGTTCAGGGATGGCTTTCGTTCAACAGCGCGGGCAATTGCCGCCAATCGTCAAAAACCGCATCTGAGTCCGCATCCGAGGTGCCGGCGCCATAAAGCACCGAATACAACCCTAGGGCTTTTGCTGCTTTCACGGTATGCGGCAGGTCGTCGATCATGATGCATCTCGAGGGGGTGCTTTCGCCTGCTGCCTGCATTGCCATTGTAAAGGCCTCGGAGTTTGGTTTGCAATACGGGTCCATGCGGTTGACGTCCACGATGTCGACAAAAAATTTCTCGATCTGGAGAACATTCAAGACCCGCCGGGTGTGTTTTACATCAGAATTTGTGAAGATCAGGTTGCGCGTGGGAAGTGAGGCCATCACGGATTGTTGGATCGGGTCTGGATGGATGTAATCCTCCAGCCTAACGTCGTGAACGTAGGCTAGAAAATCCTGCACGTCAACCTTGTGATTAGCTTGGAGTCCGCGCAATGTGGTCCCGTACTCACGAAAATATTTCTCGCGCAGGCCTGGAACGTCCCCGGCAGGGATGCCCATGGATTCGATCATGTACCGGCTCATGCGAGCCTTCAGCGCCAGCCAGAGACCGCTCGAGGCGGGGTAAAGAGTATCGTCGAGGTCGAAGAAGATGGTAGTGAAACGCACGGGGCGATTATACTTTGAAGAAGTACATATTCTAGAAAATAAGACATCCTGTGATAATGGGTCAAGAACACTTTATGGCCCTTTTAAAATACGGTCGAAAAACTGGATCGTGTATTGGATGAATTCCTTATCCCCCTGCCTCTCGAAGGTATGAGGCATCTTTTCATAATAATGGCATTCAACGTACTTCCCCAGTGCTTTCAACTGTTCACAAGTCTGCATGGACCATGCTACCGGTACGACGGGATCTGTCAGGCTGTGATGGATGCTTACCGCCGCCGTGATATCTGAAAAATAGTACATCGGCGAGATCCGAGGGAGCTGCCCTGTAGGGACGGAGCTTTCTGAGTTACCCAGATCGTGTGTAGACCAGATGGAGGCGGTCGCATCGTTCTTCGCTTCGTCGCCGCTCACGGCTGCGTATAGGACGGCGGCCTTTACATCCTTGCTAACGGTGATGACGCGGGTGGTGATCCCTCCGCCCATGC
Organism: Anaerolineae bacterium; assembly: GCA_041498515.1. Classification (GTDB taxonomy): domain Bacteria; phylum Chloroflexota; class Anaerolineae; order Anaerolineales; family Villigracilaceae; genus Fen-1038. Next base: position 10,523 of record JBGQIO010000023.1, read on the forward strand.
TGTGCCCCCACATGCCGATGCGGTTCGGATCGGCCGCCTGCAACGGGCCGGGCTGTCCGCCGGTGGCCTTGACGATGGCGATCAAATTGAGCACGTCAATTGCCATACCTACCCGGAACAAGATATCGCCCTGATCGGAGGGCGCATAGTCGCGCAGGTTCGGATGCAGTATAAGATAACCGGCGCTGGCCAGTGCGTCGGCGTAATGGGTGGTGTAATCGAAAGTTTTGTAAATGGCCGGGTCAATGTATCCATGTAAAGCGATAATGACCGGGAAATTTCCCTCGCCGTTCGGGACATTCATGAAACCATAAATCATCAAGCCATCGCTTGGATAGCGGATCAGATAACGCGTAAAGGCGCTGTTCCTGGCATTGGTCGCAGTGATCTCAAGCTGCCCGCCGCCGTAGCTTCTCGAACGGAGATAATCAATGGTGTATTTCCAATAGGGGTCGGGTATGGCAGGTGGGCTGGTTCCGGAGGCAGTGGATGTAGGGAGATGAGTCGGTGCAGGAGTATCAGCTAATATGGATACGGGAGGGTATGTGGCGATCGACGTAGTCGACGCAACTGGTGGTGCAGTGCAGGCAGTGATGCGAAGTATTGTCACCACTATCAGCCAAGCGATAGAAAAAAATTTAAAAAGAACGCGTTTCATCCTGATCCGTCGAAGTAGAGCAACTCCGTAGATTATAATGATTCCATGCCGATCCGATTGCTCTCTCCCGAGGTTTCTTCGCAGATCGCGGCGGGCGAAGTGATCGAACGCCCCGCTTCGGTTGTCAAGGAATTGTTGGAGAATGCGCTGGATGCCGGCGCAAAAAGTGTCTCGATCTCGATCGAGGAGGTGGGGCGCCGGCTGATCGAAGTGGCGGACGACGGAAGCGGCATTGCCACGGACGAACTGCCGCTGGCCGTCTCACGGCATGCCACCTCCAAGCTGTCCAAGGCGGAAGACCTCCTCCATATCTCCACGCTTGGATTCCGCGGCGAAGCGCTGGCCTCCATCGGCTCGGTCTCGCGCCTGACGATCACATCCAAGATGGCAACCTCTAAAGCCGGCGCCCGAATTCGGGTCGAAGGCGGAACCGAAGGCAGGGCCGAAGCGATCGGCGCGCCGATAGGGACGGTCGTGCTCGTGGAAGATCTGTTCTTCAACGTCCCAGCCCGTCTGAAATTCTTAAAGACGGATGGTACCGAACGCCGTGCGATCGATTCCCTGGTCACCCGCTACGCGCTCGCCTATCCGAACGTTCGTATCAAATTAACCGAAGGCAAGACCTCCACACTGCAAACCTCAGGCGACGGCGACCGGCGCGCGATCCTGGCCGCATTGTATGGAGTGGAGATCGCGAAACAGTTATTGGAAATTACCGCGCAGGAAGACGGACTTGGGCTTACCGGGTATGTCAGTCCCACAGCGCTGACACGCTCGAACCGGAAGGACATCACGATCTTCATCAATGGACGCTGGGTGCAGGATACACCCCTGACCTCCGCCTTGATCCAGGCATATCACACTATGCTGATGGTGGGACGATATCCGTTGGGAGCTGTCTTTCTCGAGATAGCGCCGGAGGAAGTGGATGTCAATGTTCATCCGGCCAAAGCCGAAGTGCGCTTCAAGAATCAGGAGCGTGTGTTCAGCTTCGTCCAGCGGGCGGTGCGTCGCGGACTGCTGGCTTACGCGCCGGTGCCTCCCATGACAGCCGGGTTGTGGGGAACGCGCGCAGAATCATCCAGGCAGACCGGCCTTGATTGGACGATCGCGCATGATGGTGAGTTGAACGTTGAAGGTGGAAAGTTCCCTTTGGAGAGCGGGCCGTCGAACCCCCCGCTTTCCAATGTTGAACCTTCCATCCTAGACCGCGTTCCTTTACTAAGGCTGATCGGCCAAATCGGCACGACCTACCTGGTTGCCGAGGGACCGGATGGACTATATCTTATTGACCAGCATGCCGCGCATGAACGCGTGCTGTTCGAGAAGCTCATGGCGCAGCACGATATGAATAAAATTCCTTCGCAATCGCTATTGACCCCCGTGGTCGTAACACTCCCGCCCCAATCCGCCAATTTACTGATTTCCCAACTGCCGGTTCTTTCCCATTTTGGGTTTAACGTGGAAGAGTTCGGGCCGAATACCTTCCAGGTGCGCGCCATGCCGGGTTTGTTTGGGGGCAGCGACCCATCCGCCGCGTTACGGGCCGTGGTTGAGGACTTTGAGGAAGATGAAGAACCATTACAAAATGAAGTCGAAAAGAAACTTGCCGCGCGCGTCTGCAAACGGATGGCGGTCAAAGCCGGTCAAACCCTTTCGCCGGAGGAACAGCGGGCTTTGTTAACCGACCTGGAGAACTGCGATTCGCCGCGCACTTGTCCGCATGGCAGGCCCACGATGATCCATCTATCGGTGGAGATGTTGGAGAGACAGTTTGGGAGGCGAGGGGCAAGATAAATTCCCTTGGCTATAAGTTCGGTTCTCCGTAAAGAGGTGGACGAATGAGACGTTTTAAGGGTAGGGAGCAATTGATGATAATGTTAGCGTTTATGGCGTCGAGTTGCAACCTGGCACGCACCTTAACACCCGAAGCGCTTCCCGTGGTTTCCCCCACGGTGGAAAATGTCCCGACATCCACACCTAAGCCGCTGCTATCTGATTTGGTGTGGTTCGCTCCCAATATGGGCTCCAACGATTATGCTGCCTTGTTCACGAAGACAGAAGACTGGGGAACGGCCCGGTCAAAGATCGATGTCTTCAAGTTCTACACGCAGAATATACTGGACGCTCCCTGTACGATCTGCGCAAATAATACGCTTAGCAAGCTGGCAAATGCACACGCGTTTCAGGTACTGGCGCAAGAGGATATCGCCATCGCGGTAGAGGTGGGTGCGGTAAAGGAGTGGGGTTGTACCGGCGATGTAACATACGGAATCGCCCAAACCGTCATTCGGAACATTCAAGCCCATGGGGGGACCGTTGCTTTCCTGGCTATGGACGAGCCTCTCTTTGGTGGACGGATCGAAGTAAACAATACGACTTGTGGTTACCAGATGGAAAAAAGCGCCGTTGTAACGGCGGATTTTATGAAGAGAGTCAATATTGCTTATCCACAGATGGTCGTAGGCGACATTGAACCCTACCCAGAATTTTCAGTTCCCGAGCTTGAGCGCTGGCTGCTTACATTGCAAGCTGACGAGGCGAAGCCAGCCTTCTTCCACCTGGACGTAGACATGGAAAGAGTCAGGGTGGAAAGCCAGGATGTAATAAAGGATCTTCAGTCGTTGAGCCAATTCTGCCTGGCGCAGGGGATCCCGTTCGGTGTAATTTTCACCTCAACCTGACGTGCCACCGGATCCGATCGATCGTACTATGACTCCACCATGGCCTGGGTCCGTACAGTTAATGAGGCCATCGGAAAGCCGCAGCAGGTCATCTTCCAGAGTTGGCAAGGGCCGGCGAAGGATGGGTTCAACGAAGTGCCTATCAATTTGCCGGAGGGTGATCCGTCCGTCTACAGTCATACTCGCCTGCTGCTGGATGGACTAGCTGTGTTTGGCCGTTGAGTAATCCTAAGCACAGGAAGGCTTCTCAATCTGGTAGGTCAGCGATGACCCATCTGTCTGTGGAGATGTCGGAGAGGCAGTTTGGGAGGCGAGGGGCAAGGTTATGAAAGGCGTATTCAGATGATAAACCATTCAACCTAACAGGTTCGAGGTTCTATGTAATAAAAAAACCGGCGATCACCATTGATGTGGCCGCCGGTTTTGTGTTCTTCCCTTAATCCGTTTGCGCCAGCAGATAATTTTGCAGCCCCATCTGGCCGATCTGGTCGAGCTGCGCCTCCAGCCAGTCGATATGTTTCTCTTCATCCTGAAGGTTGGAGTCGATAAGTTCACGCGTGCCGTTATCACCAAGTTCCAGGCATAAGCGAATGCCTTCATTGTAGGCCCGGATGGCCCCATCCTCCGCGGCGCGGTCGTTCTTTATTTGGTCTTCAACGTTGGCGCCTATGTCGATCTTGTTCAATTTGCTGACTATGGGTGTACCTTCCAGGAAGATAATCCGGCCGATCAATTTCTCGGCGTGCTTCATCTCGTCGATGGCGCGCTTTTCGACAGACTGATGCAGCTTTCCGTAATCCCAGTTGGCACACATCTCAGAGTGAACCATATACTGGCTGATGGCGGTCAGTTCGTCTGCGAGGAACTCGTTGAGCAGGGCTGTGATCTTTGCGTATCCCTTCATAATGACCTCTTTTCTCAAGTCATTATACGATATTTGTTACGAAAATCACAAGCGGGTGACTTCACTCCTCCTTTGAATGTTTGCAATTTGAACTCGAATCGCAAACCGCCAATTTCAGGGCTTCAGGTTATTTATGACTAAACATCCCGCCTGATCAGGCGGGATGTTTTAATCTACGGTCTTGGTTGTGTCTTGCCTGGCCTCGGGAGCATCACGGAGAACGAGGTCCCGACTCCTAACTTGCTTTTGACTTCCACACGTCCACCGTGACCCTGCACAATTTGTTTGCAGATGGAAAGACCCAACCCAGTACCGGCCACTTTGTCTTCCGTTTCGCGCACGCGGTAAAACTTTTCGAAGAGATGCGGCAAGGCTTCTTCCGGGATGCCCATGCCGGTATCCTGAATAGTAATGCAGACATTCGCCTCGGCGGCGGTGGCGCTCATGATGATCGAGCCATTCCGGCGGTTGAACTTGATGGCATTGCTCAATAGGTTCAAGATAACCTGCTTCAGTTTTTCGCGGTCGGCTTCCCAGAGGGGCAGGCCTTCGGAGGCTTCGATGAGGATCTGCACTTTCTCCTCATCGGCCTTCGAGATCATGATATCCCTGCATTCGAAGAGCAAATCCCCGATACTGAAAGGGGTTTTATGGAACTGGACACGACCGGACTCAAGACGGGCCAGGTCGAGGAAGGAGGAAGCCAATGAATTGAGCCGCAGGGTTTCACTATGGATGTTGTTTATGATCTGCTCCTGCTGTTCGCGCGCCATCTCTGGCCGCAACAGCAGATAAGTAGCGGTGCTGAGTGACGCCAGCGGAGTGCGCAGCTCGTGTACGAACTCGGAGACCAGGTCCGATTGCTGGAACAAACGCGCGTTCTCGATGGCGACCGCGGCCTGTGCGCCCAGCACGGAAAGCATGGATTCATCCCCTTCGGTAAACTTCCCTTTCTCTTTGTTCAAGGCTTCGAGCACGCCAACCACTTTGTTCTTGGTGATCAGCGGCACCCCGATCAGTGATTGCGTTGGGCGGCCGGTGACCAGATCGACATTGCCAAAGAAACGCGAGTCTTCTTTGGCGTTGATAACGCGCAGGGATTTGCGGTTGACGACGATCCATCCCGCAATGCTTCCCTCCAAAGGCACAACCAATCCGCGCATGGTGGGTTCGTCCAGATTAGTGGCGACCTGGAAATACAACTGCCTTGTTAAATTATCATAAAGCAGGATCGAGGCGGCTTCCGAGCCGCTCACTTCCGCGGCGGCGCGCACGATCCGTTCGAGAAGCTCATCCAGGTCGAGCGTGGAGGCGAGATCACGTGCGATCTCGATCAAGCGGCGATAGCCGTCCAAACGTTCAGTTTTAATTTCAGCCATGAAATACCTGTTCCGCAATCGCGGGTAGCATGTCGGCTACGTCGCCCTGTATTACCAGGTCGGCGCGCACGTCTAAATAGGTGGGTGAGTTGTTGAGGATGATAAGATGCGCGCCTCGATCGAGCGCCTGTATGGGCAGGCCAGCCACCGGAAGCACCTCGAGCGACGAGCCGGCGACCATCATCAAGTCACAGGCGCGGCAGGCGCGCTGGGCAGCAAACCAGGCTTTCTGAGGCAATTGCTCTCCGAACAAAATCACGTCCGGTTTTAGGACTCCGCCGCAAACCCGGCAACGTGGGGTCTCACCTTTTTCCACAAATGGTTTCCAATACGGAAGGGCCTCGGTCTGCCGAAAACACTGCGTGCATGAAAGCGTCGCCAAGCTACCATGCAATTCGATCACGTTCTTCGATCCGGCTTTTTGATGAAGCATGTCTATGTTTTGTGTAACGATGGAACGGATGTGGCCTTCCATTTCGAGCTGCGCCAGTGCATGGTGTGCCTGATTCGGTTTTGCATCAAAGATTTGATTTACCAACGGGCGGAACCAGGCATAGAACTTATCGGGGTCAGTGCGGAAAGTGGATAACGAGGCGACCTCCAGAGGTTCATCCTGCGACCACAGACCCGTCCCTTCCGAACGGAAGTCCGGGATGCCCGAGGGAGTGGATAATCCTGCTCCCGTCAGAACAACAGCTCGTTGTGCTTTATGGAGTAATTCGACGGAAAATACGATGGCATCCTGGACTGAAGTCGGCGACGACTTCATTTGGCTTTCTCTCGCTCCAGAATCTGGTCGGCAACTTTCAGAATCTGCTGCGATGTAATATTGGTTGACTGGGATAGGACGGCAGGCGTATGAATGTGAGCGGCCGCGCTGAACATCTCGGGCGCCGGAGTAAGCGTTGCAGCAACATCATGCCCCAGGCTCTGCTGTACTTCGGTCCAGGGCATCTGTGAATCGGTGCGTATCCGGTTATTTAACACTACGCCGATTCCCGCCGTGTCTATGCCCAGCTTGGCGATATCCTCGATCAATAATTTGGTTTGAGCGATTGTACTCGGGGAGCCTTCGGTGATGATGATCCGATCGGTGCATATGGGCAATACCTTTTCTACAAAAGGCAGCAAACTACCACCCAGGTCGAGGACAACGTAGCTAGCCAGGGTTGCGAGACATAGAACGAGCAGCTCGTAGTGATTGACCTGGTTGGTCAAATAAATATCGTGCGGATCTTCAGAAGCCAGTAGTAATCTCATACCGGACCCATGCGGAACCAGCAAAGAATCGACCTTCTCCCGGGTGATCTCCACAGGTTTACCGGAGAGCAATTCGTTCAATTCTTTATGATTGGGTGTGCCCAGGTCCCAGCCAAGTGTGCCTTGTCCGGGGGTCAACTCTGCCAGGATGACATCTGCATGGGTACGGGAGTAAAACGCCCCAGCCATGTTGGAGGCCAGCGTGGAAACGCCCAGACCGCCGCGGGAGGAAAGTAATCCCACCACGCGCCCGTGGTGCTCCATCAAAGCTGTATCTTTTTCCTCGGCTTTTTTGGGATGTACGCGCGAGAACAAGGCATGGATATGCGCCTGCAGTTCGGCGGGATGGGTCGGTTTCGTCAGGTAATCATCGGCGCCTGCCTCAAAGCCGGTAACCTTGTCATCCAATTGGGTTTTGGCTGTGAACATCAAGATGGGGGTGTCTTTGGTGATGGGGTTCTTTCGCAGACGACGGGTGACCTCGTAACCGTCCATATCTGGCATCATGACGTCGAGTAGGATAACGTCCGGTTTTTCTTCGAATGCCTTTGCAAGACCTTGTTCCCCGTTGGTGGCCGCGCTGATCTGGTAACCCTGTCGTTGGAGCATGAGACCCACCAACCGCACAGTATCGACATCATCGTCAATGATCAGGATTTTTTCAGTCATTGGGCCTCTTGATTAACTAAAGTCTAGCATAAAGCGATTGTTCAGGCAAGTTTGTAAAAAAAGCCAAAATCAACCGGGGCCACCGAAAGGTCGGGGAGCATACCGAGCGAATCCTGTGGATGAGCGAAGCGTGTGGACACCGAAGGCGGCCAAGGGCGTTGAATGGAGGCCACCGTCAATTTGCTCTGACCAACCGGATAATACGCTCACTTCGAATAGGAAACATCTAAAAAATCTTTGCCGTCTCGCCCCGGTGAAATTACGGGGTTTACCTCCGGTGAATTTACAATTAACAAGAAACACTCTCTAAAATCAATTTTTGACTATAACATTATTGTTATTTGCTCATAGCCCTCCCTAAAGTACTCGAAAAAATGGAAGTGTGCAGGGCGTTTGCCCTGCACACTTCCATTTTTTCGATGACCTTCGTCCTCGCAGATGCAGGCGTACTGCCTGCCAGGCTGAAAGTCGAGCGTAGCGAAGATGGCGAAGGTATGAAATATACATTCCTCTAATATGCTTATGCTATAATCCGGCTTGCAATCGGGAGAACCTCCCTTACAAGGGGATGACAGGCTTCGACGGGAGAGGCTGGTCCCGGAATGCGAGCCGAGCGGCGCCGAACTCGTAAAATCCGCGCAAAACTTTAAGTGCCAACCGCACTTCCTATGCTGCTATGCCCCTCGCCGCTTAAGGCGAACGCTTAACAGCCGGCCTCCTCGATGAGGTCGCGTCCACCGGCCCCGTTCTCCACCCGGTGACGGACTGGGCGAGACAAAGGTGGAGTGCCGCACATGACTCTGCTAAATGTGCGAAAGACCAGCAGATGGCCGCAGGGTTACCTGCCCGCCGAGATCCCAGCGGTGACTAACTTCGGCAGGCTACGCTCGTAGATTTCCGTGGGTCGATTCTTTCGGACGCGGGTTCGATTCCCGCCATCTCCACTCATAAAGTTGGGGCAGCCGTTCAACGGCTGCCCCAACTTTGTTTTGCCGATCCTGTGTTTACTTTGTTATCATTAGGGACATGGCCATTCGACGCCTTGCACCCTTTATGATGATAGTTATCCTACTGACCGCCTGTCAGCTTAAGACGGAGATCAGCACGCCTTTTCCGCAGATTGCGACGGAACTCCCTTCTCCAACATGGACAGCCAGCCCCAGCCCTTCCCCCGTCCCTCCAACAGCGATACCGACAATTCCTCCTGCGCCGCGCACGTTCACCGAACAGTTTGACGGGATCCTTCCTTATTGGACCTTCCAGCAAATTGATTTTGGCCAGCAAGCCGTAATTCCAAATGCGGAAGGGGGGTTTCTCGTCTTCGACCTGACGGCGCCGAACCAATGGGTCTATGCTCTTTACACCGTACAGGACTATACCGATATCCGTTTGGACGCACAGGTTGAAGTCCGCGCCGGCGTGTCTGGCGCGAGGGGTATCGTGTGCCGCTACTCCGAAGAACAGGGCTGGTACGAGTTCAATATCTACGCAGATCAAACCTATGAGCTTCTTTATGGTCAATGGCTGGCGCCAGGCCTGGCGCGCTATACGCCTTTGTTTCGGGGTATATCGCCGAAAATCAAAGTCGATGCAAATGAGATCGGATTGTTGTGTCAGGGCGATACCCTCACTCCGTTCATAAATGGTACGCAAATGCGAATATGGCAAGACAATAAGTTCGTTTTGAAAGACGGAAAGATCGGAATTTCAGCGGCCTCGTTTGCCGCTGTGCCATTCACGATTGCCTATGATTGGGTGAAAGTAAGTCAGCCGTAGTCCATCCGCCGGACCATTCCCTATTTTCCAGGAGAAGGAGGGGACGAACGATGCCATTAATGCAATTTCTATAAAGCGTTAATGTTTTTCTTGCATCTCTCGTGTATCCTATACATAAATTTAGGAAATCATAGAATAGTGTATAGAGGCTGATTTTTGGGTGTGTGCTGCCGAAGGCAGCACACACCCAAAAACCGGAAATCCCTCAAATTTGTGATTTACTAAAATACTGAGCGTCATTGTGAGCCATGGATGGCTGCTTGCTTAAAGTGGTGTTCTTCAAGGGCAGGGATCTCTGCCTCGATCGTCGACCGCCTCTCATCGCAATGACGTGCAAACAAGGAGTGTGAGCTATGGGAAAAATCATAGGGATCGACCTGGGAACAACCAATAGTGTGGTGGCTGTAATGGAAGGTGGTCAACCGACCGTGATTTCCACGGCAGAAGGTGGGCGGTTATGCCCGTCGGTCGTGGCGTTCAATAAGAACAGCGAACGTCTTGTCGGTCAGACTGCCAAGCGCCAGGCTGTGGTTAACTCGGAGAATACAGTCTATTCCATCAAGCGTTTTATCGGTCGCCATTTCGAAGAGACCGAAGTCGAACGCAAGATGGTTTCTTATGAAGTCATCCCGGGCCCTTCCAACGATGTAAGGGTGAAAATACCCATTACGAACCGTGAATACAGTCCTCAGGAAATCAGCGCGATGGTGCTTGCCAAACTAAAATCAGACGCCGAAGCTTATCTCGGCGGGCCTGTGACGCAGGCGGTGATCACCGTACCGGCGTATTTCAATGACAGCCAGCGCCAGGCTACGAAAGACGCAGGCAAGATCGCCGGCTTGGAAGTGATGCGCATTATCAACGAGCCGACCGCTTCCGCTCTAGCTTATGGCCTCGATAAGAAGAAAAATGAAACGATCCTGGTCTTCGACCTCGGCGGCGGTACGTTCGATGTGTCCGTCCTGGAAGTAGGCGAAGGCGTGATCGAGGTCAAGTCCACGAACGGCGATACGCACCTGGGCGGCGATGACTGGGATCAGCGGGTTGTGAATTGGGCCGCCGATGAGTTCAAGCGTGAACAGGGCATTGACCTGAGAAACGACCGGCAGGCGTTGCAACGCCTGCGCGAGGCAGCAGAGAAAGCCAAGATCGAGCTTACCTCCGTGATGGAAACTGAGCTCAACCTGCCGTACATCACCGCAGATGCCAGCGGACCGAAGCATTTGCAATTAAAACTGAGCCGCGCCAAATTCGAGCAGATGACGGAAGACCTTCTCAATCGCTGCCGGAAGCCATTTGAGAGCGCGTTAAGCGACGCAAACATGAAACCTGCCAACCTCAATGAGGTGGTGCTGGTGGGCGGCGCGACGCGTATGCCCATGGTCCAGGAGCTGGTCCGCAAGCTGACCGATGGCAAAGAGCCGAATAAGGGCGTTAATCCCGACGAAGTTGTGGCTGTCGGTGCTGCGATCCAGGGCGGCGTCTTGGGCGGCGAAGTCAAAGACATTCTGCTGCTCGACGTGACCCCGCTTTCGCTCGGTGTCGAAACGATGGGCAGCGTTATGACCAAGATGATCGAGCGCAACACGACCATCCCGGTACGCAAAACCGAGACCTATTCGACCGCGGCGGACAACCAGACCGCCGTGGATATCCATGTCTTACAGGGCGAACGCCCAATGGCTTCGGACAATATGTCGCTGGGCCGCTTCCGCCTGGATGGAATACCGCCGGCTCCGCGCGGCATCCCTCAGGTTGAAGTAACCTTCGATATCGATGCCAACGGTATATTGCACGTAACCGCCAAGGATAAAGCCAGCGGCAAGGAACAGAAGGTCACGATCACAGCATCCACCAACCTGAATAAGGCTGATATTGAACGAATGATCCAGGAGTCACGCGCCCACGAAGCCGAAGATAAGAAGCGCCGTGAACTGATCGAAGTCCGCAATAATGCCGATAACCTGGCTTATCAACTTGAAAAGACCTTACGCGAGCTGGGCGATAAAGTTCCGTCCGCCGAACGCGGTTCCATCGAAAGCAAGATCAATGATTTGAAGCAGGCCGCGCAAAGTGATGACGTCAACAGAATCAAGAAGGCGACTGAAGATGCGCAGAATGCCTTCCACGCGCTGAGCCAGCAGCTCTACGCTCAGGGCCAACCCCAGCCGGAGGGCCAAGGGCAGGGCCCGCAGGCTGGACCGACGAACCGACCGGGTAATGACGAGGGCGACGTCGTTGAGGGCGAAGTAAAAGAATAGAGACCAGCCGATAAGACGCGTTGCCTCTCTAACAATCAGTTACTCTCAGCAGGCGATCATCGCAAGATGATCACCTGTTTTTTTGTATTTATGACTTTCGCTTTCATTGCTCTGGTGAATTGCCTTTCATTCTTCCGGTGAATTGCTTTGAGGGGGCTAAGCCCTCGAAGATAAACGAAATTTCTAGTATTAATTACCCTTAAGCAAGCGGCAGTATAATCTTTTTCATGTTCAAGAACTTTAGCCGTATATGGTTAATTCCCATTGTCTTGATCCTCGGCGTTGGTTTCTACTTTCTGCCGCCGGTCCACGACCGCCTGGCAGGGCGCATTGACGACTTGCGCGCGCAGATTAAGTATTATCTTAATCCACCCGACCAGGCTGTGTTTATACCGGCACAGTCCCAGCAGGATGCGATCAAATCCATAGTCAGCGCCACCATGCAAGCTTATACCCTGTCGCAGACTCCTTCCGGGGCATCCAAACCTACGGCAACGAATGCCACCTCAAGCTCCACCCTGACAAGCCCGAACTCTACAAGTACGCCCGAGCCATTGCCGGCAGCCGTCTCACTCCCGGGAGTCATATATCTCGACCAGCACGGCGGCTGGAATTTGTGTGGGCCTTCCAATTTGACGATGGCACTTAAATTCTGGGGCTGGAGCGGCTCGCGTGACGATGTTATTAAAGTCATCAAGCCGGGTATTAATGACCCCAAACTCGATTTCATCACGCGCGGCAAGCCCGACAAAAACGTCATGCCTTATGAAATGGTCGACTTTGTCCAGAACGATACCGATTACCACGCTTTCTATCGGTATGGCGGTGACATAAGCCTTCTTAAAAAGTTAATCGCTTCCGGTTTCCCGGTCCTCATTGAAAAGGGAGTTTATGAAAAAGATGCGTCCGGCGTGGTTTCGTGGTTGGGCCACTACGCGTTTGTAACCGGGTATGATGACGGCCAGGGCGTTTTTATTTATCAGGATACCTATCCCCCCGAGGGTGTTAATGGAAATAACAGGCAGATAACCTATGCCGACTTTAGGACAGGCTGGCGTGCTTTCGATTACCTTTTCATTGTTGTCTACCCTCCGGAGCACGAACAGGATGTCTTTAATATCCTCGGCTCGTGGGGGGACACCGGATGGGCAAACCAGCATGCGCTTGACCTTGCCAACCAGGATATCAATACCTTGAGCGGCCTCGATTTGTTTTTTGCCTGGTTCAACAAAGGCACCAGCGATGTCCAATTGCTGCAGTACAATGATGCCGCAGTTGCCTATGATCAAGCCTTTACCCTATACCCGGTGCTCCCGATTGCAAAAAAGGATCGGCCCTACCGCTTGCTGTGGTATCAGACCGGTCCATACTGGGCCTACTACTATACCGTCCGCTACCAGGACGTGATCAACCTGGCTAATACAACCTTGAGCACGGTGCTGGGAGGGCCCACACTGGAAGAAAGCCTCTACTGGCGCGGGATGGCGGAAGAAGCACTCGGGGACATGAATTCCGCGGTCGCCGATTTCAAGCAAGCCAATCACCTAAATCCCAAAATGACAGTTATCATTCAAAAGCTTCAGTCGCTGGGTATTACCCCGGAAACCCCAGTCGGATAACCTCTGAAAGAACACATGCGTATCCTCCACTTCGCAGACGCGCACATCGACATGGCCAACTACGGCCGCCACGATCCGGAAACAGGCTTGCCTCTGCGCGTGCTCGACTTTCTGAAATCACTCGATACGATCGTCGATACGGCGATCGATGAAAGAGTGGATTTGGTCATTTTTGCGGGCGACGCGTACAAAGACCGTTCACCCGCGCCGACCTTTCAGCGCGAATGGGGCAGGCGGATCATCCGCCTTTCGCAGGCGAAAATCCCGACGCTGCTGCTGGTTGGCAACCATGATCTATCGCCGGCTGTGGGCCGCGCCCATGCCATTCATGAATTCGATACTTTAAAAGTCCCTTTTGTGAGAGTGTTGTCCAAACCCGAACTGCTGAAGCCGGTTGATTTATGGGGTCTGCCCCTGCAGGTCATTGCGATGCCGTGGATCTCACGTTCAGGTTTGATGGCCTCCATGGAAATGAATGCAGGAGAATCCGACGAAGTTTTTTCGAATATCGAAGATCGAATATCCGGGCTGGTTGAAGAGTTTCTCAATGAAGTTGATCCGGCCTTGCCGACGGTCTTGACCGCGCATGCCTCGGTGCAGGGCGCGACGTTTGGTTCCGAACGGATGGTGATGCTGGGATCAGATTTGGTTTTGCCCACCTCGCTGGTAAAGGATCCGCGCTTGGACTATGTAGCCCTCGGCCACATCCATAAACCGCAGGATGTCAACCAGGGTGCGCATCCGCCTGTGATCTATCCTGGATCCATCGAGAGGGTGGACTTTGGGGAAGCTGCCGATGACCGGTTCTTTATTATTGCCGACGTGGCGCGCGGTAAGACCGGGGTTGACTGGAGAAAGATTACGGGAGCGCGTCCATTCATAGATAAGCGATGTGTGTTGATGAACGCGGAGAAGGTCATGGAAACCCTCGAAGCGGCACTCCCGCCAGCGGAAGATATGGAAGGGGCTATCGTCCGCCTGGTGGTCGAATATCCGCGTGAGCTGGAACCGTTGATCGATGAGTCTCAACTGCGCAAGTATGCAGAACATACATTTGAGTTCCACCTGGTCAAACATCCGCACATTGAGTCACGCATCCGGTTGCCTGCCGACCAGACGGTGAGCAGTCTCTCCCCGCTCGATCTGCTGGATCAATATTGGCGCACGATGCACTATGAAAATACCGAGGATGTGGAAGCTTTGCAGAAATTAGCGCGCGAGATCCTCGAGGAGGATAATAAATCCGTGTGAGGCTCGTTTTAACATATGGTGTTGCAATAAATGGTGAACAACCATCCATCCCTCATGAGAACGAAGGAGAAATGATTATGCGTGGTCTAAAATGGATTTTGCTCGGCATCTATTTGATCATATCTGGTTTGATTCTTTTACACGTGACGATAGGCGGAAATATTATGACCCTGATCGCAGGAATCTGCGCCGTGATCGCGGGTATTCTGTTCCTGATCGATCGTGGGTAATAATAAAATTCAAAACAGCCTCCCAACTGGGAGGCTGTTGCTTTTAAATTTGTTCTTTCAAACACTATTCCAATATAACAAAGTGGGGGTGATAGTGTCACAGATTTTTTCGCAGCGCCTTGTGGCAGTGAAGTATAGCGAAGTTATCAGCAACCATTTTTGAGGCTAAGGGTTTGACTTAAGAGAGGTTGACAATCGTTACAAGACACAAAAGAGTGGTTGCGTCGTATAAAAATCCTTTTCACGGCTGCCCGTCTTTTAAGCCTGCGCCTTTTGCGCGAACAGACAGATATTAATCATTCGTAATTATTTCTTTAGCACATTTGGAAAGGGACACTATGATGGCGGATAGCAATAAGTTCGTACGTCCCACAATGTCAACATTTCGGCAGATTCTGCTCAGTTTTTTCTGGTTCTCCACCAACATGATGTGGGGTGCCATACTGATCATCTTGATGCCCAGCCAGATCAAAGCGGCGGTCGGCGACGCTACCAAAGGCAGCGTGCTGGGACTGGCGCTGGGAGCCGGCGCGTTTATCTCGATGATCGCCGCGCCGGTCTTTGGTGCCTTATCCGATCGCATCCGCCTGCCGGGCGGGCGGCGCAAGCCATGGATCCTGATCGGTACACTGGGCAATGTGTTGGCTCTGCCTGCGTTAGCCTACCTGATGAAGCCAGGCCACCCCGAATCGGTTTTGGGATGGAGCATTGCGTTCCTGTTCGTCGAACTCTTTAACAATGTCGCCACGGCGCCTTTCAGCGCGCTGATCCCCGATATGGTCCCGACGGAGCAGCGGGGCTCGGCCTCCGGCTGGCTGGGGCTGATGACGATTCTGGGAAACCTCGCGGGCGGGCTGACGGGCTTTCTGATCGGACCACTGGGGATCCCCGGGGTTTATTTCATCCTGATGGGCGTCATGCTTCTGGGTGCATTCGTTACACAGTTCGGAGTTACGGAACCGGACCTGCCGCGACAGATCCAGCCTTTCAAGCTTGGCGAATTCCTGCGCGGTTTGGCTGATCCCTTTAAACATTCGGACTTTACCTGGGTGTTCTTCACACGTTTGCTGGTTACGATGGGTATCTTTACCGTACAGGAGTTCATCCAATATTACATGGGAGATGTGATCGGTGCGCCCTACGTCCTTGCCGGGTTCGGCACCGTGGCAGAAACGGCAGAAAAAGCCGTGTCCTTCTTTTTCCCGGCTCTATTGTTCGGTGCGGTCATTACTTCGCTCGTGGCAGGTGCGCTCTCCGATAAATATGGCCGCAAGCTGATGGTTTATATATCCGGGGCGCTAATGGGTGTCGTGTGTCTGGTTTTCGTCTTGACGCATTCCTTCACCGTGGCGGTCTTGATGGGCATTGTTTTCGGTCTCGGATATGGGGCCTATGAAAGCGTGGATTGGGCGCTGGCCTCCGACGTCCTTCCTTCATTGGACGATTACGCCAAAGATATGGGCGTCTGGCATATTTCCTTTGTCCTTCCGCAGGTCATCGCGACTCCCGTGGCTGGCTTCCTGCTGGATAATTTTCAGCGCGTCGGTAAAGCAAATAACATTCCAAATCTCGGATACACCGTCATTTTAATGATGGCCGTCCTGTTCTTCGTATTGGGCACGGTCTTTGTCAAACAGATCAAGGGCGTGCGCTAGCTAGTAAAAATTTAAATTATCTATGCAAACACGCACCCTCTTTTAGGGCAGCCTTGTAGATAGTCAGACTCAATATCCTA
>JBGQIO010000024.1:0-26939 GCA_041498515.1 Anaerolineae bacterium
GTGAGTGGCCGGGCGGTAACCGGCGATGGCATCGACCAATGTTGATTTGCCGCCGCCGCTTTGACCCACAACAACAACAAATTCCTTCGGATGAAAGACAAGCCAAATATCCTGAAGAATATTCAAAGATTTGTTTACCCACTTATTCAAGCCAATCACATCAACGCGGACACCTTCACTTTGATCGGATTGTGCAAATTCATGTTCGGCTACAACGAAGCGATAAGGACCCACCTGAATTTCGTCACCTACGTATACCCAGCTTTCCCCTACCACGGCCTTACCATTTACAAAGGTGCCGTTACTGCTTCGCAGGTCTCGGAGCCGGTACCGTTGACCGACCTTTTCCACCTCGGCATGGAACCTAGAGACCGCGGGGGCGGGCAGAACAATCGTATTGCCCGGATCACGGCCGATGGTCACATCCGTATTTTCGGTAAACTTAATGACCTGTCGTCCTTCATCCGCCGGGGATATATAGTCGAGCACTACCATCTCTGAGGATGCAGATCCTCCAACCCGGATCCTGGCTCCATGATTCAGGCGGGTGGCCAGCATGACTGGTTGACCATCCAGTAGCAATGGGTTACTCACGTTTGGCGATGGAATGATGAAATAATCGTGACCCCGCTTTTCCAATTCTGCATGATGCCGCGAAACGAAAATATTATTGAGCACAATATCGTTATCTTCCTGACGTCCGATCCTCAGCCGTTCAACAGTGAGCGTGATGATTTTGGGCTCCTGTCCTGGCTCATTGATGACCAGCTGTGGAGTAACCGCGGACGAAAGAGGCATTCCTTGATATTCCATGGTTTTGTTAGATATGGCGGGTGATGACATGGAAGCCGTAGAATCGCCTTTTGGTGCCTGTGCCCCATCAAGGGATGGGCTGAAAGCTTTGGAATCTCCTTTTTGAACCTCGTAGATGACGACGCGCATCGTTAGACGACGACCTAGAGCGATTTCGTCGCCATCCACAAGTCGACGAGGGCCCCCGAGGCGCTCTTTGTTTAGAAATGTTCCGTTTTTGCTGCCGAGATCCTCGATGTGGTATGCACCGTCCACACGGGAGATTCGTGCGTGCTTGCGGGAAATACTCTCCAGATCAATCATCACTTCTGCGGAGGGCTCGCGACCGATTGTCATCGGAAGATTAGCCAAAAAGACCTTCTCGCCCACGCGTGGTCCTTTTGTAATCAGAAGATGATCCTGAATATCACTCATGCCAGCCTCTGGGGTTTCTCATCTCAATTCCGAGGAAGACTGCCCCCCTATTCCTCTTTTCCTATTGTCCGCTTAAATTCTGAGAAAAATGCCTGTACTTCAGATTGCAACTTTCCGCGCAATCGCCGTAACACTCGTATATGTTTCCCCAAATCGATAATGACAGTCTGGGTCATCTCCATTGAAATCTTTACACTTTCTTAGGAGATAAACTCAGAACTTGAATTCCGTATCAGAAGCACAATTAAGAATGATTGCCATGGTTGGGATTGACAAAAGGGGATAATCAATTATTATTTATTCTATCTTATTTAGCTAAATATTGTCAATTCAACATCACCGAAATCACGGCCCTCCCATCGAGATAAATGCGTCGTGAAGAGTTAAATGTCGCTGAGCAACTTATGGTTATTGAATTCCAGCCAGGGTAATTAATTTGCTCCAGGCAGCCTCCTCACCGCTATCTCGAAGGCCCGCATTGTCATTGACTGTTCGTCCAAGACCATTAGATTCGCACGAAAGAGGAAAAGTGGATAGCGGATTCGCGCAGTAAGCGATCCTGTGATTGGAGTACTATGTTCAAGACAACTGATTTCGATGTGCTCATCTGCGGCGGGGGACTGGCAGGTCTCACTCTGGCACGGCAATTGAGGCTGGAGCTCCCGGAACTCTCGGTCGCAGTCATTGATCGGTTGAGCCGCCCCCTTCCGGAAGCAGCTTTTAAGGTCGGGGAATCTTCAATCGAATTGGGAAGTTCCTATTTCGGCAAGGTCCTGAAACTAGATGAATATTTCCAGGAATCCCATTTGTTCAAACTTGGGTTGCGTTTTTTCATCGGCCAATCACAGGGCCCCATCGAAGATCGCCCGGAAGCAGGCATCAGCCTGTTTCCACCTATTCCGTCGTATCAAATTGACCGTGGTCGGCTGGAAAATGACCTCAGAAGGATGGACGAGGAGATGGGAGTTATCTTCTTTGAGGGGATCATTGTAGAGGATATCCAATTGGGAGAAGAGGATGAACGGCACGTTGTCAAATGCCGTCAAAGGCTTGATAAAGATGGCTTCTTGCTGACTTGCCGGTGGGTCATCGATGCGCTGGGGCGTCGGCGACTCCTGCAGTCAAAATTGGGGCTGAAGCGGGAACATGGTCATCGTGCCAGCGCAGCCTGGTGGCGCTACGGAGGCCGTGTTGATGTGAATGATTTGGCAATGAGCAGGGATGCACATCGCTGGCGTTCAAGCATCGTTGAACAACGCTATTATTCGACCAACCACTTAACGAACACCGGCTATTGGGTCTGGCTGATTCCATTGGGGTCGGGAGCAACCAGCGTGGGAATCGTCACGGACGAAAGCATTCATCCACAACGCACATATGGGCAGTCCTATAAAATGGCTCTCGAATGGTTACATGAGCATGAGCCTGCCTTATGGGAACATATCTACGAAAGGGAACCAATGGATTTTCTGAGCCTTAAGAATTATAGTTATACATCCGCACAAGTCTATTCCCGCAATCGTTGGAGTTGTGTCGGGGAAGCCGGCTTCTTCCTTGATCCCCTCTACAGCGTCGGATCAGATTTTATTGCAATGGGAAATACGATTACCGTTGAAATGATCCGGCGCGAGCGTGAAGGAGCATTAACTGAGGATACGGTTGAAACGTACAATAGGCTGGTCCTCGATGTCCTGTTCAATATCGGTCTGGCAATCTATCGGGGCACCTATTGTACTCTTGGGCACGCACAGATCTACACATCCAAAATGGCATGGGATATTGCCGTCATTTGGGCATTTGCGTGCCAGGTTTATTTCCAAGGATTGATACGAAATCCAAGCCCCGAGCTCCTTGCGATCGGGCAGCGATATCGTGATTTGAACGATCGTGTCCAACAATTATTTGCGGATTGGTCAAGGGCTGCTCCGCCGCGTGCAATCCACGTTCGGGGAGATCTAGCACGCATGCACTTCCTGCAACTACTATACCTGGACCTTGAAACCAGTCGTAACCCAGCGCAGACTCTTGAGGTTATGCACAGGAATCTGGACCGGTTTGAAGAACTGGCGCAGGTTCTGTTCTGGCAAGCAGTCCAAGAGTGTTATCCCGAACATCCCATTCTCAGAGAGCGTCCGTGGATCAATGCCTGGCGGATCGTGCTGGACCCAAAAAAATGGTCTGAACAGGGATTGTTCCATGCAACAACAGGTGCTCGCCCATTAGATGCGATGCAAAAGAATTTCACGGGCATATTTGCCCCGCAGAGCGTGCGCGAATTCCTATTCTATGATCTTATGTATCACATCATCCATTGGCGAAAAGGGTTTATCCAATATCATATTGTCCCGGCGCTCCGCAAACTGTTGATTGTTGACAAGCCAGCCATGTGGGTGCGCAAGCTTTTCGTCAGGGATTACCCTGCCCATCCAGGAAGTGTTTGACCCCTCCTACTTTATGTGCAGAGCTCAGTTTCTCTCGGAACAAAGCAAAATCACAGCATTGATACCAGGAATTTAACTCATTTGAACCGTGCTCCAATTCTTTATGTCTTTCGAGACAATTTCCACTAATATTAGAACGAAGCCTAAAGGATAAAGTAAACCAATAATATTGGAATATAAAACAGATTGATAAGCCAAAACCATTATTAATCCTAACGGGAACATAAATATCGACAACGCTATCCATAACCTGATCGACCACTTCGATCGCGTCAAAAATATCGGTATGGTCCAGATCGAATAAACCACCCAACCAATCGGCGAAGCGAGAATAGAAACCAGGATTGAAATTGAATTTATTTTATGTATTGCCGGTTTAGCATAAAAATACCAAAGAACCGCTCCCACCAACAACAAAAAAGCAGCGGGCAAACCCAGCGGCGGATAAACGACAACAGCATGCGCGAGATTCCCTGGCGCATCCGTGGGATGGCGATAATGTACCTTGATAAGACTTGAGCAGTAAAGCGACTGGAAAACGAGAAACAGCAAGACCGGAGAAGAATCCATGACTCACACGCGCGATGAAGTTGTCAAGCGGGCCATCCGAGAGTTTCGGCTGTTGGACCGCCTGGTGGCCGGGCTCACCGCCGCGGAATGGAGGAAGACTGTACCCCGGCCCGAGAAAAAGGAGCCATGGACGGTGAAGGATTCGCTCGCGCACATAACCTATTGGAAGGCATGCGTGGCTCGTGATGCACGCGGCAAACGCATGCCGCCAGAACAGAGCCTCAAGCCCACAGAAGGCAATCACCTGGTGTACATACGCTATCACAAGCATTCAGCACAAGAGGTGCTGGAATGGCACAGGCGAGTGCAGGAAGATCTGCTGAGGGCGTTGCAAGAGGCGCCGGATGATTGGTTCATCCGGCCCAGACGCCGGGACAACTGGCCGTTCGATCTCGACGGCCATTCGGCGGAGCACCGTGTGAACGACATCCGGCGGGCGCTGGCAAAACGCAAGACCAAGGCGCGCTAATTAGGTCCTGCAAAGGACTGGAATCGCAGCTCAACTGGCATTGAGCCCCGCTTTGCCGCAAGATCACCGGCATCTTCGCGCCGAGAAGAACGCTCGGCATCTACGAGCGGGACCCCCTAAAAGCAGGAGCGGGGACGTTGTCTTCGACTTGAATACGCTTGGTCGCAGGTGCCCTTTCAGGGTGCTCCGCGACGAATCCTAGTAGGCACACTTTCGATCCCATCTGCTACGCGCTGGTAGATGGTTTGGATCAGGTTGTATGGTACAAAGGGCTGTTCCCTACTGAAGGAGACCTCCGGTCGCGTTTCGGCCCCGCTAGCGCGGGGTAAACTCCGACCCACGCCGAGTGGGGGCTGACATCTTCATCAAGCAGCTCTGGCTCACCCTTCAGCTGACCCCCGCCGGCGGTTCCCCCCTGACGCTCGACCTTTCTCCATAACAGGGGCTTTTACCTTCTGCTGACATCTCCTCCCCTTTCCATTTTCCATCCGGTTGTGGCAAAGGGTGAAACTTGTACAGAAAAGCGTACGGCTTTTCGTGCATAACATGTTCATGTTATGGACAAAAAGCCATACACTTTACAGTTGACCTGACAGGGGATAAACCCGCATTGGCAAATGGCGGATTAGGAGGTGACTGTCTATAAGCACTTATACGGACACTGCCGCATAAACCCTAGTTAGGCGAGCCCTGATATATAGGGATTCAAAAGGCTCCTAGCTTCAGGCCCACATCCCAGTTCTCAACCGTTGACTTGCTTACCTCTTAACCTTATAATGATCGCGAACGAATGTTCTCGCTGAATCGGACCATGCTCCAAGCGCACTTGCAATTCTCTAACACGTCGGCACGTATGTTTAGACTCAGCGAGCACGTGCTTCTGTATTAGGCGGTAGCGAACCATTGCAATTTAAATCGCCTGGCACGCCTGTCCCTTTTTACGACCCAGCTGATTTATAATCTTTACAAGTTCCCAAACCACTTTATCTGAGGAGGATAAGATGCACCAATCAAAACGAAGTACCTGGACGATTGTAATTTCTCTTGCGCTTGTGATTCTCACGGCGTGCGCCCCGGCGGCAACATCTGCACCCGCCGCCCCTGCGCAACCACAAGCCACAGCTGCTCCGACTGAAGCTCCTGCAACCGTCGCACCGGCCAGCGCAGTGAACACGCTGACCCTGGACAGCAACATCGATGACTTGATCACTTTGGACCCGGCCGTGGTTTACGAATATAGCGGCATCCTGATCGCCCACAATGTGTATCAGAGCCTGGTGACATTTGTTGGCTCTGATCTGCAAACCATCAAGCCCGGCCTGGCCGATAGCTGGGACACCAAGGACGCCGGCGATCACTGGGAGCTGACCTTCAAGCTCCACCCGGGCAACAAGTTCGCCAGCGGCAACCCCATTACCGCAGATGATGTGGTGTACTCATTCAACCGCGTTGTGGCAATCAACGGATCCCCGGCGTTCTTGTTCACCGATGTGGGTGGCATCAAAGCCGACAGCGCGAAAGCGGTTGACCCCCTGACTGTGGTCATCAGCCTGCCGAAGACCGCCAGCCCTGGCGCGTTCCTTGCGGTGCTGACCAACACCGTCGCCGGTGTGGTGGACTCAAAAGTAGTGAAGACCCATGAGACCGGCGGAGACAATGGCACAGCCTGGCTGCTCGATCATTCGGCCGGAAGCGGGGCATACGTGGTGGACCACTGGACCAAGGATGTGGAAGTGCTGCTGAAAGCCAACCCAAACTTTGGCGGAACCAAGCCAGCCCTCGACTCGATCCTGATCAGCCATGTGCCCGAATCAGCCAATCAACTCACTGCGCTTCAAAAAGGCGATGCTGATATTGCCTTGAACTTGACCGCCGAACAGTTAGCTACCCTGAGCGGAGATGCGATCAGTGCCAAAGGCTCCGACCTGCGTTTGTTCTATCTGGGGATGAACGTTGCTATGAAACCTCTCGATAAGGTGGAAGTGCGAGAGGCGTTGCGTATGGCTATTGACTACGATGGGATCGTCAATAATCTATTATCCGGCAATGCCCAGAAGGTGCAGACCATCATCCCCTCCCCAATGTTTGGCTACAACAATGACACACCCTTCCAGCAAGATGTGGCCGGCGCTAAGGCTATGCTCCAAAAAGCCGGGCTCAGCGCTGTCAAGCTTGAGATGTTGATTCCAGAAGGTGCTGCGCCGGGTGGCGTGCAATGGTCCGACCTGGGCGCCAAGCTCCAGTCAGACTGGGCCAAGATCGGGGTGACGGTCACGATCAAGCAGGAGTCCTTTGCTGAACTGCTGACCGCATACCGCGCCCAGAAAGCGGTGTTGGCACTACTCTACTGGGGTCCCGATTTCGCCGACCCTGACACGAATGTGACGCCCTTTACCAGCTACGCTGCACATTCAATTGCCTGGCGTAACTCGTGGAATGATCCCATCGCTACCAAGTCGCATGATGCGGCGCTGATGACGGATCCCACGGCACGCGTGGCCGCATACAAGGATATCACCGAGTACGTGCTACACAACGGCCCATATGCTGTCCTATACCAGCCAGCAGCGCTTTTTGGCATTCGCTCCAATATTAAGGGCTTCGCTTGGAACCCGATGGGCTTCGCCGACTTCTGGTCCATCAGCAAGTAAGACTAGCTAGTTGACCCACGGCCAGACTAACTCACACGCTGGCCGGCTTTTAGCCGGTCAGCGTGTGGTCTGGTCACCCTTTGCCTACCATGCCCCTGCTCTTTTACTTGCTCCGACGATTAGTAGGCTTTGTGTTTGTGATGATCGGGGTTTCGATCATCACTTTCAGCCTGTCACACCTCGTTCCCGCCGACCCTGCCCAGGTTGCGCTGGGTGACCATGCCACCGATGCACAGATCAATGCCTTCCGCGAGAAATATGGGCTGAACAAGCCCGTAACCGAGCAATATTGGATCTACGTCACCAACCTAATACAAGGCGACCTGGGTATCAGCCTTCGCACTCGGCGGCCAGTGGCCGCCGATCTGCGCGATTTTTTTCCGGCGACATTTGAGCTGTCACTGACCGCGTTGGTATTTTCAATTCTCATTGGCGTGCCGGCCGGGGTTATCTCGGCTACGGCGCGGAACCGCCTACCCGACCATGTTGTCCGCATCGGGTCATTGATTGGCGGGTCTATTCCCATTTTCTGGCTAGGCCTGATTCTGATTGGTTTCTTCTATGGCCACTTGGGCTGGCTGCCAGGTGGTAGCCGCATAGACAAGTTCATCCCA
This sequence comes from Anaerolineae bacterium, assembly GCA_041498515.1. Taxonomy (GTDB): domain Bacteria; phylum Chloroflexota; class Anaerolineae; order Anaerolineales; family Villigracilaceae; genus Fen-1038. The sequence continues at coordinate 7,973 of JBGQIO010000024.1, forward strand.
GCTCCGCCGCCGGTCACAGGTCTATTCACCGTGGACAGCCTGCTGGCCGGCAACTCACAAGCATTTTGGAGCAGCGTGCAGCACTTGCTCATGCCAGCGCTTGCTTTAGGCTATTTCTCTACTGCGATTATCGCTCGCATGATGCGCTCGAGCATGCTTGAGGTGCTCAACCAGCGGTATGTCTTGGCGGCGCGAGCCAGGGGCTTGAGCCAGGGAAGTGTAGTATGGCGCCACGCGGTTCGCAACGCGCTTATCCCTACTGTGACGACGATCGGGGTAACCTTTGGGAGCTTGCTCTCGGGTGCCGTGCTGACAGAGACTATTTTTAGCTGGCCGGGTTTGGGGCGCTATGCCACCAACTCGGCAATCAACCTCGACTTCCCCGCGGTGATGGGCGTGGCTTTACTCGCGGCGCTAGTCTATACGTCCGCGAACTTGATCGTGGATGTAGGATATCACTGGCTCGACCCGCGGATCCGCCATGGCTGAGACACCAGCAACGCCCGTCCGGCTCCTCCGCCCGGCCCGGCGGCGCAGCCCATTGACCGCGGCCGGCTTAGCGCTGATTGCCATATTAGCTCTCATAGCGGTGTTGGCTCCCCTGATCGCGCCGGCCAATCCCCTCGAACAGGTCCTCTCCACGCGACTGAAGCCACCTTCGGCGGCGCACTGGTTAGGCACCGATCAGCTCGGTCGTGATGTACTCAGCCGGATGATCTATGGCGCGCGCATTTCCCTAATAATCGGGACAGTGATTGTGGGCTTAGCAGCGAGCAGCGGGACGTTTGTTGGGCTTGTCGCCGGCTATACCGGAGGCTGGCTGGATGAGGGCCTGATGCGCCTGACCGACGTCTTCTTCGCTTTCCCCGCGCTCATTTTGGCCATGGCTATTTCGGGAGCGCTCGGTCCCAGCTTGACCAATGCCATGATTGCAATTGCAGTGGTAACCTGGCCTGTTTATGCCCGGCTGGTGCGGGGGCAGGTACTATCACTTCGCGAAACCGAGTATGTTGAGGCGTCGCGCAGCCTTGGCGCATCTGCGGTGCGCATTGTTTGGAAGCATATTCTGCCTAACACCCTGGCACCCCTGTTGGTGCAGGCCAGCTTCGATATGGGCGGCGCAATTCTGTCTGCAGCCGGGTTGAGTTTCATTGGTTTTGGCACTCAGCCCCCCACAGCCGAATGGGGTGTGATGATCAGCGAGGGCCGCAATTACATCGCCACCCAGCCCTGGCTGTCCTTGTTTCCGGGGTTGGCAATCCTGTTCACCGTTGCCGCCTTTAACCTCATTGGGGATGGACTGCGCGATGCACTTGATCCAAGCTTGCGTGGCACTAGCTAACTTGCGATTCTCTCAAGCCTGTGGTCCCTCCGTGCTGATCAAAGAACTATCGGAGGCCTCGTACGACGACCGATTTAGGTCTTCAAAAGTTACCATTTCATCACCAATCCAACGGTTCACGCGCTGGTGGACTTTCTGATTGAATATACCCTACCAAGCTTGCACCCGACTGGTGGTATTCGTCCCGCCAAAAAAGAGGTAAGCTAAACTCTAACCAATTTCGTCAAATCGCCTTTATCTCGTCCCCCACCAGCAGGTAACGCAAACCGTTAGCTGGCGCCATAATGCCTGCTTAGTAAAGTAAGCCTCACGAGCAAAACTCGCAGGTACGATGACATAGATTGGAAGGCAAAAGGGAACCATGATATGACTGATGAGCATCAACGTATCCGCGCCCTGTTCGAATCAGGCTGTGCTGCATGGAACCGCGGCGATATCGATGGCTACCTTGCCGATTACTGGCATTCTGACAAAGTACGTTGGGTTTCCGAAGGCAAGGTGAGCTATGGCATTGAGGCGATAGCCTCCGCATTCAAGGCTCGTTTTGATACACCAGACAACATGGGCCAATTGGAAGTGGCCAATCTTGAGATTCAGCTTCTTGGAGAAAGTGACTCATTGGTATTTGGCGAATGGATACAGACCACGCGTACAGCCAGGCGTAACGGCGTATTCACCGTCCACATGAAGAAGATAGATGGTAAGTGGCGCGTGGTCTCCGACCACAGCTCCACCAGCCATTAGTCTGCTGAGGGCAAGGCGCCAGCTAACCCTTCGCTTCAGCGGACGCGGCTGCGGGCTAAATTCCACCAACGCTCTGGTTGATTGTTGCAGTTGGATTTTTCTTGGTTGGGGGCGCAAATATGAGAACAAACGTAAGTTAAACCGTCAGTTATCAAATATGTGATCAATAAAGTTTATTGTCCATCACAAAAAGCGGACTAAAAAAGCGTGCAGCTGACGTGTGGGAGTCTGCGCGATTTTCAAGTATTTTTCCCTGGGCGATCACCAGGACAGGCTGGCTTCGGTTTTTTTTTCTACATTTCAAACAGAGTCCACGCAGCCAACGCAAAATGTTAATCGCGTAAAACAAAGCAGATCGCATGGGACCCCAAGCAGGGCAGGCTTTAAAACCTGCCCTGCATTGTCTACAACGTCATGATATTATGTCTGCCTGCTGCGGCGAAGAGCAATCAAGAACACTGTTTTTTTTCTTTCGATCTGCCCGGTGTGAAGTTCCACCGGTAGCTGACGGGTGCGGAGCAGTTCTCCACTGAAGGAGACCTTCGGTCGCCTCTCGGCGGGGACCATGCCCCAAAGAACAGGATCTTCGTGCCAAGAAGAACGCTTGGCATCTTCGCGCCGAGAAAGGCACTCGGCATCTTCGCGCCGAGAAAGGCACTCGGCATCTTCGACTGTGCGGGGTAAACTCCGTCCCACGCCGAGCAGGGGCGTTTTGATTATCCATTATCCACGTTAAATTTGAAAATCAAGAACCGATTTTACGTCGGGCGGGTTATTAGTTTTGAAGGTTCCATCTTTTATTCATCCAGGAGGTCAAGACCATGGATCAGAAAGTTTTTATCACGGCTCTCATTGGTGCTTTGCTTGGTTTGATTCCCACCATTGCTTCGGCGCTCATCGTGTGGATTGAAAAACGTGATCGAGCAAATCAGAGAGAACAGGCGATAGAGTTTGCCGGAAAACAGGTGACCTTTCTTTCTTCCTGGCTGGAAGCGCGCCAGCAATCTGAAACGGGGGATAAGCTCGACAAAATTAAGGAGATGATCGCGGCGGAACTGGATGAAATCAAAGCGCATGTGGATGAGGCATTGGAAATACAGGTCGAAGCGCCTGCAAAGCGAATAAAGGAACGGAACTTCATCCAACGCGCGTTCCTTCTTTACGCACCTCAATCTATGTCGGCCCGGGTCTATCGCACATTATTCTTCGTGTTCTTGGGTATGACCTTGTTGGTAGGAGCATTTTGGGTTTCAATTCCTAATCAAGACTTTGGTGCTTTGATTATTGGTGTTATCATTTTTGTTTTTCCATTTATGCTACCAGCCATTCTTTTCAACCGATTAGCGGTCCGGTCAGATCGCAAAGCGGAAGAAAAGATGGCCCCTGCTAAATAAATAGTACAAGTTTGATTTGTAACTTTGCAGGAATCACATACGGTTCGTTCTCTAACAATTGAGAGAAAATTGACCGCAAGGACAGTCATACTAAATATTAAAGACAGCACCCGTGTTTTCTTTATTCCAAACAGGTTGCCTCGTTTTGTTACCTATACAATTTGCTCTACTCTATAGTTCACCGCCCAAAACAGGATTCGTGAATTTTAAATCAAAGATAGACTAGATTCACGCTTCCTGTTGCACGTGCAAAGGAACCTAACCCCCTGGTATGGCACGGCAAGAAGGTCACTTGCCATCTTCGAGGCCCTACCACTTCGTCCTGCCTGCGGGCTCCCCCAAACACAAGAACGGGGACCTGTGCTTCGCGATCCACCAAATCCTCTAAAATATTATGGTTAAAAAAGTTAATTTGAATCACGGATTTAGGGGAGGAAATGAGGGCAGCGCATAACGATTAGAGTCGCCTTTGCTGATCTGGGTGCAAATGGACCTCACCCACTCCCTGGGGTGAGGTCGCCTTCTGATGGTGACACTATAAGTGATACCGCTTCGCGTGGTGGTGATTCCGCTTCGCGTCCGAATGGTAGGCGTTCGCCCTACCATTCGTGGAGAGGGGAGTCTGTTACCTCTCCTTCTTAGAGGACAATTGGGGAGAAGCAATCGGCGCAGCTACTTGTTCTGCGACTGCTCGACGTGCCATGTCATGTAATCTGGTCCAGTGGCATTGTAAGCCGGCGGGATATCATACCGGAAATCATAGAGACCATCCTTTAGGAGAAATGTGATTCCAGGCTCTCCCAAAAAGAGCAAATAGATGCCTGGCGCAGGCACCGGACCGGTTCCTCCTGTGCAGCCGCCGTCTATAGACACAGACCATGACGGGCTGCGGCCAGAAAGCGGCCGCATAGTAACCTTGACCGTCCCGTCGGGATTCTTAAAGTAGGTCCCGACGAGGTCAGAACCCCAGGTGAGCCTGGCGGGATGCCAATGCTGGTACTGCGGAGCGCAAGCTCCACCCACGACCACGGTCTCGATCTCCGTGTGAGTCGCGGAGATTCGCCCCTCCAGCTTGCCACCTCCTATAGGTCGCAGCGAAAAAACAGACGATTCGGTCCTGGATGTGTGAACCTGGTCGCCGTTCGTTGTGTAGTTGACATCCTGGAGAAACTCGTACGTTCCGTGCAAGCACACGTCGTCCTTCTTATCGAAGTTGTACAGCTCTTTGGCCGATGGGTCAAATTTGCCGTTGTAGTTCAAGTCTTCCATGCCATCCAGGCAGCCGCCGCCATCGCTATCCGGATCCAATTCCATGGCCAGCTTGTCACCGTCAAAGTCACGGCCGTTATGGTCAATGCTGCCGACAGCATAGCCATGCTTTGTGTCGAACACGCTGGCGCGGATCTCATCCTTATCTTTCACTTTATCGCCATCGGTATCGGGATTGTTCGGATCTGTGCCAAAGCGCTCGGTCTCGTCGAAATCCACCACGCCATCGCCGTCGGAGTCCTGGCTGATTCCCGGCTCGTCCGACTTGGCCTGGACAGCGGCTGGCATCAGCCAATAAGTATCAAAAATGTTACCCAATGCCGAACCTTGCGGGTTGATGATGTCGATCTGATACGTACCCACCCACGGGTCGTTGACTGTGATGAGTTGTTGTGCGCCTACCTGGTTGTAGCCGGTAATGACAAAGACGTGCGACGGAGTTGAGGCGATCAACGGCCGCCCGGCATCGATCTCCTTCTTAACATCGCCCCACAGTACAGTGGGAGTTGCTGGTGCGGGACGATAGGTGGGTGCCGCACCGAGGGCGAAGGTGAGCGCAAACGTGATCTTCTTATCGCTCAAGCCTCTGCCATAATTCAAATCCCATTCCGGTCCGGCTTTTACGTCCTTGAAAACTTCATACCCAATACGATCCTGACTTAGCTTGCCGCCGTAGAAACTGGTGACCATGGCAATCGAAGCCTGCGAGCAGTTCATGTTGTCTGCGGGATCGGTCATGTCAAGGACTTGATGATCCACGTCCCAGGCATGCGCGCCCGTCTCGTTTTTCACCTCAAGTTCCAGCATTTGCGTATCTTTGTGTTGTCCAATCCACGGTACAGGCAGGGCCGCCACCCGGGATGGCGCGGCCAGATGAGGCGTTGAAGCGGATTTTGCAATAAGCGTAAACGAGTTGGGAAGCGAATACTCGGAGGTGGAACCATCGCTGCTGATTGCCTGCACGCGCCAGAAATAGGTGCCTGGCTGGAGGCTGTCCGGCTTCAAAGGCGGTGCGGTCACCGTCTGGTCGATGATTGCAGCTTTGAACGTTTCTTCGGTACTGACTTGAACCCGATATTGCGCCGCGCCCGGAACAGGATACCAGCTCAGGCTTGCATTCGATTGATCCAACACTGCGCCGGTGAGAGGCAGCAAAATGGTTACGCCAGGGTTGGGATTTGCCGCACCCGGTGTGGCCTCATCAGGCGCAAAAGCCACCCACTGCAATGGATCGGACTCGACCGAAGTTGGGATACGTCCAATCGTCGTGCCGGCCAAAAAATCGGGTATCTTCCCGCCGCGGCTCAAGCGAACGGAGCCCGGCTGGCTCTCACCCCAGGCCACGCGGTCTAGCAAAGTCCGATCCGAGGCGTGAAGTTCGAGAAATCCAGATTCAGGATTAACAAATGCGGTTTGGTCGGCATGAACCGTTTTATCCTCGACCTTGTTCGTCCCATCGAATAGGATTAATAGGAATTGATTGGAGGCAAGGTCATTTACGCCCCCAGGTAGAGTATAAGTCGCACCCGACTCGTTAATCAGATAGAGTCCACCCAATGGGACGCGTCCGCCGGAACTTTTTAATTCAACAAAGGCGGACTTTCCTTGCGAGGGGAGAAAGAGCACCTCATTGAGAAGTGCACCGCTAAGCGCGGCAGGGTTTTCACCTGATGGATTTAGTGATTGAACGTAGTTACATGAGAGGGCGAAGAACAGGAGAATTACCGATAGGTTGACCAGACGCCGAGGTAGCATAAGGACCTGCCTTTACCAATAAGAGGAGCAGGATGGGTAAGTTGTAAATATGATCAACCTGCTGATTTTCCGCAGTATAGCATACAAGCAGGGGCGACCTCGGTTTCTCTTATCGTAAACACATCGCCGTAACCTGCAAGATCCTTAGCCAAATCCCGTAACCGCTGGAACTTATACTTGGCGGTATGGTTATGATCGGTAGTATCTTTCAGGGTCTGCGACTTGGGATTTGGATTCGGAACGCTAGAAGGTTTAGCATAGGAGCTGCCCAAACCCTTCGAAGATTCAATGAAGCAATGATGATCACCCCTCGTCGCGGATGAGCTTAACCATTCGTGAATCTCAATTGAAAAAGAGATCAGGTCGTCTTTCCTGTTTTGGCTGAAAATAGACCCCCTGGTAGGGCACGGCAAGAAGGCCACTTGCCATCTTCGAGATCCTACCACTTAGTCCGGCCTGCGGGCTCCCCCAAACACAAGAACGGGGACCTGTGCTGCGCGATCCCCCATATCCTCACCATATAATGAAGTGCTAGGTTTTAACGAATGTGGTAATTTTGATTTCTGTCAGGATTCACATCTCGCCACTCCCAGCTTAGAAGCACCAATGCGGCAAAAACAAAGAATATGATGTGTGTTTCCTGGTTATCAGTGAATAGTTGAATGGTCTTTAAGATCAGTAGTCCAATCATGTTACATGCCTCCTAGTCCAAAGCCTCCTGCTTCAAGCATGAATAACATTGCAAGCCAAGCCACTAATTCAAGTATGGACTGGATAGTGATGTTTTCATCGTAGGATACAAGCCTGAATACCTTGCCGCATCATGAACGGTTATGATGCGGATGGCCAAACTTCCGGCCTTATCTTTACTATTCATGCAGTCTCCTCACCCCGGAAATTCCACCCCGGTCTAGCTAATAAATCTAGGGAAACTTTTAAGAGATAAAATTAAACTGATAAATTCCCAGCCCCAATACATTAGCAGAATTCTTCTTGTTATTGATGTGACATTAGTATTGGTTTAACAGACTAAAAAGCAGGTTTTATTGCATTTTTTTATGAGGATGATGTTTGAGGTAGAGCATCAAACTAACAAATTGAGAAGAAAAGAGGCTGGACTCTGTCAATTCGACAAAGGCCTACGGTTTTAGCCACCCCCGAGAAGCCTTCGCACCAAGGTTTTGAAACCTCCTAGGTTATAATCACACCTAGTAGGTCTTTTTAACCCAATAATTATGAAACCCGCTCCTTTTGAATACCAAGTTCCCGAATCTTTGGAACAAGCATTGGAGCTACTGCGTGATTATGGCAGCGAGGCCAAATTACTCGCCGGCGGGCAAAGCCTGGTACCCGCCATGAATTTCCGCGTGGTCCAGCCAAGGGCACTCATCGATCTTAATCACGTTAAAGAATTGGATTTTATCCGGGAAGAAAATCGGACCGCTCTGCACATTGGAGCGATGACTCGCGAACGGCGGTTGGAATTCGAACCCCAGGTTACAAGATGGGCTCCCTTACTGGCAGAAGCCATGCCGCATATTGCACACCCACAAATCAGAAACCGAGGCACTTTAGGAGGCAGCCTGGCGAATGCCGACCCGGCAGCAGAATTGCCGGTCATCATGATCGCCCTGGGAGCGCGCTTGAAAGCACGCAATGCTGCGGGTGAACGGTGGGTAGCCGCTCCAGACTTCTTTTCCGGCATGTTCACTACCGATCTTGCTCCAGATGAAATGCTGGTGGAGATCGAACTGCCGCCCATGCCGGCCCGGACAGGCTGGTCGTTCATGGAATTCGCTCCGCGGACCGGCGATTATGCGTTAATGGGAGTGGCTGTCCTTATCTCTCTTAATGAAAAAGGCACCTGCAAAATGGCAAGGATCGTTTATCTGAACGCAGGTGATGGTCCGATGGAGGCCGTGGAGGCTGCCCGATCCTTGGAGGGCGAGACGCTCAAGGAAGAAATCTTCGAGACTGCCGCGGCACAGGCCAGCGAAAAGGAAATCAATCCTTTCGGGAATATCCATGCGTCAATTGAGTATCAGCGGCATTTGGCGTGGGTCTTAACCCGCAGGGCTTTGGAACAGGCGCTGAAACGTGCCGGTGAGGATAATTTGCAATGACGGATTCTTTTCCGGTAACCGTAACCGTCAACGGGAAAGTTTATCAGCGCGAGGTCGAACCTCGAACCTTGTTGAGCGACTTCCTGCGTCACGAACTTACCCTTACGGGCACACACGTAGGTTGCGAGCACGGTGTTTGCGGGGCTTGTACAATATTGTTAGAGGGTGAGTCAGTACGTTCCTGCCTGATGTTTGCGGTACAAGTCAACGGCTGCGTTATCACTACCGTAGAAGGGCTGGCGAAGGGTCCCGACCAATTACATCCTTTACAACAAGCTTTTTGGGAAGCCCATGGTCTGCAGTGCGGTTACTGCACCCCTGGAATATTGATGACCCTGATCCCATTTTTGAAGGCCAATCCGCAACCCACTGAGCTGGAAATCCGCCAAGCCATCTCCGGGAATCTGTGCCGCTGCACAGGCTATCAGCACATAGTTGACGCGGTCAAACTGGCGGCTGAGAAAATCGCCTCCTCAGAATAAAGAAATGAAAACTCCTTCCGTTATCGGAGAACTATTCGATCAGATCGATGAAATCGAAACCCGGTTCAAGATCCATGAGCCGTCCGTAAAGGCTTTTCTGCCTGAGGAGGGCCGGTTCGAACGTATCAGAAAAGAGGCTGAATCTCTCTTGTCCCGCTTCCCCCATCCGGAACTGAGATCGGCCCTGTTCGGATCATTGGCCGGCGTAAAAGACATTTTCCACGTGGATGGATTTACAACACGAGCAGGCAGCCGCCTGCCGATCGAAGCCCTGCAAGGAGCGGAAGCAGAAAGCGTCCGCCTTTTAAAGGAAGCAGGCGCATTAATCCTAGGGAAAACCGTCACTACGGAATTCGCTTATTTTTCGCCAGGGGTCACACGCAATCCTCATAACCTGGAATATACCCCCGGCGGCTCAAGCAGCGGCTCCGCGGCCGCGGTCGCGTCCGGTTTGTGTCCCCTGGCATTGGGCACACAGACGATCGGTTCGATCATTCGACCAGCAGCCTTTTGCGGAGTTTTTGGCCTGAAGCCCACGTACGGTCGGATATCCAGGGCAGGCGTGATCCCACTTTCACCGTCCCTTGACCATATCGGTTATTTTACAACAGGCGCCGCTGCCGCAAAATCAATTGCCTCCTGTATTTATTTGGACTGGAAGGAAGCAATCGAGCGACCCGGGAGGCCTATGCTCGGAATTCCGGAAGGTCCATACCTGGAAAGTGCATCTGAATTAGCGCTTGCTTCCTTTAAAAGCACCTGCACAGCGCTGAATGAAGCCGGGTACGAAATACGGCAGGTCAAGGCGTTGACTGATTTTCAGGATATCCGGAACCGAAATGAGCTGATCCTGGCAGCCGAGGCGGCGCGGGTGCATGCAGACTGGTTCAAAAAATATGGAGAGCTTTATTCATCGAAAACCAAAGAACTGATCGTGCGAGGACAAGGAATATCAGAATCTCAATTGGCGCAAGCATTGAAAGAACGCGACGCAATGCGGGTTGAAATGAATGCCCTTATGGAATCACACTCCATCGATCTGTGGATATCGCCAGCCGCACCCGGACCTGCGCCAAAAGGACTGGAGAGCACCGGAGACCCGGTCATGAACCTGCCGTGGACTCAGGCCGGCCTGCCAACGGCCAACCTGCCCGCAGGAAAAACCGAAAGCGGGCTGCCACTCGGCTTGCAGATAACCGGTCGATGGGCCCATGATGAAGCATTGATGACCTGGGCAGAAGGACTGGAACAGGTCCTTAGCAAAGTATGACCGCCATAAAGTGGAATATCCGTCCCGGCGCCTATTATGACTCGGTTATACTCATGCAGCTGCAGCGCGGGTTATTAGGGCTTTCGGGGGTAATCGATGCCGGCGTGGTAATGGCTACTCCGGCGAATCGGGAACTATTGGCTGCGAGTGATCTACTGCCAGGTTCCGCGGCGGCGAACCCGGACGACCTTTTGATCGTCGTCAAGGCTGAAGCGGAGGAGGCGGCCGCCCAAGCACTCGAGCAAGTGGATGCACTGCTCGCAAGCCGAAGCTCAACCGTATCCAGGGATTTCCGGCCGCGCAGCCTGAGCGCCGCCGTTAAACAAATACCGGATGCGGGCTGGGTGCTTATTTCCGTTCCAGGGCGCTATGCAGGTGGGGTGGCGCGCGAAGTGCTCGACTTCGATCGAAACGTTTTTCTTTACAGCGATAATGTTTCCCTCGAGGATGAAGTTGCATTGAAGCACTCTGCGCGTGATAAAAGCCTGCTGGTGATGGGTCCCGATTGCGGAACAGCGATCATCAATGGCATAGGATTGGGATTTGCCAACCGGGTACGCCGCGGACCGATCGGGTTGGTCGCTGCGTCAGGAACAGGATTACAAGCAGTTATCGCCCGAATCCACGAACTGGGCTCGGGTGTGTCGCAGGCTATCGGCACGGGCGGTCGGGATCTCAAGTCGGAGGTGGGCGGTGTCACTGCTCACCAGGCTCTAGGACTTCTGGCGAATGATCCCGAAACCAAGGTCATTGTGCTGGTGTCGAAGCCACCCGCGTCCGAGGTTGCGGGGCAGCTGCTTGCCACCGCGCAAGCGATAGGTAAACCGGTAGTCATTGATTTTTTGGGATATCCGTCACCTTCTCGGAGATCCGGCAACCTGAACTTTGCGACGAGTTTGAGCGAAGCAGCAGACCTTGCCGTGAACCAGTTATCCATGACCAGGGACCAAAAAATTAATATATCTCGACCTATACCGGGTACCCTGCGCGGCCTGTTCTCCGGCGGAACCCTGGCCTATGAAGCGCTGCTTGGCTTGCAAGCGACCCTTTCACCCATCTATTCGAACAACCCAATCACGAAGGATCAGCAATTGAGTGATCCGGCCCATAGTAAAGGACATACGATCCTCGATCTTGGAGGAGACGAGTTCACGGTGGGTCGTTTGCATCCCATGATCGACAACGATCTACGGATCCGGCGGATACGTCAGGAATCATTCGATCGGGAAGTCGGTGCGATATTGCTGGATGTAGTTTTAGGCGAGGGGGCGCATCCGGACCCGGCAGGCGAGCTGGCACCAGTCCTCAAAGAAATTAGAGAGCGCAGACCAGAGCTGGAATGCCTGGCCATAGTGATTGGCACGGAGGACGATCCTCAAAACTTAAGCTTACAAGTCCGACAATTGGAAGAGGCAGGGACTTTAGTGTTTAGAAGCGTGACCGAGGCTGTGGAATACATTAGTCAACGATTTAGTCATCCCCGGCCCGAGAAGTATCCGCCTATCAACCTCGATCGATTCAAACAACCCTTCGCGGCGATCAACATCGGGCTAGAGTCGTTCTTTGAAAGCCTGATATCGCAAGGAGCACAGGCGGTTCAGGTCGACTGGCGACCGCCTGCGGGTGGAAATGAAAACCTGGCCTCCATCCTGGCGAAAATGAAGACCCAGAAGGCAGATCACAAAGATGGGTGAACTTAATATTCAGGCTACCGATGGGCTATGGAGAGCACCATGAAATTGGATATCGATCAGGCTAATACAACTGCGGTCGAGCGCTTGATGTCTGCCAGGCCGATACTAACCGGGGTGGCGACCGCCCGCGCGGTGATACCGGGAATGAAAGATAACCTTTTCCTGCATGCAGGACCGCCCATCGAGTGGGCGCGGATGTCCGGTCCGCTGCGCGGCGCGATGATCGGAGCGATGTTATTCGAGGGACTGGCTAAAACCGAGGCTGAAGCAACCGCGATGGCCGAGCGGGGCCAGGTGGAATTCGACGCCTGCCACCACCACAGCGCGGTGGGGCCGATGGCGGGGGTTATATCGGCATCCATGCAGGTGTATACCGTTGAAAATATCGAACATGGCAATAAATCCTTTTCCAACCTCAACGAAGGCTACGGCAAGGTCCTGCGCTACGGCGCATACAGCGAGGAGGTGTTGAAGCGGCTGCGATGGATGAACGACACCCTGGGTCCGGTCCTGGCGGAGGCCCTGGAGGCATCCAAAGGCATCGACCTGCGAGCACTGATCGCGGAGGCGCTGCATATGGGGGACGAGGGCCATAACCGCAATAAAGCCGGATCCCTGCTTTACTTGAAACAGATCGCACCGTTCATTGCAAAAGCCGTAAAAGACGAGGCGGTTGAATCGGAAGTGCTTCAGTTCATCGGTGACAACGCATTGAGCGTGCTCAATCCGGTGATGGCAGCCTGCAAAGCCATGACCGATGCAGCACACGGCGTCGAAGGGAGCACGATCATCACGACCATGGCACGGAACGGGACCGATTTTGGAATCCGTGTCAGCGGATTGGGTGAGAAACAGTGGTTCACCGCTCCGGCAGAAATCCCGGTCGGCCTTTTCTTTTCCGGCTTCAGTCAGAACGATGCCAACCCCGATATCGGAGATAGTGCGATCACAGAGACGGCGGGCATCGGCGGTTTCGCCATGGCCACCGCGCCGGCGATCGTTAATTTCGTGGGCGGGACACCCAAGGATGCGATAAACGCCACCCTCGAAATGTACGAGATCACCGCCGCGGAGAGCAAATATTTCACAATCCCTGCGCTGGGTTTCCGAGGCACACCCACCGGGATCGACCTGCGCAAGGTCATCGAGTTAGGGATCACACCAAGGATCAATACCGGCATCGCGCATAAAAATGCCGGCATCGGACAAGTCGGCGCGGGTCTGGTGCGCCCACCGCTGGCGATCTTCGAACAGGCTTTAATGGCTTACGCCGGGAAATACAACTTATAAATATTCCAAGGAGCCGATATGAAAATCTTCGATCTCTCGCAAGACCTAAATCAGGACTGTTCCTTCTGGCCTTTCTACCCGCCATTCGAAGTCAAATACATCAAACGAAAATCCGAGCACGGCGTGAACGCACAATATATCCAGACCTCGAACCATATGGGTACGCACCTGGACGCTCCGCGTCATTTCGTGACGAAAGGCAAGACGATCGACCAGATCCCGATCGAATGGTGTTTCGGCCCGGGGGTGATCGTCGATCTCAGCGATATGCTGGATGAACTGGGTCTATTCACGCCGGAGGACATCGAAAAACGCGTTGAAGTACGAGAGGGCGATATCCTGTTCATCAACACCGGCTGGCATAATTATTCCTTCTTCAGCCCGGATGCAGACGAGGAAAAATACATCCAGCGCCACCCCGGGCCGCATTTCAGCATCTGCGATTGGCTATTGAAGAAGAAAATCCATATCTGGGGGGTGGACATGATCTCGACCGACCATCCCATGAACCTGCCGATCGGCCGCTTCCTGGGAAAAGGAGGTTTGGAGCACTGGCAGAAAGTGCGCGCGAAGACGGAGGCCAAGTTCGGGAAAGACAAGATGGAGGTGCTATTCCCCGACTCCGCCTATCAATTAACTCACAATGCCTTATTCCCGCACGACTGCATCCATGTTGAAAACCTGGGCGGTGACATCGGCTTGAAAGAATTGCACAATAAACGGCTCCTGCTCGGCGCATTCCCATGGAAGTTCAAGGGCGGTGAAGCGGCGTTCTGCCGCGCAGTTGCCTTTGTCGAAGAATAAAAAAATGGGAACACGGTATTTCGGACAGCGCATCAAACGAAATGAGGATCCGCGCCTGCTCACCGGGCAGGGATTATATGTGGACGATGTCGATCTTCCGAATATGCTGCATGCCGCCTTCCTGCGTAGCCCGTATGCGCATGCGGTGATCAAAAACGTCGACGTATCCCAAGCCCTCCAACGAGAAGGAGTGGCTGCCGTATATACCGCCGCCGATCTAGGAGAATACTGGAAGCCCGGCCCTCTATTGGTCTCGCCTCCGCCCATTGATGGGATCATATTCAATGAACGCACCCAGGTGCCATTGGCAAAGGACAAAGTCCGTTTTGCCGGAGAGCCAATCGTACTCGTCCTAGCCGAGAGCCGGTATATCGCCGAAGATGCCCTGGCCGACATCCAGGTGGAATACGAACCCATTAACGCGGTGGTCGATCTGGAAAAGGCATTACAACCCGAGAGTCCTATCGTGCATGAGGATCTGGGCTCCAATGTGGCAGCACACGTCGTACAGACCAAAGGCGATTACGAAGACGCTCGAAAGCAAGCCAAGGTGTTAATCAAGCGTCGATTCCTTTACGACCACGGCTGCGCGGCGGCCATCGAGAACCGCGGGATCGTGGCCGAATGGGACTCGCGGAGTGGACGGCTGACCGTCTGGGACACGACACAGGCACCGGTCGTCATCCGGAATGGGCTGGCGGGCATGCTTGGATTATCCGAGCGACAAGTCAGAGTCGTTGCGCCGTTCATCGGCGGGGGGTTCGGACCGAAGATCATGATGTTCTATCAGGAAGAAGTGCTCGTCCCGTGGGCAGCCATGAAGCTGGGTCGGCCGGTCAAGTGGATCGAGGATCGAGCGGAGAACTTTGTCGCAACCACGCACGAGCGCGGTCAAATCCATGATGCAGAAATGGCGGTCAGCCAGGATGGACATATTCTTGGCGTGCATGACGTGTTCCTGCATGATACCGGTGCTTATGACCCGTATGGCTTGACGGTACCGCTTAACAGCCAGTGCACCCTTTTGGGGCCATACGATATCCCCAATTATTACAGCGAGTTCACGGCCGTATTCACGAATAAAACCATTGTGACCCCTTATCGAGGGGCCGGACGCCAACACGGAGTTTTCGTTATCGAGCGCCTGCTGGATATCGCCGCCAAAGAGTTAGGTTTGGACCGCGGCGAGATCCGCCGCCGCAATTTCATCCCGCCTGAGAAATTCCCTTACAACAACGTGATCATATACCAGGATTTCGCGCCACTGGTATACGACAGCGGCAACTATGAACCCTTGCTCGATCAGGCGCTGGCGAAGATCGGATACGACGAATTCATCCATGAAATCCAACCACGTTTAAGAGCAGAAGGCCGTCATGTGGGGTTAGGTATTGTGGCCTACGTGGAAGGGACCGGCATCGGGCCTTATGAAGGCGCCAAGGTGCAGGTGATGAACAGCGGTCGTGTTTCCGTCGTCACCGGGGTAGGCACGCAAGGACAGGGGCACTACACCAGCTTCGCTCAAATCGTGGCTGAACAATTAAGAGTGGATGTTTCGGATATCGACGTAGTCACCGGCGATACAGACCAATTTTATTGGGGCGCGGGCACATTCGCCAGCCGCGGGGCCGTCGTTGCAGGGAACGCCATCAATGAAGCAGCCAGAGATGTGCGCGGCAAGATCCTGCGATTGGCTTCAGAGCTCTTGAATGCTCCGGAGGAAGAACTTGAATTGGCCGATGGGAGGGTGCGGGTTCAGGATATTCCACGGTTATCCATCTCATTGGGAGAACTGGCGTCGAAAGCAAACCCTTTGCGGGGCGCGGTCAAACCGGGGACCGAACCCGGGCTGGAGGCGACCAATTATTTCGGTCCCGAACGAGGCGCCACGGCCAGTGGGATGCATGCCATGATCGTGGAGGTCGATCCGGAGACGATGAAGATCGATATTCAAAAATATTTGGTCGTCCACGATTGCGGCCGCGTGATCAACCCACTTATCCTGGATGGACAAGTCCATGGCGGGGTAGCGCAGGGCATCGGCAATGCCTATTATGAACACCTTGTTTACGACGATAACGGACAGTTATTAAATGGAACCTTTATGGATTATCACCTGCCTACCAGCCTGGATGTGCCTCACATCGAAACCGGTCATGGCGAAACTCTTTCACCTCTTAATCCGATGGGTGTAAAGGGAGCAGGAGAAGCAGGTGCCATCCCCGTAGGTCCCCTTTTTGCGCAAGCGTTGGAAGATGCCCTGTGGGATACAGGCCTCGAGATATTGGAAATCCCCTTGAATTCAAATCGTCTGTGGGAATTAGTTCAACAAAGTAAAGCAGGGAAGGATCGAGAGTGAGACCACTTGCTCTTCGGATTCCATAACTGTGCGCCATTTAACTGCAATCTCTATCGCTCCAAATGCCCGCGGTTGGCAGGTCCACACACGCCAAGCGCGGGTGCTGAATATCTTCGACCGGGTCTGTAACCTGATCAACGACAGCGGTGAAGTGCTATCAATCGCCGCTCCGGAAATCGGCAATGGGCCTTTCAACATATTACTGAAGGACCTTGAATTCTCTTTTTTAAACTATCTGGAGGTTGGATCTCCAATCACGGTCGGGATCAATCGTGTAGCCATTGGCGAAGTAATGGTCGATACACATCAAGCAAAACCCTGGTCGCCTTGCCCTGATTGGGAACAGCTCCACGCTCTCCGCGATCTCATTGGTACCGAGCTACTAACCTTAAAGGATTGGATCCAGCCACGAGCACCAACCAACAGCGTGATCGAATATCTAAAGACTCAATCCGTGATGCAAGTCATTCAGGATAAAAGCCATGAATTTTTCGAGGCGGGATGGGGGCTGAGGCAAAGTAGCTCTTATACGATCCACCCGGAGAATGCGTACTCGTCAGGTACGAGGCCGTCTCAGACTACGCTCCACACATTGGCCTCGCCTAAAGTGGATTTTGTGCAACCTGCATTCGAATCCGCCAGAGAGCTTTGTTCTTCGGTCATTCATGCCGAAATAAGGGGAGGTAATATTGCGGCGCAACATTTAGCCGGCTTGGGACCCGGCCTTACTCCAGCCGGTGACGATTTTATACTCGGTGCGATTTTAGCGGCGAGGATCATTCATCCAGAGGAATTGGCAAATATCCTTACAAAAGAATTGGCTGAGGCTGCGGCTCCGCTTACTACTTCCCTTTCGGCGGCCTGGCTAAGAGCAGCCGGCAGGGGAGAAGCCGGTGTTATGTGGCATAACTTCTTTGCTGCTTTATCCTCTGGTGACCAGATGGCCGTTCAAAACGCCGCGGTTCGACTGCTGGCAATAGGCCACACCTCCGGGGCCGATACTTTAGCAGGATTCCTCAGCACATTTTTCTTTTTCATAAATACCAGGACAGATCCATGTCTTTTTTGAATACCCTGGCCGAACCCATGCATGCGACCCCCAACAAGGTGGCGCTGGAATTTATAGATGCGCCCGTTCAACGCGTTACTTACCTTGAACTTGAGGGGATGATACAACATACTGCCAACTACCTCCACAGCCTAGGAGTTCAACCCGGAGACAGGGTAGCCTTGCAACTCCCCAAGTGTTTGGAGTTCATCCTTTTGCAATTAGCCACCATTCAATCGGGGGCCATCTCCCTGCCACTCAATTTGGCGTATCCACCCGATGAAATAGACTATTTTCTCAGGGACTCTGGAGCGCGTATATTCTTTGCGCTCGAATCTGCCAAAGCACGGCTTCAACCTATTTTGTCCGGACTGCCGGAATTAAAGGAAGGCATATTCCTAAATCCGGAAGAACCGGGGCAATTTCCATCCTTAATTTCCAACCAGCAATTACCAAGTCCATCATACCCAAACCACAAGCCGGATGACACTGCAGTCATCATCTATACCAGCGGGACAACCGGCCGTCCCAAAGGGGCGGAGATCACACATGGAAACCTGGTAGCCAACCTCGAAGCGCTTCACACGGCCTGGGGTTGGAGGCCGGACGATGTGCTTTTACATGTCCTGCCGATCTTCCATGTGCATGGATTATTTGTCGCCCTATACAGTGCTTTGCATGCCCGGGCGACTACTTTGTTGATGCGCGAGTTCGACGCCCGCCGCACACTTCAAACCCTGGTCGAACAAAAATGCAGCGTGTTCATGGCCGTCCCAACCATCCATAAGCGATTGTTAAGCGTCCCGGATGCAAAGCTCTTCGATCTATCTCATGTTCGCCTGATCACTTCCGGATCAGACCGGCTACCCGACGAGGTTTTCCTCGGTTTTAAACAAACCTTTGGCTATACATTGTTGGAACGTTATGGCATGACAGAAACAGGCATGAACCTTTCGAACCCGCTTAATGGCGACCGGCGGATGGGATCGGTGGGCCTGCCTCTACCCAGAGTAGAGGCGAGGGTGGTAGATACGGAAACCGACAAGCAACTCCCTGAGGGCGAAATCGGTGAGATACAACTACGCGGTCCGAATGTGTTCAAGGGCTACTGGCGCCAGCCGGAGAAGACAGCCGAGGCTTTCACATCCGATGGATGGTTCCGCACGGGCGACCTGGGGTTTCGCGAACCCGACGGATACTTTACCCTGTGCGGACGCTCGAAGGACTTGATCATCAGTGGAGGCTTGAACATCTATCCTCCGGAGGTCGAACGCGTCCTCAATGAGCACCCGGCCGTTGAATCCAATGCCGTAATCGGCTGCCCGGACCCCGAATGGGGGGAACGCGTTGTGGCCGTAGTTGTTCTGAGGCACAACCAGGCAGTTTCAAGCGA
>JBGQIO010000025.1:0-26015 GCA_041498515.1 Anaerolineae bacterium
CTATTTATTCGTTTGTATTGTTTAAATAAGCGTCTTCGAGGTCAACCCATAATGCAATTCGGTCGGTCATTCTGATCCAATCACGTATTTTTTCAAACGCCGATTTTCGGCATTCTTCGTTGAATTTTTCGATGCCGTACTCCTCGATTTGGTGTTTATTGATAAATCTATGTTTCTTTTCAACTTCTATCTCTACCGGCAGGCCATGTGTATCCCAACCCCCACGCCGAGAGACGTTAAAACCACGCATGATCTTATAGCGAGGAAATATATCCTTGAATGCCCGCGCCAGGACATGATGTGATCCTGGTCGGCCGTTGGCAGTCGGTGGACCTTCATAGAAAACAAACTCAGGGCCATCTTTACGCTGTATAAGAGTCTTCTTAAAAATATTCTCGCGCTCCCAGAAACCCAGCACTGCTTCTTCCATTGCCGGTACATTGAGCTTTGATGATACAGACTTAAACATTGAACCTCCGTAATAAATGCTCAGTATTCGTAAATCAAAAATTAGATTATCTGCTTTTAATAAAAAAACTCCCATCTCCGGATCAGAGACGAGAGCCATGCTCACGCGGTACCACTCTGCTTCCCAAAAGGTGGGCGCTCATTCGGATACTTTATATCCGCATCTATGATAACGAAAGATGACTCCGTCTCTCTTACTCTCCGATTTCCGATCGTCCAATTTCGTGTTTCGGATCACGAATTTCAGTTTGAGGCTCCGGGATGATTTTCGGCCGGTTTTACTTACCTGCTTACACTCTACCAGGTTCGCTGACAATTCCGCCGGCTTACTCGTTCCCATTATCGCTTTTTTCCTGCTATGCAGGAATTCGAAAGGTTGGCAGATTATCCCACATGTTGCAGCCATAGTCAAATCTGATAGGAGGTTAGTTCTTCTTGCGTAGGACTCAGATTTGCAGGATAATTATCCGTATGACTACAGTCGATATCTCCAATGAATCACCTCCTGAGCAGGTCATTTCAGCACCTCTCATTACCCTTAACCTCCCTAACTCACCCAAACTTTACTTTCGCCACGGATGGCAATCCTGGTCGCTCGCAGCATGGACAGACCCAGAAATCCCTTTCCCAGTCCAAAAACCAAAACTGTTGCATGCCATGCAGCACGACCCTAATTACGCATACCATTTACTCCCGCATGGTTCATGGTTTGGTGCTGTCGAAATGCAAACGGATGGTATCCTCCTGCTCGGTTCGTTGAGCTTAGACGCGCATGTCGAATTAAATAAGAATCAACTGCGCGGCTGGTATGAATCGGGAACCGGAGAATGGTTTATTGGGTACGGCACCGAGAAATCGATTTTTTTTCGGTATGCAGAGTTACTTGGGCAACGATTAGGGTATGCCAAACATAGGACTGCGCCTCGGGCATGGTGTTCCTGGTACAGCCTATACACCACCATAGATGAGCTTGTACTTTATAAGGTGGTCAACGATTTAGGCGACCTTCCTTTTGATGTTTTAATAGTAGATGATGGCTGGCAAGTCGCAATAGGAGATTGGCAGGCAAACAATAAATTTCCATCAGGGATAACTGCTCTCGTAGATAAGATCAAATTATCCGGACGAAGGGCCGGGTTATGGCTTGCGCCGCTTATTGCAGTTAAGTCATCCAAATTATTTCGAGACCATTCCACTTGGTTCCTAAAAGATCAAAACGGGAAATTTGTATCCGCGGGTTTCAACTGGGGTGAGCAGCTTTACACAATCGATACTACCCATCCTGAAGCCCTGGTGTGGTTAGCTGAATTGATGGAACAAGTTCATCAATGGGGATTCGAGTATATAAAACTCGATTTCCTATACGGTGGTGCGCTGCCAGGCAAACGATATGTAGATATGCCACGCGAAGCTGCCTACCGAAACGGACTTAAAGTTCTTCGCGAAGCTATGGGCGAAAACACCTTTTTTCTCGCTTGCGGTGCACCGATTGTGCCATCGCTGGGATTATGCGACGCGTTGAGAATTGGGCCGGATGTAGCAGGTGAATGGGAAAACGTACGCGATGCCGTCTTGCTCTACAACCCCACGACTCCAGGTACAAAAAACGCCATTCGCACAACCATCCATCGTTTATGGCTTAGCCCGCTTGTTCAAACCGATCCCGACGTCGTTTACTTCCGCTCAATAGATTGTTCGCTAAATAGTCAACAAAAATCAATGTTACAAGATCTGGCATTGATATGCAATTTCAAAGCAACATCTGATTTACCACAATGGCTGACCGAAAACGATAGGAAGGCAATTAATAACTTTTTAGCGAAACAACCGAAGGTTCAACAAACTGGTCGGTATACATTTCGGTTAGAAGGCAGGAATGTAGAATTTAGCGAAGCGATAGATCTACCTGCTCAACCTGTTGGACTTAATAAAATCACTTCAATAATTGTTGGGTGGTTAAGCAATCTAAAGCTTTTACAGTTCGCAGATGAGGCAAGAAAAAGGGGTAGTTTGAAAAAAAGGATTAAAAGAAGTCTTTAATGCTTCCGCCGATTTAACCCATCGCTGAATCAATGCTCCCATACTATTTTATATCCTTCTCTAGTGTTTGCAACATAATCTCGAAGGCTCCTTGAAGTATCGATCATATGTCTGTAACAATGGACAACCCTTTGGCAGAGCTTGCCAGCGTGCTCCAGCTGGCAAGAATCAAAGTATGCCATTCAGGATTCCGTTATGACCTCCATCGGCCCGCCCTGACTATCAGTTATTTTCACGCCTGCTCTGGAATCAGTAATTTTACTATTTCTAATTGTTCGTCCTCGAGATTATTCGGCTTGCTCCCAACTTGCGTTTTATTCATCCCTCATTGGTCCATTTTGGGGTATGTTACATTAAACTATTGCCAGGAGCATTATCATTCGTCGCGGCAATTTTTGTTAAATTAAGCCAATCTCTGAATATAACAGTAATTGGATGCATCATTTCAAATCCTTAAGATAAGCCAGGGCGATTATGAATTCATTCTGATGCGGTCGCGAATCTTATGCATCGCACTAATGCGCGGAGTGATAGCCAGAACCCACAGAATCCTCTTACTATAGTTTAACGGTTAAATTTCCTAGACGTGCTGTTCAACAAAGCATACAAGTTACAACAATTGATCTGTCTTGGCAGCCATTATGAGATCATTTTGATGCAATCCGTTGATTTTATGCGTCCACCACTGCACAGTGACTCTCCCCCACTCCGTCACGATCAAAGGATGATGATCTTCTTCTTCTGCAGCGGAACCGACTTTATTGGTAAATGCTATCGCTTCAGCAAAGTTTTTGAACTTAAATATTCGCTCAAGCCGCTTCTCACCATTTACTTCCTTAACCTGCCATTCTGGCACCTGTGGCAAGAATTGAACCAGTTGTGCCTCGGTTAATGTTGGCTCACCCCCACGACAGGCAACACATTTAAGTTGGGATAGTTCAGCCATTATTTCCTCAAAGGTGGGGATTGACAGGTAGTTCCAAATTGGCTGTCAATTTGGTTATTATTATTGCAGAACCTTCACGAGCAAGTTGACATCCTCGGGTTTTGACAAATGCACACGGATCACACGACGTTTGCGTGCGACCAGTGTTTCATAATCGCCCAACGCCTGTGCGCGGATCAGTGTTCCAAATGTCATCCCTTCGTTTGGAATGGATGTATCTTTCTTCACATCGGTGATGATCTGAATAAATAACCCTGTATTCGGGCCGCCTTTATGAAATTGACCGGTTGAATGTTGGAAGCGAGGACCAAAACCTGCCGTTACCGCACACTTAGTTTTTTCGCGGATGACAACTCGCAGCCTTTGCAAGGCTTCCGTCATCTCAGCATTACGCGGTAAATAGGCATTGATGGCAAAGTAGTCACCAGAATTCGCCTGTTTCAGGAAGTCAGAGACCTTTCCTAACTCCGGTATCCCAATTCCCCCATCTCCTTCCCTCAGTTTACCTGTCGATTTATATTCTGCGATCTTAGCTTTTGTGCGATCCTTGCTATCTTGTACATCGGGCTGGTCGAATGCATTGATACCCAAGATGTGGCATGCCGTAGATACGGCAATTTCCCATCGGAAAAACTCCGCGCCGGCGTCATAGGTATCAGACACGGAAAATTCAATAACCGGATAACCGGCAGAGCGCAAAATAGAGACCCCATTGTCCAATTCACCGGTTTGCCGCAAATAGACGAACATCCGGTCTTTGCCATAGACCTCCGGTAAATCCAGGGGTTCTAAAGGCACCGGTAAGATCCCTTTACCATTCTTCCCACTAGACTCAGCGATGATCTGTTCGATCCAACCTGTTAAGGCAGAAAGAGCAGTATCGGCCAGTAAAGTCAGCTTGTCACGACCTGATAGTGCAGATTCAGCGATCACCGCACCCAATGCCATACCAGGGTTACGTGGGGTGGGTATGCCCTTCAAGCATTGACTCTTCATCCAGTCCGCACGCTCAAGGAGGCGGTTAAGGTCTATCCCCATTAACGCGGCGGGTACCATTCCAAAATCAGTCAACGCGGAATAACGCCCCCCAACGGTTTCATCTGCAGAGAATATCCTTCGGAACTTATTTTCACGGGCTAGCTGCTCCAGCGAAGTGTTCGCATCCGTAATCGCGATAAAACGCGAGCCATCTCCCTTGGTCGATTTCCAGAAGGTATCGAACGCCGCATTGACTTCTGCGGTCCCACCAGATTTGCTGGCAACAATGTAGAGACTTTGCGCTGGCGGATAATCCTCCAGGGCATTAACGACTTGAGCCGGATCGGTCGAATCCAGGATGGATAAACTGGCTGACAATTCAATTTTGGCTGCAGCGAACAACGAACTCAAAACTTCAGCAGTCAAAGAGGAGCCACCCATGCCAAGTACAAGAATGCGGCGAATATCAGCTTTACGGATTTCATTTGCAAAGGATTGGTATTCAGGTAAACAGGCGCGTGCTTTTTCGGGGGAATCCGTCCATCCCATTCGGATCGTCACCTCTGTTTGACCTGCCGGGTCTGTTGTCCACAATGTAGGATCATGACTCCAAAGACGTGCTGAAACAGAATCCGCTTCCAGTTGATGGATGCGCTTCGCAACTTGGTCCGCCAGAGGCCCTAGTGAAGCGACCGCGTTCTTTCGCCTATCATCAATTGTATTAAATAGAGCGGTAATCGAGTCCGCAAAAGCCTTAACGCCCTCATCCTCCAATTCTTGAGTTACTTGATCCATCGAAATACCAGCTGCTTCGAGTTTGGCAATAGCCTCGCGCGCTTTATCAACATCACGCGTGATCGTGATATCTGTTTTGGCATGATCGCGAACTGCATCCAAAGTAGCGGGCGGAACCGTGTTGACTGTATGAGGTCCGATGAGGTTATCAATATAAAGGGTATCAGGATAAGCAGGATTCTTAGTACTGGTGGATGCCCATAGTGGACGTTGTAGACGAGCTCCCTGGGTTTGGAGCTTCTCCCACCGTTCGCCGGCAAATGTTTTTAGAAATTCCTGGTAGGCGAGCTTGGCATTGGCAACCGCCGCTTTTCCCCGCAACGGTGAATCGTTGGGCAGGCGAGCATCTACTTTGCTGTCCACCCGCGAAACGAAGAATGAGGCCACCGAAGCTATGTGGTTAATGGGATGCCCACCTGCCATCCGGTCTTCAAGACCTGTAAGATAAGCATCCATAACTTCGGCATACCGAAGCAGAGAGAAGATCAGCGTAATGTTTACATTGATGCCCGCGGCAATAGCTTGACGAATGGCGGGTATTCCCTCTTTTGTCGCTGGGATCTTTACCATCAAATTCGGGCGAGCGACCCGTGCCCATAACTGCTGGGCCTGCTTGCTCGTTGCATCGGTATCTTGAGCAAGAAACGGACTTACTTCAATGCTCACATAACCATCTTCGCCGTTGGTCTCTTCATAAAGAGGAGCAAAAAGACTGCAGGCTTCCTTAATATCTTCAGTCACAAGTTCCCAAAATATCTTTTCGTGATCCCAACCCGCCCAAGCAAGTGGAACGAGAGCGGCATCATAATCGGTGGTCTTTGATATAGCATTGTTGAAAATCGTCGGGTTGGAGGTCATACCCCGGATTTCACGGTGTTCGATCAATGATTTAATTTCACCATTCTCCAACAACCTGCGTTGGATATTATCCATCCACAAAGATTGACCTATACTTGTAAGTTTATCGATTATGGTTGACATAAGCACCTAACCTATAGAGGAGATTCACCGTTTTCCATTTTCCTTATCTTTCTAACGCGCTTAGCAAGCCGCTCGCCGCCGGGATCATTCCCGATATAGCGGGCGGATAAAAAAGTCTTCACTAAAGCAGCAGCCAGTTCTGGTCCGATCACACGACCACCGAGGCAAAGTACATTCATATTATCATGCATAACACCTTGTGCTGCCGAATACGTATCATGGCAAATCGAGGCATAAATCCCCTTCATCTTGTTTGCAGCTATACACGCCCCGATGCCGGAACCACAGACCAAAATACCGCGGTCGGCTTTACCTTTCTGGATCTCTTGACCCAGTTTCTCCGTATAATCAGGAAAGTCCACAGGATCAGTATTATTCGTGCCAAGATCAATCGGCTGATGTCCCTCAGCAAGAACAGTGGCAAGTACGATTGTTTTTAACGGGAAACCCGCATGATCACAGGCAACCGCTATATTCATTTTCGCCTCGATGATTTTTTGGCGTTACGCACGCTGGTTTTCTTACTTGATTTAGGTATTATCCTCTTCGGGGCGGGTAAAAGGGATTTTGCCTGCTTTACTACGTTTTCTACTGTCAGACCGAATTTCTCAAAAATGATCTTATACGGTGCAGACGCACCGAAATGGTCAATACAAATAGTCATCCCATCCAGGCCAACATATCGTTCCCAGCCTAGGCTGGATCCTGCCTCGACAGCAAGTCTGTTCTTAATCTTCTTAGGCAATACAGACTCCTTATAGGACTCGTCTTGTTGCTCAAACAACCCCCAAGAGGGAAACGACACTACACGCACACTATAACCTGCTTCAAACAACTGCTTACCGGCATCATAGATCAATGTGACTTCTGATCCGGAAGCCATCAAAATTATATCCGGGATCTTCTTCCCAAATGAAGCCAATACATAAGCGCCGCGTTCCAGCGCAGGTGGGTTTACACGTTCAAACGTAGGTACGTTTTGTCGTGTCAATGCCAAAACGGTTGGACCATTACGATGAATAATTGCTACACGCCATGCTTGTGCGACTTCATTTGCATCCGCGGGTCGAATAAGAACCAGATTAGGTACAGCCCGGAGCGCAGCTAAATGTTCAATGGGCTGATGCGTGGGACCGTCTTCACCGAGGCCTACACTGTCATGAGTAAAAACGAAGATTGACGGGATATGTGATATAGCCGCTATGCGGATCGCTGGTTTCATATAATCTGAGAAGATTAGAAATGTGCCACCGTAAGGGATAAGGCCGCCATAAAGAGCCATGCCGTTTAGCGCTGCACCCATTGTATGTTCCCGCACACCAAAATGAATGTAACGACCGGCCATATTGTCCTTTTGGATATCGCCAGCACCGTCAAATTTTGTGTTATTGGAAGGAGTCAAATCTGCAGAACCTCCAACCAATTCAGAAAGCCGGGTAGACAATGCCGTAAGCACCTTTCCTGAAGAAGAACGGGTTGCCATACCTTTTGGATCCGTAGGAAAGACAGGCAAGGCAGATTCCCAATCTTCAGGTAGATCACCTTTTAAGCGGCGGTCTAACTCCGCACCAAGCACCGGATTGACTTTCTTATAATCTGCAAATTTCAGGTTCCAAACATCATTTGCCTTCTGACCTTCTTCAATGGCTTGGCGATAGAATTCCAACACATCGCCTGGAATTAGGAAACGCGGTTCAATAGGCCAGCCAAGATTAAATTTTGCCGCATTTAGCTCATCATCACCGAGTGGTTCACCATGGGCTTTGGCAGTGTCCTGTTTATGCGGGGCGCCAAATCCAATGTGCGAACGGCATGCAATTAGTGACGGCCTTTGGTCGGCCTTGGCGGCTTGAATAGCTTGATCCACAGCATCAAGGTCGTTTCCGTCCTCAATCCGTTGTATATGCCAGTTATATGCAGCAAAGCGTGCCAAGCGGTCTTCAGTGAAAGCCATATCTGTAGAACCGTCAATTGAGATGTGATTGTCATCGTAAAGGTAAATTAATCGCCCCAATTTAAGATGTCCAGCGAGTGAGGCCGCCTCGGAAGAAACACCCTCCATCAGATCACCATCAGTGACTATTGCGTAGATGTAATGATCAAATAAATCTGTAGCGAACTCGACTGATAAATGCGCCTGCGCGATCGCCATCCCAACTCCGGTGGCAAATCCTTGACCCAGCGGCCCTGTGGTTGTTTCCACACCTGCAGTTAATCCATATTCTGGATGGCCCGGCGTTTTGCTCCCCCACTGCCTGAAGTTTTTAATCTCTTCAAGAGATAAGTCATAACCAGTTAGATGTAATAAAGAATAAAGTAACATCGAACCGTGTCCCCCTGAAAGGATAAAGCGATCCCGCCCGGGCCAACGC
The DNA here is from genome assembly GCA_041498515.1 of Anaerolineae bacterium. GTDB lineage: Bacteria > Chloroflexota > Anaerolineae > Anaerolineales > Villigracilaceae > Fen-1038. The sequence continues at coordinate 8,581 of JBGQIO010000025.1, forward strand.
GGATTTCGCGGATTGTGATGTAAATGTCGTGTCCACAAAGCATAAGCCATCGCAGCGGCACCCATGGGAAGTCCGGGATGACCTGAATTTGCCTGTTGAACAGCGTCGGCCGAAAGGAAACGAATTGTGTTGATAGCGCGGGTTGTTAAATCGTCAGTCATGTCATCTATCTCCATCGTTTAACCCATTTTACCACTTGAAAATTTGTATGTTATTGATATTGTTAGTAATAATATGACATTAGAGGAAAGATTTATATGTTACCGAATGGATCTTTGAATATTTAATCTTATCCCCTTATGCAAAACGTAAACCTTGAACCCACATGCAAATATTTTATATTTTAAGGAACTCTCTGAATATAAATTAACCAAAGGATTTTGAAAGAGGTAATAAAGCAGCCCTAATACTTTTCTTTCAACAATGGCGAGGGTAGGGTAATAAATCCCTCCTGCTTGTTACCAAGGCGAGTCAATCCAGCAGGTTTCTCGACCGCCAACCAGGCTGTATATGCCGCCACCAAAGCATCCAATTGCTCAGGATAATAGACAAGTTCCAAAGGCAAGATACCATTCATCAACTTATGCCTTGTTATCTCTTCAAAGAAATTCATTGGATCCCTTATCCTGAGGCCGTGTTCGAATAAGATCAGTTCACGTTGCAAACGCCCCTCCAAAGTCGGTTTAGGCAATGGACAGCGACCAAGAATTACACAAAAGCATGCATGCGGGTGCGTTTCTAACCATTGATAAGATCCACCTTCATCTGGATAAGATTTAAAACCTAATTTCGACAGCTTCCTATAAAGTGCAAACCCTACCTGAACCCATGCTGGGCAGAGCATTTCGCGCGATCCCGTTCCGCTCACAGCTATACCTCGTTCTCGAAGTTCGTATTCGGCTATGCGCATATCAACACCACGTAACTGGTGTGGGGTGAGACTTTGCCTTTCCAGATTCTTTCTAACCAAGCCAGCATTAATATGGGATGGAGCGTTAACTGCTACTGCTGCAGACCTTTGGCCACCGAGGAATGCGGCCACCTCTTCCAATTCAGCTTCCGCTAGTGCTATAAGATTTAAATCGCGGTCAATCGCGGCGTAGGTAAACGCTTTGCGTCCCGAAGTCGTGTCAATACCAACGCAGACTGAATCAGTAAAAAGCATAGTAATATTTGTAGGAATCCAACAAACAATATCAGTATAGAGCAAAAAGGATAGATATGCAACTAATTCAGCGACGGGTACTTTATGCGGTCCTTCTCATCACAGGCCTTACTTGGACAATCTTAACTCCCGATAAAATTTAAACTTCTTCTGCCGGTCATATACCAAGGGACCTCGAGGGGGTTTCGTTGCGCCTGATTTTTCTCTCAAATCACCCACTCGTGAGATGTTTACCCAATCTCAACTAAATGGCAAGGTCGTGCTTGTAATCATATAATTAACGTAGTGCCCACCTTGCCGTGAAGAAATACCAGAATTCCAAAAGTATTATCGGAATTCTAAAGATCAGGGATTTGCCGTTCTGGGAGTTAATTCAACTGTTCAAGACAACCCTTTGGAGATCGTACCTTTTGTTTATAAGTCCAACCTCACCTTCTCCATTCTTCTCGACGAAACATTTGAACTGGGCTCTAAATATAATTTGAATTCGCGTCAATCCATCCTCCAAATCCAACGGATTACTATCCTTGAAGCCTTGCACGGAGGCAGTACCCTTGTATCTAGTGGTTTGCATGTGCTTAAAATCCTGCCGTGGTTGATATCAACGATCCCCTTATTTTCCTCGGAATTAATCAAGTCGAATGTAACGGGTGTAATTCCTGTATACCATAAGAATAACTATAAAACAGCCGGCTTCCAGATTGAAGCAAGCAAGATGCCAAAACCCACATGAAGGAAAAAGGGATGCTAAAAACTAAAACCTAGTCAAAATAGCAGAAATCAACAGCCCCGCGCTATCATTAAAGTCTCACCAGTCTTCCTAATTTTTATTAAAATGTTTCAAAATAACTGACTAGCTCCATCTTTAAAGCATTCAGAGATTCAAACACGAACAATTGCTCGTTGTAGCTCCAGATCGCTTTATCGAAATTTATGATCGTATCAGCTTTGAACGGCAGTAACGGTGTATTCCCTGCCAATACATGTTCCATTTCGCCCTTGGACGAAATTAAACCTGTGCCAAAAATCTTGAGGTCGCCGTTTTGTCGGATCAAACCAAATTCAGTGCTAAACCAGGCTAAACGCTTAATATTTTCACGTTGCTCATCTGTCTGAGATCTGTGGAAGGCTGGGGCGAATAACTCCTGGATTTCCACATATTTTGGGAGAGTAAAGTAAGGGAGATGTCCATAAACATCATGGAACATATCCGGCTCAGGAGTGAAATCCAATTCTTCCTTGCTTCGGACATAATCTGTAATAAGGAATTCTTTTTTAGCGAAGTGAGCATACCATTGAACAGCATCTGAATACCGCACCCTGGTCCGCAGGGTCTTCCAGCCCGTTAAAGGTCTGATACGTTCGTTGAGCCATTGAACCGAGGGAATTCTATCTGACGGCAATTTTAGACTTTCAGAACCCTCCAAATACTCCCTACATGCATACTTTTGGACTTGTCCCGCCTGACGAGTAAATAACGTTTTCCAGATGTCGTGCTGCTCCTCTGTAAAGTTGACGTCTGTCTCCGGATCAACAATTGTTTGATCAGATGGCAAACTCATGGCAACCTCCTCTCTGAGAGGGATGGTATCACGACTAAAAAACGAAGTCAAGAATTGGACAATTATGGTAGTACATCTCAATAAGCTGAAGATGATAAAATCGTGGAAATAAGAGCAAACGAAAATGAACGATATGCCCTTGAACAATAAGCTTATACTTATAACCGGCGCGGCAAGGCGGATTGGACGAGCTATGGCACACGCTTGTGCCCGGGCAGGCGCAGATGTCTTTATTCATTATGGTCATTCCAAGGAGTATGCTATCGAAACACAGGAGCAGGTTAAATCCCTGGGCCGACATGCCTGGATCATAAGTGCTGATCTAAGCCAGCCCAATGAAATATTTGATCTCATACTACAGGTAAGCAAAATAGGCTCTCTTTACGCTCTGGTCAACAACGCCGCAGTATTTGAAGCTTCATCGATGCAAGAGACAAGGCTTACCAATTGGGAACAGCATTTAGCTGTAAACTTAACGGCACCTTTTCTCCTCAGCCAAGGTTTTGCAAAACAATTAGAAAAGGATGAAAGTGGTCGCATCGTTAACATTCTGGATTGGCGTGCACTAAGACCCGATGTAGATCACTTTCCTTATTCTGTGAGCAAAGCTGCTCTCGCGGCGATGACTAAATCTTTAGCGATAGCTTTAGCGCCCAATATAACAGTCAATGGTTTGGCGCTCGGAGCAATATTGCCTCCAATAGATAAACCGGTCGACTCAGGTTTTCTGAATTACATTCCCGCAGCTAGATGGGGTAGTTTGCTGGAAATTGAAGAAGCATTGATTTTCCTACTTACTGGGCCCACCTATATTACCGGTGAAATCATCCATATAGATGGCGGCCGTCATCTGGTTTAGGAGGAATAATGGACAAAGTCATCATCAAGGATCTCTTGGCGCGTGGAATTATAGGTATAAATGATTGGGAACGTGAACAAGCTCAAGACATCCTGATCAATATTACCGTTTTCACCGATACGCACCACTCGGCTGAGACCGATGATATTGCAGATTGTGTCAACTATCGAACGTTAGCCAAAAGAACCCGGACTCATGCCGAGACTGCAGCGCGCTTCACTGTGGAAGCATTGGCTAATGATTTGGCCAAGATCTGTTTGGAAGAGAATGGAGTTGAGAGGGTTATTGTTCGTGTTGAAAAACCTGATGCGGTCAGGTTTTCCGCATCCGTAGGCGTAGAGATAGAACGAAGTCGCAATGACTGAACTACATAAATATTACCTGAACATAGGCTCCAATATAAAGCCAGAGATAAACCTGCCAAAAACTATTAATCTGCTTGCCAACTATGGCGATGTGCAATCGATTTCAAACGCCTGGGAATCGCAGTCTATCGGCACGAATGGACCAAATTTTTTGAACGCCTGCATTTTATTATATTCGCCGCTGGATCCGAAGGAATTAAAAGAGAAAATTATACGATTCATTGAGACAAGCCTTGGTCGTCGGCGAAGCAACGACAAGAACGCCCCGCGAACCATTGATATAGATATAATAATGGTCGATGATAAGCCTCTTAATCTGGAACGCTGGAATCATCCTTTTGTCGTCTTACCAATGGCGGAACTCATGCCAGAATTTATCCATCCCACCATAAATCAAATCCTATCAACGGTCGCTGAACGAATGAGTTCCCAAAACTGGATCGTTAAACGACCAGATATTCTTTAAGCATCGTTGATTGGAATAATTAGATTTGAAGTGATCCAGCTCCACGGCTAATATTATCAAGGAATTCCTGTCGCGTGGCCGGATTAGTCCGGAATGACCCATGCATAGCTGAGGTGGTCATGCGTGCGCCATGTTTCATCACACCTCGCATCATGGTACATAGGTGTATACCCTCCAGCACCACAGCCACGCCCTGGGGTTCAAGTAGTTCCTCCAGCATATCGGCGATTTGACGCGTCATCCGTTCCTGGACTTGCAACCGGCGTGCATATATATCGACTATTCGAGGAATTTTGGAAAGTCCGATTACCTTACCCGCTGGCATATAAGCGATATGGGCGCGACCCATGAAGGGCAGCATGTGGTGCTCGCATAAACTATAAAATTCAATATCGCGAACAATAACCATTTCATCATAAGTTATATTGAATAGAGCGCCATTGACGATTTTATGCGGATCGGCGTGATAACCGCTGAGAAGTTGGGTATACATCCGTGCAACACGTTTGGGCGTATTTTTTAATCCCTCCCGATCCGGCTTTTCACCTAATGCATTCAGCAAATGCTTGACAGCCTCTTGAGTTGAAGCGAGATCCACCCCACTTTCTGCAAGGTGCTCATCGGTTAAGTCGTCATCAAAATCAAGATTGTCCATTTTCAGATTCTAAGAAACTGACATAATATACCGCCAAACCGGCAAATTCGTATTTTTCCGTTGTCCTTCTAACCGATTTCAGCCTCTATCAGGCCATAAGAGCCATTACGACGACGATAAAGTACATTGATTTTACTTGTCACAGCATTGTAAAAGACAAAGAAATTATCGTGACCAAGCAAGTTCATTTGTTCAACTGCCTCAAGTTCATTCATAGGCAATACCTGGAAGTGTTTACGGCGTGCAATGATCGGCGGCAATCGGTCTGTTTCTTCCACAAAAGCCGGCTCTTCCACCGCCTTAGCAACTGATTGTCCATCCCCACGACCATGATAGTGCTTGCCCTTATACCGGTCAATCTGGCGGTGAAGTTTGTCTAGGGCAGTATCAAAAGCTGTCAATACTTCATCCGCCCGCTCCTCGGTTCGAAGGATAAATCCCTTGCCTCTTACTGTGATCTGCGCAACATTTCGGTCGTTAGCACTACGCGCCGATTTGTGATGCGTTAGTTCAACAAAGGCCTCTTCGATCACTGGCAGGTAATGATCGAGTTTGCCAGCTCGTTGTTCGACATGCTTCCGAATACGTTCTGTTAGTCCAATATTCCGACCTTGAACGTCCACCTTGGTTGCCATTGAACCTCCATTCCTAATTTAATATGATAAACGGATGGTAGCCGGGATAGTCATGCTATGCGCAAATTGTGATGAATTAGTGCGCGAGCTACCGTGACAGCAAAAACATCCTGCGCACCCGCGGCATAAAGCGCCTCAGCGCAGGATGAAAGAGTAGATCCTGTCGTAGCCACATCGTCTATAAGTAAAGCAGTACGACCATTCACACGCGATTGCTTAGCATGAAATGCCCCAAAAACATTAGCATGACGTTCGAATTTCGACAGTCCGACTTGTGACCGAGTTTCGCGCCCACGTGTTAATGCATCGGGAGCATAAGCAATATTCATGGATAAGGAAAGCGGACGAGCAATCAAACCAACCTGATTATAACCGCGTTCGTATAATCGCCTTTTTCCCAGTGGTACAGGTACTACAAGGTCAATTGGCCAATTCAGATTGGAGACATATCCGGATAGTTGAACGGCAAGGGCATCACCTAAGCCAATATCGTGACGATATTTCAAACGGTGAAGAGCATTCTGTACTGGCGGATCAAAAGTCGACCAGGAACGGAGTATTCGATAACGAGGACGCTCCCGTTGGCAGTCAAGGCAAAGACTAGCCTTTCCATGAAGTGGGATTCCACAGAAGTCACAATAAGGTTTCGAAATAAGAACAATGTTCCGCTGGCAATCGTCACACCATCGATAGCCAGGCTTTCCACATCCACTGCAGGTGGGTGGAAACACCAAATCCAACCCGGTCCAAATCAAGCGGTAGAAGTAGTAGATCCGCCGAGATTCTGTCATATATCTGTCCCCCACCTGGGATTGATGTTTAATGAGTTATATTACCAAAAGATTTAGAAAGCTGAATACCCGCTGGTGTCAATAAGATAATAAAAATAGATGGGAATATCAGAAATGCCAATGGCAGAATCATCTTCACTGGTGCTTGATGGGCTTCTTCTTCTGCCCGCTGACGTCGCTTGACGCGCATTTGATCGGATTGAATCCGCAATACTTTCGATAGACTTACGCCTAGAATTTCGCTTTGGATAATAGCGGCAACGAAACTGGTCATTTCCGCTATACCAACGCGTTCAGCCATATCACGCATTGCGTCACGCCTTGATTTACCGAGCTGGATCTCACGGATAGCACGCAATAATGCTATCGAGAGTTCGTTTTCCCATTTTTCGCTTACCTTCGACATAGCTGCCTCAAAACCCAAACCTGCTTCGACGCAAATGGTCAGTAAGTCAAGGGCATCTGGCATAGCTTTTCGGATGTCTTTCTGCCGCGCATTTATTCGAGTTTGAAGCCATAACTGAGGAAAGAAGAAACCTAATACCGTGAATATGGTAACAATCAGGAATGTTTGGGCGATCGGCCATCTATTTGGCGAAAAGATGCCAACTGCTAATAATATTCCGCCAAATACTACTGCGACAACGAACCGTGAAGCAAGAAATGTGGAGGCATCAATTCGACCTGGATTTCCCGCGATTTCCAGCTTCGTAGTGGTATCCTTTAGAACTTTCTGGGGGGTAAAGGTCGTCGACATTTCGCCAATGCGCCGTAAGATCGGCACAATGACACGTTGATTAAATGGCTGCTGCATTTCAATTTCTTCAAGCGAGGAAATAACATCTCCACGCTGGGTGGCTTCTTCGAGCCGCGCCATTAATGGATCTTCGTTGTCCTGTGAACGATTGGTCCGTAAGCCGGCGACAATCAACACGATCGCGCCGCCAATGACAACAACACCAACTAAAGTTCCGATCAAGATCGCCATACTATACCTCGATGGCCGCAATTCGCATCATGATAAAGTAACCCAAGCTTATCAAGATAATGACGACAACAGCGGCACCTATTGCGCACATTGGACCAGCGTCCATAAATGACATAAGATATTTAGGGTTAAGGAACCACAAAATAATTGTAAGAAAAATCGGGATAAGAGCGAGGATCGTGCCTGAAGCACGCACCTGGGAGGTAACCACACGTATCTCGCCTTTAATCTTTACCCGTTCGCGGATCGTAAACGAGATTGTTTCGAGGATCTCGGAGAGATTACCCCCAACTTCGCGTTGAACGTTGATGGCTGTAATAACGAAATCAAGATCGTCACTCGGGATACGCCGTAAAAGGTTGGCTAGTGCTGTATCCATGGGAATACCAATTTGCATTTCTTGTACAACTCTGCGGAATTCATCACAAATAGGAGCTGGCAACTCCTTACTTATCGCCTCCATTGCTTGTAATGTTGAATAACCAGCACGCAGGCCGTTCACCATCAGATTGAGCATGTCTGAGAGCTGCTCATTAAATTTCGTAAGCCGTTTTGATTGCTGCTGGTTTACGTACATGCCTGGCGCTATTAACCCAACCGCGGCACCGATCAAAAACGAAACGATATTTCTTCCTCCGATCAGCCATGTAATTCCGCCTAATACAGTAACCGCAATAAATATAAGAGCGAAATATTCCCCAACCTTTAATTTTAAGTCGGCCCGCGCCAGACTCTGGCTAACCCTATCACCAAAAGATGTACGTTCGACTCTTCTGGATACCCAATCAGTAATAGCGGTACGTTGAGCCTCACGGTCTACCGATGTGTCTTTTTCGCCAATATATTGACTAAGGCGCTCTTCAACCAACGTTTGTTCTCTGGATGTAGTTACGATCATCCCAATTATCAAAAGGATGATCATGACGATCCCACCGATAATAATAATCCAGGCCATCATATACTAACCAAATTCCTTTTCTTAATATGCCGTCTGACTAGTAACGGCGGCGGTCTCCAATTCCAAAGATCGAAGGCGGCAAATGAATACCGGATGCTTCAATTTTATCCATAAATTTCGGGCGCAAGCCGGTTGGACGCAATCGGCCAACTATTTGTCCATTCTCGACGCCCGTTTGTTCATAAATGAAAATATCTGTCATGGTTATGACATCCCCTTCCATACCGCTAACTTCTGTAATATTTACTATTTTACGCGTACCATCCCGCATGCGGTCCTGATGAACAACTACATCGATAGCCGAAGAGACCTGTTCACGGATTGCACGTGACGGAAGGTCCATGCCGGCCATTAGAGTCATAGTCTCAAGACGCGACATTGAGTCGCGCGGACCGTTCGAGTGAAGCGTGGTCATTGAACCGTCATGACCGGTGTTCATAGCCTGTAACATATCCAGAGCAGCCTCATCTCGAATCTCACCGACAATAATTCGATCGGGTCGCATACGGAGAGCATTGATGACAAGCTGGCGAATAGTAACCTCACCCCTTCCTTCAATATTTGGAGGGCGGGATTCAAGAGTCACTACATGTTCCTGGCGTAACTGCAACTCTGCGGCGTTTTCAATGGTAACGATCCGCTCATCCCCAGGAATAAAACCTGAGATAATATTCAAAAAGGTTGTTTTACCAGAGCCAGTACCACCAGAAATAATAATATTGAGCCGTGCTTCTACGCAAGCTTTCAAGAATTGTAATGCTTCTTGAGAAATAGAACCAAACTGAATCAACTGATCGACAGTGATTGGGTTACGTGCAAATTTTCGGATTGTGAGAACTGGGCCTACAAGTGATATTGGGGATATAACGGCATTTACACGTGATCCGTCAGGTAAACGTGCATCGACATACGGGCTGGCTTCATCAATTCGTCGACCGAGTGGAGCAACAATGCGATCAATTATTCGAAGAACGTGATCATTATTTTCAAAAGTCACAGGAACTCGGTGGATTTTACCTTTACGTTCTATGTAAATGTTTTTCGCACCATTGACCATGATTTCTGTAATGGTTTCGTCTTCCAGCAGAGGTTGAAGTGGGCCAAAACCAAGGATTTCAGCAGCAATTTGTTCAAACAGACGCGCCCGTTCGGGCCGCGAGAGAACAATGTTTTCCTCCGTAAGAATTTGTTCGAACAATTCCTGAATTGTTCGACGAACTTCTTCAGTTCTAGTGACATCTGTTGAAGGGTCCAGTTCCGCTAGGAGCTTATTCTGCACACGGGTTTTTAGATCAAAGTAAGAACCTGCTTGTGGTGATGTGATCGGAGCACTAACGCGTCTGGCTTGTAAGGATGAGAGACGCGAGTTATCCCCTCCTGCCTGGCCCCCGGTTCCTGAGGTTAGGGATGGGGTTGAGCCCTGCCCTTGACCACTCTGACCTTGTTCGATACGTTTAAGTAATGACATGATCTAACTCCTCAGCGTCTGCCAGCAGGCGCCTCATTAACATCAAGAGCCGCGAGTTGTGTCCGCACGGCTTCTGCCAGCCCAAAGATACCTTTGGCAACCGGTTGAGTTTTATTATCCAGCATAAATGGTACACCTCGGTTAACTGCTGGGATAACCACCCTTTCATCCAATGGTATCACAGCACTGACCTTTTGTTTAAGATTCTCGCTAATTCGTTCTGGTGTTATCCCAATTCGTTTGTCATATTTATTCATGGCAAAAATAATACGTTCACGATCAACGCCCATGGTTTGTATAAGGTCCAGAAAAAGGCGGGCATTCTTTATTGCCGGAATATCCTGTGAGGTCACTAATATTATCGCATCGCTGATATCAATTGCTGCAAGGACAACGTCAGTCAATATAGAAGCGGTATCTACGACGATATAAGCATACAATTGACGCAGGTAATTAAGAACCTTCGAGAATTGTTCTGCTGAAACCTTCTCAGCTAGTTCAGGTCGCTGAGGTGCAGCCAAAATATGTATACCAGACGCTTCATGTTTTATCATTATCTCTTCTACAATATCCGGATCCAATTCATCAACGCGCGGGGCAATATCGAGAATAGTGTTCTTTCCCTGCTCATTGAAAAACATCGCCACATCGCCATATTGGAGATTCGCATCTACCAAAACGACACGCGTTTCATCATTATGAAGGGCGATCGCCATGTTGGCCGCTAGAGTTGTGCACCCCGTTCCACCTTTCGGGCTGTAAACCGTGACCACTTTACCCTGGACAAAATTCACCATCCCCGTCGAGGAGCTTACCCCTCTACCTGGCGCGAGCGCGGAAATGCGCGGCTGCTTATTCTTACTGCGTTCAATATGCGCCATCTCCCCCCCTCGCCGGACAGCAGAAACCAACTCATCGCCCATCGGAGGCTTTGTTAGGAAATCACGCGCGCCAGCCAACATCGCGCGGCGCATATAATTTTGATCGCCTTGAACCGATAAGATAACCACTTGGATATGAGCTGATTTTTGACGGATGGTTTCAGTGGCTGTTATACCGTCAATATCAGGCATGTTGATATCCATCAGAACAACATCGGGGTCAAGCTCCACTGCAAGCTGAATACCTTCTTTTCCTGAACGAGCTGCGCCTACAACATCAATATCAGCTTCGAACTGTAACAGTTTCCGCACATTTTCCCGCGTATCTGCAACATCATCAACAATCAAAACACGAATCTTATCACCTACAGCCATCGCTCACCTTTACCGACAAGGTTATTGGTCCCATAACCAATTCCTATGGAGTGGTCTTATCGTTAGGAAGGATCGGTGCAGCCAGGGTTTCAATCTTAGGCTGTAATGCATAAGGCAACTTGGCCGGTACCGGGATATTATACTGACTGAGTAAGAATTGCAGAGTCGCCGCTTCTGTTGCAAGGCGAGATTGATCACTCGGGTTGCGTAAGGACATCATAATCTGTGCATTTGTGTAAACCATATACGACAACGTGTCAGCATCCTGAGGCGAGACGATCAATGTGAGAATATCAGGCAGGGGAGCAGCACCTTGTTGTTGTTGTTGAGTTTGTTGTTGAGTCTGTTGTTGTGCCGCCTGAGTGGTGGTCGCTGCCAATGGGAAATTTCCCAGCTTCATAACGACTACATTCTGCAATATTGTCTGACACACCACACGCGGGCGCTGCGGTTCTGAAGGGATAAGAAAAAATGGTTGTTGTAAAGATGGATCCAATTCAAGGCGACCTTGAGGTCCGCCTGAAGCACCAACACCAAGCGACAGTATAGGTAAAGCACCTTGCGGAAAGCCAGTTGCGGTCAATGCTGCAGCATTATCGGGAGTCAAGCTTTGAAAACTTGGGTCAACATCCACAAAAAGAAAACATGCATTGAGATTTACATGGGCGCCATCCGTGACACCAAAAGCGACAGTAGAAAGTCGTGTTGCGGGAATCGAGATTGCCGTCATGCCTGGGGGTATCAGCGCAGCCCATTCAGGACCGGCTATGGATACTGCCTGGGAAGAATCAGCGACCATGGAACTTGTGATAACAACTCCTTGATCCAGGGGGTATTTAGCCACCTTGTTATTTAATAATTCTGCCTTCTTGTCCAAAGTAAATTCGACATCTGTTACTTTATCTTGCGGTAAAGTGATGGTGGCGAGTTCATCCTCTGTGATTTTCCCTCCCTGAGGAATATTTTGCCCCGCTACGAACACCTCCACGTTTACCGGCGCCTGTTGCCGAGGCGCTTGGGATTGGAGCAGCATACGGATAGCGACAAATGCTACTGCCAGGCCTATTACGACAATCAAAAGTAGAAAAATTAATATTCGGCCTCGACGCATTAGATTCTCCTCTGTTGCAAAAGCTTAAAACAATTTTATTACAGGATTATACAGGAAAAATGGCAAAAACATATTGGTAAAAAGGGGGGGGACTCTATCAAATTAACAGAGTCCGGCCGCAAGATCAGGTTCTTTTTTAGACTAGCCTGCACTTTTGAGACTGGTATTGATTGCACTAATCGTGTTGCTGATCAGTGGACCCTGGATTCTCAAGAGCGCAATAACATAAATAGCGCCTAAAACAAGGATGAGTGCATGCTCGACTAGACCGTGGCCTTTTTCCTTCGGTACAAACAACAGAGCAGAATTTTCCCCTTCCGCAAGTATTCCTACGAAGATTTCAGAGTTAATTCATTATTATAATCTTTCTGAGGGGATTGGCAAATAAAGAACTTATCATTAATGTTAGCTTAATTTGCACCCCTCAACCCATTTGACAAAAGAAAACGGGACTCCATCATTTTTTTGATCGAGTCCCGCAATAAGCAATATTGCTTTTTAAGATCAGCCGGTGCTGTTAAGGCTGGCGTTGATCGTACTGAAGGTGTTGCCGATAATCGGGCCGAGGATCATCAGGGCTGCGATAACAACGATGGCAACTAAAACAAGGATGAGCGCATACTCGACTAAACCCTGGCCTTTTTCCTTCGGAGCGAATAACATGGTCGTGTATCCTCCTTTCGTTTGATTTTCTCTGAAGATTAATGCTTACTAATATTATAGTTATAATCGCTAAATTCGCAAGAAAATTACTTAACACTTATGTTAGGTTAACAATTTTGCCATTCTCAACCATTATTTATGAAAGAAAAAACAGGGCTCTGCCAAATTGACAGAGCCCTGCAGCTTGGTAAATATAAAATTGAGACTAGCCGGTGCTGTTGAGGCTGGCATTAATCGTGCTGAACGTGTTGCCGATAATCGGGCCGAGGATCATCAGGGCTGCGATAACAACGATGGCAACTAAAACAAGGATAAGCGCATACTCGACTAAACCCTGGCCTTTTTCCTTCGGAGCGAATAACATGGTCGTGTATCCTCCTTTCGTTTGATTTTCTCTGAAGATATCAGAGCTTAATTAATATTATAGTTATTCCGCAAAAAATATCAAGGCAAAATCTTATCACTTATGTTAGCCTGATTATTCCGTAATCAACGGAATACAGGATATTTGGGTGCCTGAAGGGTCTCGAACCCTCAACATCGTGATCCACAGTCACGCGCTCTGCCATTGAGCTACAGGCACCATGCATCAAGCGGGCGGATTATATCATCAGGCACTTCTGCTTTCAAGGACATTCCAAATCGCCTGGACTATCGCCTCTTGTTGGACAGTCTGTTGGTTCCCGTTCAATAAATCCTTTATGGTTACCTGGTTATTAGACACTTCATCCGGTCCCAAAACAAGCACAACCCGTGCTTTTATCTTATCCGCGTATTTGAATTGTCTGGGCAGTTTCGCGGGTTCAGGATAGATCGCCACGTTCAAGCCAGCACGCCGCAATTCAGAAGCAAGCCTAAAGGACTTAAGTAATCTTGCTTGATCAAATACAGTAACCAACACAGATGCAGGGTGGACTCTCAGGTCGATTGGCAGCAAACCGTATTTTTGCAATAACAAAGTAATAACTACATCGCCCATTGCAAAACCTACTCCAGCTAATTGTTCGCCACCAACATCTGCGAGCAAATTATCGTACCGACCGCCTCCCAAAATCGAGCGCTTTATTTCCCCGCCAACTTCCCAAGCTTCAAAAACTGTACCTGTATAATATTGTAATCCGCGGACGATAGATGGATCAAAACGGATATAATCGTCCACCCCAAGTGCCTCGATTGCAGAAAAGAAACGCGTCAATTCTTCAGACTGCTTCCAAAGTTCCTTGTCTTCCAACATCGATTCAATATTTTTAAGCTGTGAAGAAGTTAGACCAATTTCTTTACCATATGCCTCCCAGGCTTCAAGCGCCATTTTCTCACGGCGGTCAATCCAGCCTGACACTGCCGGTCGTATATCATTTGTAATACCAAATACATCAAGGCGGGAATCCATAAGCCGTCGATTATTTACCAGGATCAAAACCTGACCTGAATCTAGACCCACGTGCTTAAAAAAGGTAGCTAACACTGCGACAGTTTCTGCATCCGCCTCGGGAGTATCAGCTCCCAGCATATCTACATTCCATTGAAAGAATTCCCGATTGCGGCCTTTTTGTGGTCGTTCATAACGCCAAAATGGACCAAATGACCACCACCGAACAGGGAAAGCCAATTCATTTTGTTTTTGGGCGATCATGCGAGCTAGGCTTGCCGTGAGTTCAGGCCTCAAAGTAATTTTAGAGCCGCCCCGATCTGGAAAGATATAAGATTGCTCTTTGACCAATTCATCACCGGATCTCGCAGCATACAATTCAAAGCTTTCGAGCATTGGTGCCTCATATTCCTGATAACCATAAGACTCGGCAACATATCGCACTGTCTTATACAACCAGTTGCGGATCGCCATTTGTTCAGGATAAAAATCGCGCGTGCCTTTAACAGGCTGAATAATATTCTTCATAGATTCAATTCTCCAACCGGACTGGGGGCATTTTAGCATATTTCTTAAATAAAAAGCCGTGACAAGCTACTTACTGAAATAGGAAAGAACGCACTTGTGATTATTTGTGATAAATATTACAAATATTATGATGTTAATCTAAGCGCTGGTTATTTTGTCAAAGGAGAGCTGAATGGATAATGTTGATCAAATCAGCAAAGAACTTAAGAAAATTCCGTGGTTTCGAGAATTAAGTAAGGAACATGTACAAAAAATTGCGGAAATATCAAACTTGCGCCTCGTCAAAGCCGGTGAAGTTTTGTTCCGTGAAGGTGACAAGGAGGAGTGCGTATATATTGTTATCGATGGCCGCGTGGGTCTGGATATGTTCGTCCCCCATAGAGGCAAGGTCCGATTCTATACAGCAGAACCGTGGGAGGTTTTTGGTTGGTCGAGCGTTACACCTAACATACGTCAGCGAACTGCCGGTGCAACTGCCGTAGTAGACGGTTTGATCGTTTGTATTAATGCTGAAAAGCTACGTCAAGCTTGCGATGAAGATCACGACCTCGGATACCTGGTCATGCGCAGGCTGGCCAATGTTGTTGCCGGCCGGCTGCTCGTAACCCGATTGCAGCTTTTAGACATGTTTGCTAACCCGGAGACAAAAAATGCCTAATGATCGCCGACCAGAAATCGGGGGCACAATCTCCATCCAGAAACAGGCTTTCGATATTATATTAAGTCGCTTGAGGGAAGCGGGTTATCAAACTATTGGTCCCCATATCAAAAATGATACCTTAGTTTATGAACCGATTGAAAGCCTGAATGACCTTCCTCAGGGGTATGTTACAGAGCAGGAAGCCGGACGATTTCGCCTTATCCACAATGGACATCACCGGTATTTCGATCTGATTCCAGGCTCCCAATCATGGAAGCAATACCTTTTTCCTCCCAGACTCGATTTATTAACTCTACAGAAAAATGGCAAAAACTGGGAACTAATCACTCCCACGCAGGATATACCCAGTTATGCTTTCATCGGAGTAAGAGCTTGCGAGATGGCAGCCATTCAAATTCAAGACAAAGC
This sequence comes from Anaerolineae bacterium, assembly GCA_041498515.1. Classification (GTDB taxonomy): domain Bacteria; phylum Chloroflexota; class Anaerolineae; order Anaerolineales; family Villigracilaceae; genus Fen-1038. The sequence goes on from JBGQIO010000025.1 coordinate 24,489, forward strand.
GTTTTTGCGCGAAGACTTCAATGATCCAGTCTATCATGCTCGGCGAGTAAAAGTCTTTATTCTCGCGGTAAATTGCTTACACCCAGCTGGGACATGCTTCTGCGCATCTATGGAGACCGGTCCCCGGGTAAAAGATGGCTTCGATTTATGTATGACCGAACTCGATGAAGTTTTTCTATTAACAATCGGATCAGAATTAGCCCGCAATCTCTTGACGGGCGTACCCTTTGAGCTGTCTAGCGCCTTCGTACTAAATAATGCAGAGCGAGGCCTCGAAAATGCCGCCCAACAGATGGGTCGTACCCTGGTTATCAGTGATCTACCAGATATGATTTTGAACAATTTGGACAATCCGTATTGGCAAGAAATTGCCAAACGCTGTTTGAGCTGCACCAATTGTACACAAGTTTGCCCCACATGTTTTTGTTGGGATGCCATTGATCAGATGAATTTGAGCGGAACAGAGACAAGACGTGAGCGAGTTTGGGATTCTTGCTTCAATCCGGGTTATTCCTACGTCGTAGGTGGTAATACACGACCGACCATTTCTTCCAGATATCGTCAGTGGTTATCACACAAATTAGGAACCTGGAAACAGCAATATGGTACCTTCGGTTGTGTAGGCTGTGGACGGTGTATTACCTGGTGTCCCGCCGAAATTGATATAACCAGGGAAGTCTCGATGCTGCGGAAAGAGGCCCAGCAATGACGAATCTTCAAGTGGCAACATTAACAAAAAAAATAACATACCCCAACAAAGGACCTCGCTGGGCGGAAATAACCACCATCACTAACGAAACCTCGGATATATCCACATACTGGCTTAAATTCGCCAATCCAGCCATGCAGGCTTCCTATCGATTCCAACCGGGTCAATTCAATATGGTTTATCTACCAGGTATTGGGGAAGCGGCGATATCAATAAGTTCGGATGCGGCAGATCACACGTCGATTGGCCATACAATCCGATTCGTCGGAAATGTGACTCGGGCTGTTAGCAGGTTAAAAGTAGGTGATGTGGTCGGCTTGCGCGGACCATTTGGTACAAACTGGCCCGTAAAAGAATTGGAAGGCAAAGATGTTTTCATCGCCTGTGGTGGTGTTGGCCTCCCTCCTCTACGACCAGTTATTTACCACATAATACACAACCGCGAAAAATATGGAAAGGTGACCCTGCTGTATGGAGCGCGAACGGCAAACGAATTAATGTATACTGCCGAACATGAGGCTTGGTGTAAAGCCCAAATCGACGTTGAATTAACCGTCGACCGAGGGGACTCGAATTGGACTGGTCGCGTTGGCGTGGTGCCCATGTGGTTCTATCAGTTCCGGATCGACTCACATAAAACTGCCGTGCTGACATGCGGCCCTGAGATCATGATCCGCTTCGTGATTTACGAAGCACTCGCCCGACGCATCCCGCCCGAAAACATCTTTGTTTCATTGGAACGCAACATGAAATGCGGTCAGGGTTCGTGTGGGCACTGTCAACTCGGCCCTTATTTTGTGTGTAAAGATGGTCCGGTC
>JBGQIO010000026.1:0-26002 GCA_041498515.1 Anaerolineae bacterium
ACCTGATCGATCTCCGCAACCTTGTACGCACGGATGTCATCGGTGCTCGCGCCGTTCTTCGTCTGCTCGTAGCCGTAAAGAAGCAGGCTACCGGTCTTCGGGCGACGCAGGGAATACGGTTCGACGTGCCGCAGGTGGTATATTTTTTTGTCCACCATTGGAGTGGCATAAGACTTGAACAATTGAATCAGGCGTAATGATTTGCCCGATCTGCAAGCCTGTAAGTTTAGAAAATAGTTCTGGGTGATATACGGTTTCTTCAGACAATGATTTGCCTAGCGCTGACATACCTGCTACAACAACGACGCTGTCTGCGAAATCCGGAATGGAAGGCTCGTAGTACATTGGCGCTTTGAGTGATTTCTGGCGAGCTCCGTCGGCCTCAATAAGTAAGGGCAGGTGGCGGTTTTTGGTTTCTGCGCGTAGCCAAATTATAAAGTCTCCATCTATTCCTTTTGTACGATCATCTTTTCCGATCGCTCCTGTTATCAGACTCACACCTTTAAATTGAGCCTCGACAATTTCCTGCATTGAAGTTGGAATGAGATGTTGATCGGCTAACGGTATTTGCCAGTTTCCAAGATGGGTCGTGGCTGTAACGATAACGGGTTTAGAAAACTCGCGCGCCAAGTGGAACATTGCTGTGGTTTTGCCACCCGCGCCGACAAAAGCTATACACGGAGTAGACGATAATCTCAGCGCCTTGGATAGAGTTAAACCCATAGTTTGATCCGGACTTCCGGACGCGATAACAGAGCTTCGAGGACGGCGCCACCAACAGCCAATGATTTATCAGACACGAGCTGGCAAAGGCGAGGGTCATTGCGAGGATCGATGTCACCGACTTTCATTCCCTTTACAGCGTTCAATCCCGGACGGAGGAGTCCGCGTAAAACACCAGTAAATGGCGCTGTGATCGCTTCACCATCAATGGCTGCGATTGACTGGCCTATCTCAAACCTTTCGCCGATCTTTGCATCTGACTTGAAAATCCCATCCATCGAGGCACGCAGAACCCGTCGTGGATCGCCTTCAGGTTTAGAAGTGTCGTTAAAGGAAGTTCCCTTCCAAATCACGCGGCCGAGGGTGTGTCCGCGCTGTGTTTCGACTACTGCATGACAATTGATCGGAGCTGTAAATCCCGGTCCCAAGCCCAAATAAAGGAGTGATTGATGAAATAACCGTTCGGGTGGTTGTTTAGTCATGCGTGCATCGACAATTACAAGAGGATTCAATGACCGTGCAGAGACACAATCGGGGTCAACCAGTACCGGGATTTGCCGTTTGGCAAGAATGTTCAAGATCTTGAGTGTATCTGTAGGATCGGTGACCGCCTTCGCAATAATCCCTTCGACAACCGTCTCCCCCTCATAAATCGCTTCCGAAAAAGAAACAGTCCGGCGAACGGCGAGAGGTTGAGGTAGTTCTGTTATGGCGATATTAAGCCCAGCGCGAAACAAACGGAGTGCCACACCGCTGGCTAGATCGCCACCACCACGCAATAAGATGAGCGCAGTCATTTGGATTTATTTGGTCCCTCTTTAAGAATATGGCCGAAAGCATAAATCGTTAGATAAATAAATATAAAAAAGAGAGTATAAAGGGCAATGAATCCCAATGAACGGAGGCTGGGGTCTGAAAGCCACTCTGAAATATTAGAGGCAAAGCCACCTGGATTTTGTAAAACATCCCAACTATTGAGGCGAATGAAACGACCGACATAAAGCCCGACACTGCTTAGGCCGGCGACCATAATTACGAAAAACCAACCGGCCAATCGGCTAATTTGACGTTTAATGATCTCCTGCATGAGGTTGAGAGAGACGATTCCTAGCAGCATCCCTGTCCATGAGAACCAGATAAGCATGATCACATCATACCAAAGAGGTACGGAGTTGGATCCTTGGCTTAGGTGCTGTAAATCGGTCAGTATGTATGGGGCGTTAGGAAAGAAGATTAGCCAAAAAAATGCAAAGGTGGGAATTGCAAAGATCATTAAAGAGCGCCGCCACGAAAAAATGTAGGCGAGGTACGCCAATACAAAAGGTATCCATGCCAGAAAGAGATTCCAAACGAGATTTATATATCGATTTGAGGAACTGTAAGCGATCCTTGCGACCACAAGTGAGATGCATACAGCAGAAGCAGCACACAATAATACAAAAACCCCAATTTTGTATTTGTGGTTTGAGATGATATTGTGAAGTTTGTGGATCATTATTGGTTAAGGAATTTAATGAGGATAGGATTTACGATATCCGGTCTTTCGTAATGAGGTATATGACCGCTATTTTCGATCGAATGAAATTCTACTTTTGGAATGAGCCTCAATAGCGGTTCGCTTTGCTCCAAAGGCAGGGTTCGATCATTCTGTCCCCATAAGAGCATAACTGGTATTTGTAACCTACCTAGCTGTTTATATATCAATGGGAAGCCGTTTACCATCCGGTTGCGGAGGGTCGATAGGATGGCCCGCTTGAACCCTTTAATACTCATTTGGATTAGATATTGATTTTGAAACTCCTTAATGTACTCAGTGTCAAAGAAATCTGTAATTACACTACTTGCCATCTCCTTTGTACCTGCAAGCCCCAGGATTAATTCGCTTATCCCGGGTAAGACTGCGGCCCTGTATATAAGGTTTAATGGCATGGCTGCCACCCCGATAGGATCAATTAATACCAATCGACGAACCCGGCTGGGTGAATCTACTGTGTAGGCGGAAGCTATAGCTCCACCCATTGAGAGTCCAATGAGATTAACCAGAGGGAATTTAAAGCTATTGAGCAGATCGTGTAATTGTCGTACAAACAGGTTGATATCGTAGTTTAAACGCGGTCGGTCGGAGAACCCTCGGCCGAAGAGATCATATCTCATGACGTAAAATCCATGTGAAGTCAAACCTTTGAAGGTAGGATCCCAAATGAAATACGGGACAGAAAAACCATGAATCAAAACAACCGGGACTTCGGTTGGAATACCATCAATTTCGTAGTGGGTGCAACCATCGTGAAGCTTGATAAAGGAGCCACTGGAAGCGGTATTACGCATTGCATCATCGAGGTCTTTGGTTTCACCTCGATAGATGAAATCCCAGCTCATTTAATCTTGTTAAGGGCGCGCAAAACACGTTCAGGTGTGAAGGGGAATTCGTTGATCCAAACGCCTGTAGCATCATGGATAGCCGCAGCGATGGCGGGTACCAGCGGCAGGAAGGGAATTTCACCGAGTCCGCGTGCGCCCCAGGGACCGTTTGGATCAGGGACTTCAACGATCACTGATTCAATTTTTCCGGGTATGTCCAAAATTGTCGGAATCAGGTAAGTGCTGAATTGATCAGTCAGGACTCGACCTTCTTTGGTTTTAAAATCTTCGGTAATGGCATACCCTTGAGCTTGCACCACTGCACCTTCGATCTGGCCTGTAACAAGGTCAGGATTTATTGCTTTGCCGACATCATCGGCTACGACAACTCTCGTTATCCTTACGTGTCCGGTTTCAATGTCGACATCGACCTCAACAGCCTCTGCGGAATAAGCATAAGAAAAATTGGGTGTAGAATAACCCGTTTCCTCATCGAAATGAGTCGTCATTGGAGCGAGATATGTGAATTCGGCGATGGCGGGACGTTCCTCGTTTTGCCATTTATGTAGAGCTGCTTCTGCAGCACCTTTAATTGCATTACCGGCCATGAATGTCATGCGCGACGCAGAAGAAGAACCGGAATTCCCTTGCGTGGCTGAGTCTGATGGGATAACCTTTACATGTGCTGGCGTAATGCCAATTACCTCTGCAGCCATTTGAGCCATAATGGTATGAGTGCCCTGGCCGACTTCGGCGCCTGCATGATGGACGATCACATTTTCGATATTGCCATTGCCGTGAATTTCCACTTTTGCCCATGAATTTTCCTGGTAACCAAATGAAAATCCGACGTTTTTGAATCCTGCTGCGAATCCCCGTCCATGAACAATAGCCTGACCGACCGGGTAGGAGGATCCCGCTTTTTTCTTTGTCCGTTTTTGATTCCATCCGAATTTTTTAGCCGCGGCTTCGATGACTTGCGGAACACTTACTGGACCTGGAGCCGGTGTACCTACCCCAAGCGGTAAACCGTCCTTAAGTGCATTGATCAAACGAAATTCGACCGGATCCAAGCCAAGTTTTTCAGCAAGTTTATTGACCTGGCTTTCGGCCATGAACAATGCTTGCGGCGCACCGAAACCACGGAATGCCGCACCGGGGATGTTGTTTGTGTACACTCCGTACACGTCAGTTTTGACATTCGGGATAAAGTAAGGTCCTGTAGAAGTAACAGCTGAGTTTCCCAGGACTTTATTTGATGTATACATGTACGCCCCGCCATCTCCAATCAACTCATTTTCAGCAGCGATCAATTTACCATCCTTTGTCGCTCCCCACTTTGCACGCATGATTATTGGATGCCTTTTACCATGACCGATGATCGACTCGCGGCGACTCCAGATTATCTTAACCGGCCTTTGTAATTTCCAGGCTGCAAGAGCTAGAACGATTTGCACTGAGAGATCTTCACGCCCGCCAAAGGCTCCGCCTATGGGAGGATAGATCACCCGCACTTTTTCGACAGGCTGACCGAGAGCATGGGCTATCGATTCGCGGTCGGCGTGAGTCCATTGTCCGGCGCAGGCTATTGTAATGTGGCCTTCCTCGTCAATATAGGCTAGGCCCGCTTCAGGTTGAAGATATGCATGTTCTTGAGCGGGTGATCGATATTCTCCTTCAATAATAACATCGGCGTTCTTAAATGCGGTTTCCACATCTCCCTTACGTATCTTATAATGGACACAAACGTTCGTATTGCCTCGGTCCGGATGAAGAATTGCTGCCTCAGGTTTCATCGCTTCCTTGGGATCACTTACTACGGGCAAATCCTCGTACTCCACCCTGATCAATATGATGGCAGCTTGGGCCTCGGCTTCGCTTTGAGCGACGACTACCGCAATTTGATCACCAATGAAGCGTACAATATCGGTGTAAGGTTTGGAGGAACCCGGCCCGCAAAGGACTGGTTGATCTGGAATTTGTAGGCCATATTCATTAACAGGCAGATCTTTTGCTGTATAAACCGCTACGACCCCTTGAGCTGACTCAGCCTGGTGCGTTTCAATCCTTAAAACACGCGCGTGAGGCCGTTCGGCAAACATGATCTTCATGAATAACATATCTTTCATGATCAGGTCACCTGAATAAGCAGCTTGGCCCGTAACTTTGCTGTAGGCATCTACACGAGGTAGGGATTGACCGATAACTGGCATATCCTTCTCCGAATCGACTAAGAGTAACTGTATTATACAACGCTTGAGATTGTCCCTATGTGAAGCTAACCGTATATTCGAGCAACGCAATCTATAAATTACTTTGCGAGGTGTGAATGTCTATACCAGAATCCAATAATCTGTTCCACGGTTCCAATTCACGGCAAATATTGAATTATTTTCTATCTCAGCTTCAAGCGGGAGATCTTTCGTCAGAAGAAGCCTTGGCAATGTTGAGCGCGGTCCACGCGGATCTGGGAAAAGGATCATTAGCGGACCCGACGGTCTACCAATCGTATTCCAGTGCTATGAAATCACTACAACAATTGATGCCAAAAGTGTACGATTATGTCGTCTCAACTTGGGGACGAGAAAAAAAGGCAGAATCGTTAGACTGGGAAATCCAGGATACCGGTTTCGATGAAGTTGATAAGGATGAATTGAAACCTAACATATTTGATGCTGATAATAAGGGAAAGGGGTTTAACGGTATAAAGGTATCCGGGGACGAATTTGAGAAGACTGAAGAATCACCGGAAGCTGAAGAATTAGAAGAGAAGGAGACCAACCCGGTAGATGAAGGTGAGGAGAAAGTGGTTGAGCCAAGGCAAGTAGCAACAGAGGAAGAGACTGAGGAAGAGGAGGTTCTGCAGGGAGAAAATCAGGCTGAAGAGATTCAGGAATCAATTGAGGGAAATAAAAATGAATCTGTTGAGGAGGTTGAAAATGATGAGCCGAAGGTAGAAGAAAAAGATTTATCTGAAGAGGAGCAAGGTCTTGACGAAAATGAATCAGAATCAAGTGAAGAATCTGCTGCCGAAGGAATACGAGATGAGTCTGTTGTCGAATCAGATAAACCTGGAGCAGAAGGAGAGGCGGGAGTAGAACCAGAAGAAAAAGAATGGCCTGAGATTGAACAGCCAGCGCCCGAAGCTACACGTGATGGATTCCAAGGAGAGGAAAACTCAACGTTGCCTGAAGATTAAGGCAAGTATTAAGTTTGCTTAAAATCCTCATAAATTCATTCGTATATCACTAGATATTGTAAAAATATATTATCGCTTTAAGTCGATGGTGTTGTGAGATTCTAAGAAATACTAATGCTTTCTCACACATTAATTCAGATAATCCAGCAAAATCATCTTTTATAGCGTTTCACTTTGATTTTGGGCGGTGGTGCATCTTGAGGACCGTAACGGGAAGGACCTACATACCTGTACACAAATGCGTAGATTAAGGAAACCAGAGCGCTTAAGATTACAACATAAACTAATGTTATCGTTAGAACGGCGTAGAGATTATTTTGACTTTGGATAAAAACAAGCAGGGAGGTGAGTCCCGCCGCTTTCCAGAGCAAATCAGGCATGACCGGATATCCCATTAATTGATAGGGCATGGGCCAATTTTGATCGACTGCTAATTGTAAGGATGCGGTTGCAAGGAAAAAAGACATGGTTGGCACAATCAAAATTAACAGGCATCCAATGCCGCGCCAAATCGCATGGACCTCTTCTTCACGTGGGGTTTGTCTTCTCCTTTGGTTTGCAGTTGTATACTTTGTCATAGATTCCTCTTAGGCATTGATCCGTGCTGCATCCTCGATAGCTTTCACGATCTTATAGTAACCTGTGCATCTGCATAAGTTGCCTGTGATGGCCTGTTCGATCTCATCCTTCGATGGATGAGTTTTCTCTTCTAATAATTTTACAGCAGACATAATAAAACCAGGCGTACAATATCCACATTGGACAGCGCCGTCATCGATGAACGCTTGCTGCACCGGGTGCAACTGTTCTCCTTTGACCAAACCTTCTATGGTGACAATTTCTGCGTTATGGGCGCGCGGCGCAGGGACGAGGCACGACATGACCGCCTTACCGTCCAGAAAAACTGTACAGGCGCCACACTCTCCTTCGGCACAACCCTCCTTGGTCCCAGTCAAAGTAGCCTCTTCTCGCAGCAACCGGAGGAGGGTTTTATCGTGTCCACTAGTAAAAGTGTAATCTTTGCCATTGATCCTCGTACGGATGATCGTTTCCTTAGACACCCAAAGTCGTGCCTTCATCTCTTGGTCGGTAGTTGAAATAGGGGCCACCCCGTTTGTCTTTTCTTTGCCCCATAACAACACAGGTTCATCAGGGAATCCCACCTGTTCTGTTTTCTCGCGTACAGAACGCAATCCACGAGCTGTAATAACTTTAACTGTCTCGCGCCTATATGCTGCTGAGCTGCGAAGGTCGTCGATCGGTCGACTTGCGTTCATAGTCAATTCTGAAGCTTGGGAGATAACATCATCTGTTAGTATTTTGCCGATGAGATAAGCCTCTGCTTCCGGGGCGTGCATGATGGTTGGTGCTACAGCTCCAAGTGTGATCGAAGCATGCGTAATGGTATCTCGCTTAAAAGTCAAGACTAAGGCCGCATTGATTAATGATATTGCCTGTGCACGCCGGAGGGCAAGTTTAATAAACGTTCCCCGCTGGTTCTTCGTCATGGCAGGGAAGGAGATATCCACCAGCATATCGTCAGGACGCATGATTGTCTTCCGGACACCGGTATAGAAGTCTTTCAACGCGACCTGTCGTTCGCCGCTTGTGTTGGCAAGCGTCAAAGAGGCTCCTAATGCTATGAGTGGTGTGATTGTGTCATTAGCTGGCGAGGCTGTAATAAGATTTCCCGCGACCGTTCCACGATTACGAATCTGAGGGGCGCCTACTTCCCATGCAGCGCGCGCCAAAGGATAGGCTCTTTCGCATATCAATCTTGAAGCCACACATTGGTTATGTGTTACCAATGGACCAAGGTGGATGACTCCATCTTCGTCCAGGTGGATGCGATCCAGGCCAGGGATCCGGGTAATATCAATCAGGGTTTCAATCCCTTTGCGGACACCGCGCTCAAGTTCAAGGATCAAGTCGGTTGCGCCGGCGACAATGCGGGCCCGTTCGCCCTTCTCGTTCAGGCTCGTAAGCACCTCTTTTGTAGACGTTGCGTTTAAATATTCATGCCACATAGGGATTTGGGGAATATTATTGTGTGGGGTTTTACTCCTCACAATAATATTATGGGTTATTTCCCGTTTCCTGTGAAGGCTTCAGAACGGCGGTTGAATGTATCAACAGCCTGCCGACCCAGCGAGGTAAGGTTGCGGATTGTAGCGGGCAGGGCATTGTCATCACCCATACTAGCTTCGACGTTGTCAAGCCCATGACCTACTTGATCGGCAAGTTCAAAGAAGGCCAGATCGAAGTTATATAACTGTTCCAATTCCTTTTCGTTGATCTTCACTGCATCGAATAAGCCGGAATAACCACGCGAAGCTGTGCTGACCTTATCAATAAATGTGCGGAGTTGGAGTGCTGCTTTCTCCAAATCGTCCACATATTCAATTTTCCCTGCGCTGACCATATCCACTTGCAAGTTCGAAGTACGCTTCCAGAGTTCAGTGAAACGGCGCGCTACGGTCTCGCGCACTAACTTGTCCGCGTCCCGCCGATTTTGGCGTTCCACATAGCCGCTAAAACCAGGGATATATGAGACCAGTTTTTTGAACGGATCAACCTGGCCGCTCACGTTTTGATACATATCAGTCATTTGTGCCTCCTGCAATGATATACGGAGTTGTCCTCAATTCGTCTCAACCCATTATACTATGGTGCTTGAGTAGTCAGATACAAAGTGCGACATGGGAGTATGAAAGTTTGTAAAATTTCCCTATCCAGTATCCGTCATATTTAATGGGTCGTACTAGGATAGGCTGAAAACCAAGGATAAGACAAAATAGGCAATCACGAGAATATCTTAAAAATTTAGTTAATAAATAACCGTTTAATGCTACTGTAGTCTGGCAAGGGAAAGCAGGGCAAGAAAATGATGGGGACTTTTCTAGATTTGAACCGAATTAGCCTACGAGTGTACTTCAAAACCGAGTTTGAGAAGATTCTGTGGAAAGACCACATTTAGTATATCAACAAGACGAAGTATAATCAAAGTATTGCACAATTATTTAATAAGGAGTGGACGGATGTCCGAATTGAAAGAGTTACATTCTATTGTGGGAAACAGCGTAGTTGTAGAGGGCAGCGTTGTACGAGTGAGAGATGCTGGAAAGTTCCGCGCCAATATTGGCAAATTAGTCGAGGCATCAGCGCTTAGCTCAGGTGCTACCCAAGGTTGGGCTCGGTATATCATTCGCTCTGCAGCATTGGAGTTGGGTATTGTCCCGGCTTCTATACAAGAGCTTTATTTGGCGCGCGGCCGCGGCGATATTCCTATGACGTTCACGACACCTGCATTCAATCTGCGTGTACTTTCATTTCACGCCGCGTGCGCCATGTTTCGTGGTGCGAAAAAGATGAATGCCGGAGCATTCATCTTCGAAATCGCCCGATCAGAAATTGGTTATACTGCACAACGTCCGGCGGAATATTCTGCGAACATCCTGGCGGCTGCGATTGCAGAAGATTGGAGCGGACCGGTTTTCATCCAAGGCGACCACTTTCAGGTATCAGCTAAGAAATTCGCATCAGAACCAAAAGCAGAAATTAATGCCGTAAAGGACCTGATCCAAGAAGCCATTGGATCAGGCTTTTTCAACATTGATATAGATACCTCAACTCTTGTAGATATAAGCAAATCTTCTGTGCCTGAGCAGCAAGCGACAAATTGTAGTCTATCAGCTGAATTTGGATCAAACATTCGCCAAACTGAACCGAAAAACGTGACAATATCAATTGGCGGCGAGATCGGCGAAGTCGGTGGTCATAACTCGACCGAGGAAGAACTTCGCGCTTTCATGGATGGGTATAACGCAGCGATGAAGAAACTCGTGCCCGGGAAACCGGGTCTTAGCAAGATTAGTATCCAAACCGGAACCTCCCATGGCGGTACGGTTCTTCCGGATGGCACGTTAGCGAAAGTGAGCATTGATTTCGATACACTGCGCGAGTTATCACGGGTCGCACGCAGGGATTACAAGCTGGGTGGGACGGTCCAGCATGGCGCATCCACACTGCCAGAAGATGCATTCCATAAGTTTGTCGAGAACGAGGCGATCGAAGTGCATTTGGCGACCAACTTTATGAACATGTTTTATGATAATGCGCCCGCTGATTTAACGAAAGAAATGTATGCCTGGTTGGACGCAAATTCCGCATCCGAGCGAAAACCCGGGATGACCGACGAACAGTTTATTTATAAAACCCGCAAGAACGCAATCGGTGCGTTCAAGGCGAAAATGTACGCTCTACCGCAGAAGGAGAAGGATAAGTTGAGCGCGGCCTGGGAAGACCAATTTGAAAAGCTCTTCAAGCTGCTGGGCATGAAAGACACACGCCAATACGTTGAGAAGTATATTAAGCCGATACCCATTGCACCCGATATGAAATTTTATCTTGGCGAGAGTGCTGAGGTAAAAATGGCGGATGACCTGGCCGATTAATAAATTACCTTTTGACAATAGGCGATTTAACCTGGTTCTATCACCTATTAATTGGTTCATGCCGAAATCCGATCAAGGTATCACAAACAATCGCTATTCGCTCATACCTCGAACCGTAATATTCTTGCGGCGCGGGGATTCCTATCTGCTCTTGAAAGGCGAATCCACGAAACGTCTTTGGGCAGGAAAGTATAATGGCCTAGGTGGTCATGTAGAACAGGGCGAGGATATCCTATCTTCAGCGCGGCGAGAACTCCTCGAAGAAACCGGGCTCGACGCAGAATTGCAGCTATGTGGTACGGTGATTGTAAATGCTGGCGATATAGGTATTTGTTTATATGTTTTCAGTGGAATAAGTTGTGGGGGCGAGCCAATCGCGTCGAACGAGGGAACTGCTGAATGGGTCCAATATGAACAGGTGGTCGATCTTCCGGTTGTTGAGGATTTGCCTTTCCTACTTGCAAGAATCCACGGTCTACACCCTGGGGATCCACCTTTTTCGGCATATTCATTTTATAATGAGGATCAGGATCTTGTTATGGTGTTTGCAGATTAGGAAATCAGGCGGCTTCAAACCGCCTGATTTCTTGTTATTGAAGGCTGAACGAGGGTATTTTGGTTGGTTTAATCTGGGATGAAATAATTCTCTAAGAGGAAATATCCCGTTGTGTGCTGTATGGCGCACATCCTACCACAATTCCGATTAGCACAATATTTCGAATTAAAAGATGCCGTCTTTTATTCATCAGGTTTTCTCCTTTTCATTCATCCAGACCGGTAAAAACATTGTAAAGGTACTGCCTCGACCAGGTCTGCTTTCCACATCGATCTTTCCATGGTGCTGGACAATTACCTGACGCGCAATCGAAAGTCCGAGGCCGAGACCGCCGAATAGGTCATCGCCGCTTTTCTCAAGGTGATAGAAGCGATCGAAGATGCGTGGAAGCATTTCAGGCGCGATACCTATGCCATGGTCTTCAATCGCTACCAATAGCGTACCGCTTTTTAAGCTAAAACTAATCTCCACATCGCCGCCGCGCGGACTGAACTTAATGGCATTGTCTATGAGGGCGGTCATTGCGCGTTCCAAAGACTTGGGATCGCCTGCAATTTGCGTAAGGTTCTTATCTCCTTTAACTCTGAGGCGAACATGGTGTTCTTCGGCTTTATTTCCATATTTTTCAATTACGGAAACTGCGATCCTCCCCATATCTACGGGTTGAAAGTCCGGAAGAACAAGGTCTATTTCTTGTAAGAAAAGGATATCGTTGACAAGTGTTACGATCTGACTTACATTTCTTGAAACCGTCCTCAAGACCTCATTCAGGCTATCACCGGTCAACATCCCTTTTTGAAGGATTTGTAAATAACCACTGGCAGCCGTTAATGGAGTTCGAAGTTCGTGGGCGGCGTTGGTTAGAAACTCACGGCGGGCCAACTCCTGCTCGGCCAACTTCTGATAGGCTTCGGCTAATTCACCCGCTCGAAGGCGAAGATCTTCGATCGCCATAGCATCGTTTTGACGGAGTCGGCTGCTAATCTCCTTGACCATCGCCAGGGCAACACTACTTGACCGATGCAAAACGCGGTCGAAGCTTTCCTTGTTCAATTCGAGGACAACTAGGGGGGTCTTGGCTGCTACTGTAGCTGCGCGAGGGGCGTTGTGGATCAAAGCCATTTCCCCAAAAAAATCTCCCGCACCAAGTGTCTTGAGCAAGCGCGATTCGGTATTGTTTACAACCTTTGATACTTCGACTTCACCATCGAGGATCATATAAAAAGTTTGCTCTATGTTATTTTCCCGGCATAATATCGATCCCGTAGGGTAATTGTTGATTTTGCTGTTTGAAATCAACTCTTCTACTTCCGTCGGAGTAATACCCGGAAAGGCACTCGGTATAATTCGGCTTGGTGTACGGGAAGTGGTCATGGATGCCTCATGTTAGAAACATTTTTATTAAAATAATTCACAAATTATGCTGAAGGAGGTCGATTATTGGAGTGCGATATACGTCACGCTCTAATAATCGATATTCTCTCGGAATCCTGATCTACTAAATTATGTAATTTGATTTCAGCCTGGTTCCAGATAACACTTGTTAAAATTTATAACCGATTTTACGGAGCAGATCTTTTCGCCAGGCAATATCCTCCTCGTTTTCTACACCTTTAGGTGAGGAGCCGTCCACAACGCCGAGAATCCCACGGCCCTGATCAGTCTGTGCTACCAATACTTCGGTTGGGTTGGCGGTTGCACAAAAGATGCGAGCGACTTCCGGCACTGTTTTGATAGCATTCAGAACATTTAATGGAAAATAACCCTCTGCCAAAAATAGAATAAATGAATGCCCGGCTCCAATTGCCAAAGCATTCTTTTTGGCAAGATCAATCATGGTTTCATCGGTTCCTGTGTAACGGACGAGACATTTACCAGATGCTTCGCAAAAAGCCATCCCAAATTTGATACCAGGCACCGTGTTAATCAGCGCTTCGTGAACATCCTCTACTGTTTTAATAAAATGTGATTGACCGAGTATGAAGTTGGCGGTTTCAGGTTTATCGATTTTGACGATGTTAATATCCATAAAGGTTGCCTCCGTCTCTGGAAATGGATTTTGGTATGATTGTAGCAAGAATCCGACTTCGCCGCTATATAGAGATGATTGCGAATTACAGGACTAGGCTTGTCCGGTTATTGGCGGGAAACAATTCTGATATTAATCTTGTGAAGGAGTAATCCCAAAAATGGCTTTACGACGATTTTCTTTTTTGGTTTGCTTTTTGCAATTCATTTTCGTAGCTTGTATATCTTTGCCTCCAACCCAAACTTCGACGGTAGTCCCGACAATGGTCTCCCCATCGGTAACCCCAAGCCTCGTTCCGACCGAGACCCCAACCGTAACACCGACATCGATTGTTACGCCAGTACCCCTCGTACCCGATTTTAAACACATCATCGTTGTGGTTTTTGAGAACAAGGAATTTGGTACGGTAGTAAATAATCCTCAAATGCCGTTTTTTAACCAACTCGCCAAATCATTTACATTACTTACTCAGTTTTATGCTGAAACACATCCCAGCCTGCCGAATTATCTTGCGATGATCGGAGGAGATACTTTTGGTGTGACTTTCGATTGCACAAGCTGCATTGAAGACGGTTCCACTCTACCTGACTTAATCGAGGCAGCCGACCTAACTTGGAAAACATACCAGGAGGATATGCCTTCACCATGTTTTGCCGGGGCCGAATCCGGAAATTATGCAATGAAGCATAATCCATTCGTCTATTTCAAGCCGATCCGTTTAGATGCAACACGTTGTAACCGAAGCATCGTTCCGCTTACTCAGCTTTCCTTTGATCTGGCAGCGGGCACGCTACCCAATTTTGTTTTCATCACACCTAACTTATGCAACGATGCTCACGACTGTTCGGTTAACATTGCCGACGTTTGGCTGAAAGGGCTAATGAACCAACTTCTGCCTCCACTTGACGCCGAAGGTAAACCTTATCTAATCGTCCTAACCTGGGACGAAGGACAGGGAAATCATTCCTGCTGCGGCTTGCCCTCTGAAGCCGGAGGACGAATTGCCACTATCCTTGTATCACCCCAGGTAAAGAACGGCTATGAAGATGCAACACCTTATACACATTATTCGCTATTAAAAACGATATCTGAAGCTTGGAATTTAACCTACCTTGGCCATGCGGCTGACGCAAATAATGTGCTTATCATCGCACCTTGGAAATAATTATTGATTTCAGGATTAAATCTCAAAGTCATATTGAAGATAAGACAATTGAGTTTACAAGTGAGGCTCGCCATTTAACCCTCTATAGCGTAGATTTCGCAGATACTAATTACTTGATCTTCTGTAAAATGACAACAATGTGTTTCCGTATTTCCTTTGATCAAATTCTTCAAGCATCCTCAAGTCCAACCTTTTACCTTCAATGGGGGCAATTTGAAGGATCGCCCAGCCATCCACTGTAAGCCAACCAGGGTTATTGTCGAGTGCTAGCAGAGCCTTTGACCACAATTCTTGATATTGTGGGGGCGCGAGATAAATATAGTGAAATTGCAGGTCAGCGCGTGAAGGAAGTAAGGCAAATGCATCTGCTTGTTTTACCTCAGCCTGGGACATAAACCGGGTCGTCGTTAAATTGTTCTTGATCGTTTCAATCGGAGTACGGTTCAAGTCGGTAAACCGTACGAAAGCCGCGCCGCGGCTGATGGCCTCAATGCCAACTGCGCCGGTTCCGCCAAATACGTCCCACCAGGATGTATCGATTACGTCCGCGCCGATGATGTTAAAAAGTGCCTCCTTGACTCGGTCGGTGATCGGACGCGTTATATCACCAGGTACCGATTTAAGCTTATGCCCTTTAGCCGTGCCGGAAATAACGCGAATACTCATAGGAATCCAAGGGTCGGCATCAATTTTCCATATTTAATGGGCTGCTTGTCGCGCGGCCTGAATATTTCCAAACGGAGCAGTAATGGGGACAACACAACCCGTGGACAGGATTAACCCTTTACGGTTAGTTTGCTCAAATGCATCTCTTGCTTCATCCTGAATAATTGCAGGTGTTTGGAAGACCAGTGAGTCCCGTCTAAGGCCGCCGCATAGGACTCCTTTGAACCTTTTTTGCGCTTCAGAGAGTGAAGGAGCAGTTTCACGATCATGCCAGTTCATAACGTGAACAGGATATTTCGATAGGACATCAAAATAGATATGATCGCCGTGCAGGTGGAGTATGTTGCACCATAAGTCACCTGCTAACCCAAGCAAAGCAAGATCGGAAGTTTGGCTGAAGCTTATAAATTCATCCTGTGAAAGTAAGGAAGCCTGAGCATGTTGAACTGCATAGAAAATGCCGTCAATACCGGTCTCAAGTGCGGCTTGGATGAATCTATGGGTTGTCTTCGTGATAGTGTCCAATCCTTTCATTATGGCTTCAGGATATTGGCGAAGATGGGCTAGAAGAGTATCATCAGCCGCCAGGTGTTTTGCCTGTGCTAACGGATTGAAGATAGTTTGCAATACAGGAGTATCAGGCCCAAGTCCTTGGCGGATTTTCCGGAGACATGCTAATTGCCCTGCAAGATGGGGAGCAGACGGATCGATGACGGATAGGCGTTCCCAATCGATTGGATCGGTGATCGCATATTTCGTATAGCGACGGGTTCCTTCTGTACTACCCTCCCAAACATCATCAGCGCCCCAATCTTTTAAACAGAACGATGATGCAGGTGTAACCTTGACGAGATCGAAATCATAAGTTCGTTGATATGCAAGGTGCGCCTCCGCGAGGTTATCGGGTGACTGATCGTCTACAGGGAAATGCCGCCACAATGCAACAGGTGGGCGGTCGGGGATTTCGCCAATTAAACAGGCTTCAAGTCTCTCGCGATGAGTAATCATGGAAATTCCTTTATAACGCAGTAAGTCGCTCCAGTTCGACCGATGCTCAGGATGGTTGGG
The DNA here is from genome assembly GCA_041498515.1 of Anaerolineae bacterium. Taxonomy (GTDB): domain Bacteria; phylum Chloroflexota; class Anaerolineae; order Anaerolineales; family Villigracilaceae; genus Fen-1038. The sequence continues at coordinate 16,222 of JBGQIO010000026.1, forward strand.
GCGTCATGGAAGGACTTTCGGTCCTCATTGGTGCGGGTGTTGATGAGGATGTAATCACCTGACTGAATTTGACCTTCAGCGCCGCGCTCATCGAGAACCGTTACGTTTTTGGCTGCATAAGGCTGTGCAACATCTGCCTCTCTGTGGACATAGAGTTTGACAGGTTTTGTCTCAATTTGATTAAATTGTTCGACGGCTTCTTTGTAACATGTCAGCCAGTAATCGGTTTCGTAATGACGAAACGCGCCTGCGGTTCCACTAATAAACGAATTGTAATAAGTATATTCATAAGGATGCAACTGGGCAATCCCAAAGACTCCTGGCAGCAGGACAACTAGAACCGATAAGATGTTGATCCATTTCTTTTTAATTAACTCAAAGAAGGATTCGAAAGCAAACCCCGCAATGATAAAAATTGGTGGGAGGGTGAACAGAAAATGTCGCATTCCATCATACATAGGTGGGCGGCTAAGAACAGCGTAAGCGAGAGGAATTGCAAACCAGGCGAGAATTAAGGAGGCGTGGATAAATTTAGGAAAGTCATTCCTCAACTTACGATAAGCCGCAACCAGCCCTAATACAAAGAACGGCCATACAAATTCTGTTAATGTAAAGAAGAGGAAGAAGGGCAGATATCGGCGAGGAAGGTCATAAGCACGATAGACCTGGTCGCCGAATAGAACCGGTAGGACGGTCGGATTATCCGACATGAATTGAAACACCTGTAAAAACCGTAATGGGCTTTCCCAAAGATAAGGCCATGTGGCAACCATGATTATTATTGAGAGTAAGCAATACACAAGGATCCAAATCGATGTTCGCCAGGTTGGATGCCGGCTGAGAAAATAGATTACAACGAGAAAACCGACCAGGGGTCCAAGGACTCGATTGGATGTGGCGATGCCAAGGAAAAGAGCCGGCAATAATATGTGAAAAGTTAATTTACGAGCTGGTTGCCTATTTGAATCGACTAATTGATCCACCATCCGGAATCCAAGATAGAATGAACCCATTAGAAAAACAAGGAAGGGCATATCCTTTGGGTTGATAAATGCATGACCCCATAGAAGCGGCTGGGACGCAAATAGAGCGGAGGCCGTGAAGGCAGCCCAAGGTTGGATAAAATGTTCGCAGATTAGATAAAGAAAAAAGACACCGAGCAAAAAAGTCAGGAAGTTTATGAGATGCCAGGCAGCCCCGATATCTATGTTGAAATGTTCAATAAGGTATACCGGCTCACGCGCTAGGAGCAAATAGGCAGGTCCTCGGTTTTTGTGATCGTCTGCGCTCGGTCCATACGATTGGTTAAGATCGAAATGTCCGCTAACCCAATTAGCAGGGGTGTAAGCATAGCCTAGTGCGTCAGCATATTTGTAGAAGAGCGGCTCGTCCCAGGTAAGGCCGTAGTCACGGAAGGTAAGGAGACCGATCGCTATTGATACACCCAATAGTAGAAAAACAGGTTTTTTCAAACCGCTTGGAAATCGGCTCATTTTTTAGCGGCAAGTCGTTTTACCTGGCGTTGCCTTGCCTCTTCGAATTTGCTCATTTCTTCCTTAGTTTCAGCTATTAATCTAGGAACCGATGCAGGTTGCCCGTTGTCATCGAGGGCAACATATACAAGATAAGCCGTATTCGTATGAGTCCGTTCTCCATTTAGGGGATTTTCTGCTTCTACTTGCACTTCGACTTCCATAGAAGTGCGACCCACATATGTTAATTCTGCGTTCAGAGTGACGAGGTCGCCGATTTTAATTGGGTTATGGAAGACCATCGAGTCGATAGCAACAGTGACTGCGCGCCTCTGGGCATGGCGCATACATACCAATGCGCCCGCTTCATCTACTAATTTCATGATCCAGCCGCCATGAACGTTTCCCAAATTATTCGCATGCTCTGGTTGCATTAGTTGGGCGATGCTGATGCGTGAAGCCCCTACGTTTTTTGCTTTTGGAAACTCGACCATATACCATCACTCCATGATTAAAGCGAAAAAGGTGAAAAAACGCCTAGTACAGGTGAGTATATTGGGCGAGACAATGAAATTCACTAACCCTCTACGATGGCTGGGCACAAAACAATTTTTTTGATTTTATACACTTTTGTGAATTTTGTTGTCCAGATGTTTTGAACGAGTCGGTATCCGAATAGGGCAAAATGTTAATCCAAATCTTCACGGAATTCACCGACATCAAGGGTGTGAAGGCGCTCGGGTTCGTCGAGCAATACGTCAATCGTGCTATGTGACAATTCGCTCATCAGCGGGGCGAGCGGTATCGTTGCTGGCAGATTTATTTTATTAGGGTATGATGGTGGTTTTTGGCGTGGTTTTAGTGTAGAGGTGGCTCGTTTCCTAAGAATTCGGGGACCATTTCCCAAATAACCAACATAATAACCAATGACTGAATATACTTCACGCTTCGGTGTGATCCAACCAATCCAATCGCCATTACGATTGAAAATATAAGGATATTCAAGGAACGCTTCAGGATCGCCTTTGGAGTTGTAGATCGGTATGAGTGCCATAAATAGCCTCGACTTGATTAGACATCATTATACGTCCAATAACGGTTGATGAAGAAGTTCCAAAGCATAACAATTCCAACCGCCAGTGCCAGCGTGACATTCCTTGCAATGAATTCTGGAGAAAAGAACTCAACTTGCGGATAAGATTTAAATAAGTTAAAGAGCGGTGGTTCGACGAAATGCAATATCGGGATACGGATCGCTACACCGGCTACATTAACGGCAAAGAACATGCTTAATTGGTGTGCCAGCGGCCGTGAACGGGATTCCGGATAAGTCCAGTATCGATTCCATATGAAATTGCTGACAATCGCACAGGCAAATGAAATCGTTCCTGCGAAGACGAGCGGCATATCAAAAAAATGTGATAACAGATTTGCAATGCCAAAATCCACGATCGCACCGAAAGCGCCGACGGCCATAAATTTTAGAAACCGAGTTCTTTCGACAGAATTATTTAGAACGGATATCATACGAGTCCGAGTTTTCCTTTGAAGTATGGGATGGTTTTGAGTACGCCCTCTTCTAGACTATATTTTGGTTCCCAACCGAGAACCTCGCGTGCGCGTGTGATATCAGGCTGACGGCGCTGAGGATCTCTTTCGCTACGGGCATCAGGTACGAACGTAATGCCAGCAACGCTCCCAACTACCTTATTGATTCTTTCTGCAAATTCGATCAGCGTCATTTCAATAGGGTTGCCTATATTAACAGGCAGATGTTCATCAGACAATAACAGACGGAAAATGCCTTCTATTAAATCATCTACATAACAAAATGATCGTGTTTGATGGCCGTCGCCGTAGATGGTTAACGGTTCACCGAGAAGGGCCTGCTTTAGCAGGTTTGGTAGGGCGCGCCCATCATCTAAATCCATGCGCGGTCCGTAGGTGTTAAAAATTCGTACGATGCGTGTATCCACACCATGCTGGCGATGATATGCCATTGTGAGGGATTCGGCAAAGCGTTTTGCTTCATCATATACAGCGCGAGTACCAACCGGATCAACATTTCCAGCATAGGTTTCGACTTGGGGATGAACAAGAGGATCGCCATATATTTCACTTGTGGAGGCTAGTAAGAACCTTGCTTTATATGCCTTAGCGACCCCAAGTGTATTATGCGTTCCTAACGCCCCGGCTTTCATAGTTTGGATGGGGAGATTGAAGTAGGCTAAAGGCGAAAGGGGATTAGGACTGGCGGGAGAAGCAAAGTGAAGGACAGCATCAATCTTGCCCGGTACAAAAATGTAATTCGAAATATCGTGTTTGAAAAATGTAAACTTTTCATTTCCCATTAAGTGGGCGATATTGTCTCGACTCCCGGTTATGAAGTTGTCTAGCCCTACGACTTCATGTCCTTCAGATAATAACCGATCACCGAGATGAGAACCAAGAAACCCCGCCACCCCCGTTATTAGAATTCGCATAAAAACCTCATGGTGTGCTTCGTCACATTCAAACCTTGATGAAGCGAAGGATTATTACTTCCAGTCGATCATTGAAATTAAACCATCGCCTGTAATTTGATAAGCTTGCCTATTTCCGCTATCAATAAGCCATAAATTACACTGATAAACAAGTCCTATGAAATCGCCGGTTTGACCTTGGATCGGTTGCGGCGCCCAGACCGGAGTCTGCGGGTCGATACCAGTCAAATCGGCAGAAGGAAAAAGTGTACGCCGGTTGGAGCCATCACGGTCCATGACAACGAGCCGATATCGGCTTGTCTCGCTCTGGTCTGGGAATATTGCTTGTAAGTAAGCGACCTGATACGCTCTTTCCTGACCATTCACGCGCACGGGCGAGGCCGAAGGGTAGGCAAACATACCTACTTGTTGAGTCATCTCCACAGTTGCATCGTTCGTAAGTGAAGTCGCTTCGAGATCAAAGAAAGGTGACTCCTCCTGGGTGACCGGTGCTGGCGCAGAAGTGTGGTCCACAAAATAGAGAGTTTTACCATCGCCCCCCCAGCTAATTCCCGGAGTCCAAGCCCAATCGCTATGTGTCTGGAGAGGGGTTATATCCATGAGCGGGGCTAGATAGCCACCACCCTGACTCACTAACCCGATGCTATCCGGGCGTGAATACGCTAGGCGGCCGTCCAATGAGAAGGCAAATGTCATGCCCCACCAGCCATATACGCCGCCGCTGTTAGCATCCAGGATCTTTTGTGGTTGTCCACCGATTGTGACTTTAAAAAGGTCGTTGTTGGCCTGCCAGCCTGGTGCCGTACCGCGTGGTTCAACGGTGGAATAAGCAACGGTGTTATTTGTATTAGGGAACCAGGCGGCGAAATGTATTACGTTGGCAGCGTTCAACCAGATCGGATTTGGGTTTGCGGATTTCGTGTTGACGACCCAAAGTGTATTGATTTGCTGATCAGCGGGTTTCTTGGATTTTCGTGTAAAAAGAAGATAATTTCCATCAGGAGAAAGGGCAAAGATGCGTCCATCGAGGTCGCCCGTATTCACCAACAGTCGCCGGTTGGATGTAGAAGTATCCATCACCCACGCATTCCCGCCTGCAAGGTATGCGAGTTTGCCGGGAATGGGTAAGGGGGCAAATGATGTCTGGGCACCGACCATCAAAATTTCAGGCACGGCTTCCTGTAAGATAACAGTCTTGACGATAGTTCTGTTAGTCTCGACTCCATCCTCAAGCACGCTGCGTGTTGTTATTTCTTCTTGACCATTTAATCCAGCTTGAACGAGTCTCTGCTGTCCTTCAGGTAAAGACTCATTTCGCACGATCTGCCGGTCAAAAGGTATTGTTTGTGTTTCAGTCTGAAATTTTTCTTCCACGCGTGTTAACTTAATTGAATCTCCACTGCTTAATACTGTATAAAAGGGCGGTTCGGATTTATCGAGATCACCCGGGGTGAGACCGGCTTGTTCAAGAGCTTGTGTGACCGTACTGCCAGCCGGGACATTAACTTTTTGCGTTTTCCCATTCGTCGTGATAGTTATAGTTATTTCCGTATGTCCGGCTTGTGAGAGCTCACAAGCTGATAGGATTGGTATCATGAGCATTATCGCAAGGAGTATGCAGAGGTAACCATATCGTTTATACGCATTTTGCGGAGAATTAAATTGAACCACTGGTATAATCCGACCTACTTGATATGGCCCATGACTACCATCACACCATCTGCAACTGAAATACTATCTAACCGAAAACCGGTTGCGACAGGACCAAGCGATCCCGTGAAAGCCTCATGTACAAAGGCGCTGATTGCATCGTTGAATTTCTGTGGAGCGGGAAGCGGTCCAAAATCCGTCTGAGTGATTTCGATCTTTGGCTGACCATTCTCGTCTACACTGACTTGTGCTGTGATGCTGATGTTTGCAGTAAAGATGCCGCTCTGGGCTTTACCGTAAACTATCATTTGTCCCTGACGCAGTAATACCTGCGGATCGGAGATCACTGGATTGGCCTGTGCATCGAGTTTGGACGCTAGATACGAAGTTACCTGGCTTTCAGTTATTTGTACTGTTATAGTTCCTGTTTGTGCACTTTCCGAGATAGCTTGTTCGATATTAGCCTGTAAATTTTGTTGTTCTTCCGTGGAAACCGGGATAGGCGCGCCTGGATAAGGCGGACCACCGACGAAGATGGAGCAAGCCAGGGTTGCTATTGACAACATGATAAACGCAAGGGCAGATTTTCTCTTCATCATTAAACTCTCACAAGAAATTGAACGTGAGTTATTATAGCATGGGCGAAAACGAAATAAGTGAGCTGCCGCTTTCGGTTCAGCTTGAAGGCTTGCTCTTCGTAGCACCAGATCCTGTGCCTCTTGCCCATTTGGCGGAAGCGCTGGACGTGAATTCGACTATGGTTGAAGCCGCACTCCAGGAATTGGAATCCTCACTTAAGAATCGCGGATTACGACTCCAGCGACATGCTGGACGAGTCCAATTGACGACCGCGCCGCAGCTCGCCGAGACAATAGAGCGGTTTCTTGGACTTGAAGCCACTTCTCATCTAAGCCGGGCTGCATTGGAGACGTTGGCGATGATAGCTTATCAGCAGCCAGTTACGCGCCCGCAGATCGATGCGGTACGTGGTGTGAACTCGGAAAGCATGCTTAAGAGTTTGTTGAATAAAGGTCTGATATTTGAGTCGGGTCGTACAGAAGGTCCGGGTCGCCCTTTCCTATATTCCACATCACCCGATTTCCTGCAACATTTTGGTTTGAATTCAATTACCGAGCTGCCCCCGTTGGATTTAACGGATTCAGATAATAATCACGATGAGATGTTAAAGAGTTAGGTTTTAAGAGCGGTAAAAGACTTGAAATCATCAGATATCCTGAACACGGTTAGATAATAATTCGTGTGATCGTGTTGATTATATCTCCCTTCGAAATAGAATCTTTCTTGGAAATTCGATTGCATCGTGTCTTATTAATAATCCACCTTTTTTGTTTTAGGTAAAATCCAAAAACTGAATACCTTAGTGGTCTAGCCTAATTCCCTTGATAGCGGATTATAGTGGTTGACCGAGTATTTTTTCGTCTCAATCCACGAGATCGGTTCTTATGCCAAACACCGCTGATACTTCATCAGCTTGTGGATGTAACTCTTTGTCAGTAAAGGCGGATAGTGTCAAGCAGCTTTCCTAGGCTCCTGAGCGATTTTCTTTGTCTTAAATTCCTGCTGCAATAAACTAAATATCACTATGCCAGTGAAATAATCCTGAGAATCACTCTTATTCCCACGGATATGTCCTTCCCTGATCATAACGCATCATTCCGCGACTCGATACTGCGCAAATTAGTATCGTCACAAACTTTGCGGATACGGTGAGCGTTAAGATGTTTGAAAATGAAATGGATAGTCTCTTGGACTGCCTCAGGTACAAATCCCTAACCCTGATGATCTTTATCAGCAAAATAGCCCAGTTCAAATTCGGGCAAATTCCAATTAAGTGGTCCAATATATATTTGGACAACGATTTCATGTGTGTTTTTATCAAAAACGCATTGAAAGAAACTCCTCCGAGCGGCCCATTCTACGGTCAGATCATGCACAATGTTTCTAGCGTCTTCCCTTGTGTGAACTTCCATGACGACATTTCTAGATTCAAATTTCGCTAGGTGGGTACGGTTCTTTTGGCTCACCTCGTAGAACCATGCCTCATTACTAGTTTGGTATGATCGTAGATACAAGCGTTCGGTTTGTATGAATGAGGGGATTTCCGACGGAAAATTATCCTTCATATCAATTTCTTAATCAGGATGATAGAATAAGGAAAGTTGTGTATTATGGTGTGAATATTTCTTTCCAACACTGCATGGGATCGTATTGATCAATCCAACGTCGACATAACTATATGTAAGGTTTTTGTATTATTCAAGTGTCTTTTGTCATGAGCATCAGGGTAACGTGATGTAACGACCCTTCCTACTGTCGGCCTCCCAAGGTGATATGGGTATTAATTTCCAAATTAGGTTGAAGGAATGATGATGGCAGAACGAATTCAAAAACTCCTTGCACAGGTCGGTTTTGGCTCACGACGCGCCTGTGAGGAATACATTACCTCCGGACGCGTACGGGTGAATGGGCAGGTTGCTCTTTTAGGGCAAAAGGCCGACCCTGCAGTGGACAAGATCACATTGGATGGAAAACCCCTCCCGGCGCGTGAACGATTAAAGTATATCGCTCTTTATAAACCACGGAACATCATATCGTCTGTTGAAGATGAGGTGGGACGTAAAACCGTCCGTGATTTAATTCCTGAAACCGGTCATCTCTATCCTGTTGGCCGTTTGGATTGGGACAGCGAAGGATTGATCTTGATGACGAACGATGGGGATTTGACAAATCGCCTCACGCATCCTCGTTATGGGCATCAAAAAGAATATAAAGTCCTTATTGCCCGGCGGCCCGAGCCTGAACAACTTGAGACCTGGCGGCGCGGTGTCGTTCTCGAAGACGGATACAAGACTGCACCTGCCAAGGTCTATGCCGAAGCCGAGGCGGGGAAAGGCTGCTGGATACGTCTTACAATGGGAGAAGGTCGTAAGCACCAGATCCGTGAGATCGGTTCTATTCTTGGATTACCTGTCGTCCGAATTGTACGCGTTCGGATTGGTACACTGCGTCTGGGAACGCTTAAACCTGCTGAGTGGCGTCATTTGACTGAAGGTGAAGTTACTGAGTTGAAAGGGCAAATCCCTTCTAGGATTGATATTGTGAAGAGTGTAAAAGCCGGTACCCGCAAGGTCGATTCCCATCGAAATATGAAGCGCGAGAGTGGTAAACACAAAAAATAAAAACTTCCGCACATATCTTCGACGCTATCTTGGTTATTAATCAAGAATCCCTCGAGATTTTCACAATGCATCCCCTTCGCTGCTAAATTTCTCTACTTTGCGAACTCTTTTATCACCCGCGCCATATGACGAGCGTGTTTAAGATACAAGTCAAGACGGATATTCTCATTGGGTGCATGAGCGCGAGTATCAGGATGTCCTAGGCCGGCCGTGGCGACTGGCAATCCAAGATCATGGATAAAGGGATGGCTTGGGCCTGACCCGCCAATCAACGGCACGAGCTGCATCGGTATCTCGTATACTTCTTCCGCTGTCCTTACGACCAATTGAATAAATGGGTCGTCCGGATCGGTTCGAGCCGGCGCGTCACCGCCTAGGTCGGTAATCAGTACATCGCTAAAACCTTGCGCGTCCAAGTAACCACGAAGTTTCTTGAGGATGTCCTCGGGCTCCTGATCTGGGACGAGACGGAAATCAACTTTTGCTGAAGCCCGCGCCGGTAGGACAGTCTTTGAACCCGGCCCTTGATAGCCGGAGGTGATACCACAAATTGTACAGGTCGGTGTGAATACCTCTTCGATGCGTAAATCCAGTCCACCGGTGAGACCCTTGATGAATTGCTTGACCCCGTAACGCGACTTGTATTCCTCTGCAACTTCGGGCAGTGCAGACAAAAGTTCAAGGTCTCTCTTGGAAGGTGGACGGATACTCTCATAGAAACCTGGGATTCTGATCCGTTCATCTTTCCCTTTGAGCGTATTCAAAGCCCATACCAACCGCCAGGCCGCATTTGGGAAGATCGACCCGCCCAGCCCTGAATGCGCGTCCATCGACGCCGTCTTAACTGACAGTTCCACGTAACAGATCCCGCGCATGCCGAGCCACTGAACGGGCGTAGCTTCATGATTGACACCGCCAAATTCCCAGACGCAGCCATCGGCAGCGAGCTTCTGCATGTGATCCATGACGAACGAGT